>CAZMVJ010000077.1:0-12537 GCA_964569445.1 uncultured Anaerolineaceae bacterium | reverse complement strand
CACCGTTTTTCTGAACGGAGTGCCGCTTCGCCTCTCCCTGACCCCGCTCAACCTCGAGTCGGCCGTCCGCCTCGAACTGCTGACCCAACGTCAGTACGACGAGCAGCCTGCGATGGGGATCGACCTCGCCAGCGGATACACTGCCACCCTGGAGCTGGGCTTGGGCGAGGTCGTCGTGCAGCTCCTGCCGCAGGCGGCGCCGGAAGCGGTCAACAGCTTCGTCTTTCTGGCCCGCCAGGGGTGGTTCGATGGGATGACGATCTTCCGGGTCGAGCCCGGAGCGCTCGTTGAAACCGGCGATCCGAGTGACACCGGCTTCGGCGATGCCGGGTATCACTTGCCGGACGAGATCGACGCGGCCTGGAACTTCGATGAGGCGGGCGTGGTGGCCCTCTCCAGCGCCGGTCCAGGATCGGGAGGCAGCCGATTCTTCATCACGCTGCAGCCCCTGCCCCTCTTGAATGGCTCGCGTACCGTTTTCGGCCGAGTCGTCGAAGGACTGGACCTGCTGATGGACCTCCCGGCGCGGGAGCCGGCAATCGACCTGCTGTCGCCTGATGCCGCCATTGTCCGCCGGGTGCGAATCGAGGAGACAGAATGAACTCTGCTCGTCCTCGTCCCGAGCCCTTCGGCTTCGCTCAGGGCGAAGGGCGACGATCTCCGACGACGATCCAGATTCTCATGTTCGTCACGGCCCTCGGCGGGATCGCCATAGCGCTACTGGGTGCCGTCGCCCTCGGCGGACTCGGCTTCCTTGCGGCTTTCGACGGGGACGAGTTCAACGCGTTGACCGGATTGTGGACAATGGCCGGCGCGCTGGCCGTCGCCGTCGCACTGGCTCCGGCGGCGTATTGGTCGGGCCGCGCCGTCTTCGGTGTTCCGCCTCCGCCTCGCGGCCGTCTGAGCGGCATTTGGCTGGTGCCGATCCTTGGGTACCCGGGGTGCCTGGCCCTTGGGTGGTTAGCCCACGTTCGCGGCGCGGCGCCGCTGGTGCTGGGACCGCTGGGCCTGATCGGGACGGCTTGCCTTTCCGTCATCTTGGTCGGCTGGCTGGTCCGCCGGTTGGGACCGCCGATCACGCCGCTGCGGGCGTGGGGTCATTTCACCATCGGACTGACGGCGATGCCGTTGACGGCGATGGTCTTAGAGTTCGCCGTCCTCCTTCCCTTGCTGCTGATTGTGGCGGTCTGGTTGTTGACCTCCCCGGATGGTCAGGTATGGACGTCGGCCCTCCAACAATCGGCGGCCGATCCTGACCTGGCGCTGCAAAGCGCAGGCGAATTTCTCCAATCGCCCTTCGTTCTGATCGGCTTGTATGGGTACGTCGGTCTGGCGATCCCCGTCATCGAGGAGCTGATCAAGACGATGGCGGTGTGGCCCTTCCTTCGACGCGGGCTGCCGGCGGCGGAGGCCTTTCTCGCCGGAGCCCTCGGTGGGGCCGGCTACGCGCTGTTCGAGGCCTTGTTCCTGACGCAGCCGGGGGAGGCCTGGATCGTCACGACGATTGCGCGCATCGGGGCGACCGTCCTGCACGTTTTCACAGCGGCGCTTACGAGCTACGGATTGATGCAGGCCTTTCGCAGGAAGCGCTACGCCGTGGCCGTCGGCACGTTCCTGGCGGCCATGGCGATGCACGGCATGTGGAACCTGGCCGCCGTCACGATCGGAATCACTTCCGTCCCAATCACACCTTCGAGCCCGCCGCCTCTCGCCGGCTTTGGCGGGGCGGCAGCCCTGCTGCTCATCGCCCTGGCCGTGGCCTCGGCCCTGGGACTCGTCCTGATCTGGGGTCGCCTGGCGCGCAGCGAGGCGGAGCGAGGTTTAGGAGGCTGTTGAAAAACCCGCCTCCGGCCTCACCCCTACCCCCCCTCCGCGGACTTTGAGGCGGATGTCCGCGGGCACATGGCGGAGAGGCCCTCCGCTACCCTACGGGCGGCTTCGCACGGGGTAAGAGGTCTGGGAGGTGGGGGGAGCAAAGCTCCCCCCCACCTCCCAGAAACTCCCTCCCCTCCCGCTGGACGAAAGCTTGGAACGCGAGCTCTCGCCGGCGCAGGGGGAGGGGTCAGGGGAGGGGTTGGTTCGCAGGCGCCGTTTTTCCATAACCCGTTAGGCATCCGGCGGAGCGTCCGCCGAAACTTACGGTTGGGCCGTGCGCCGACCTCGCCGGATGTGGTGGGCCAGGTAATAGACGAAGCCGGCGACCAGGATGATGGCGATCGGGATGTCGAACGGACGCATGATCGCCCTCAGCTCCTCCCAATGGGCGCCGAAAACGAAGCCGCCGTAGGCGAGCGCGGCGCACCATACGAACGAACCGAGGAAAGTGTAGGCGGTGAACGGTACCAGGCGGGCCCGAGAGATTCCAGCGGGGAATGAAATGAAGGTGCGCACGATGGGGAGCAGCCGCGAGAAGAACGCCGTCAACTCGCCGTAACGGCCGAACCAACGATCGGCGACCTGCAGATCGTGAGCGTTGATCATCAGGTACTTGCCATATCGGTCCAGGAAGGGCCGCCCGCCCTTGGCGCCCAACCCGTAGGAGACCAGGGATCCGATCGTGCAGCCGATCGCCCCATAGAGACCGCCCAGCAAGACGGCCGACCAGGGCCCGGCGCCGCGCGCCTGCACCAGCAGCCAGCCGGCGAGGGGCATCGTCACTTCGCTCGGGATCGGGATGTTGGCGCTCTCCAGCGCCATGATCCCGACCACCCCGCCCCATCCGATGGCGTCGAAGATCTGTGTCAGGTACAGGACGATCTGGTGCTCAAGCCATTCGGGCATGCGCTTCTCCGGAGCCGATGGTACCAGCCGGGAAACAAACGGGCCGATTATACTTTCCCTCACGATCGGCTTGACAGCCCATGGTCGCTATGCTAGATTTCCGCCTTCGCGGCGCCCCTGTTGCGGTGCCGCCTCGAGAGTAGGTCTTGTCGAAATCGCGCACCGATCAGATGATCGCCCGCCTGCGCGACCTGGCGGCGTCTTCGCCCGATGTCGAAGCCTCGGCCGTCGTCAGCGTCGACGGACTGACGATGGCCTCCGCCCTGCCGGCCCAGGTGGAAGAAGACCGGGTGGCGGCGATGTCCGCTGCAATGCTGTCCCTCGGTGAACGTATCGCCAACGAGCTTGGCCGGGGCAACCTGGATCAGGTGTATATCAAGGGCGAGAATGGCTATGTCGTCCTGATGTCGGTCGGGCGCGATGCGGTCCTGACGGTCCTCGCCCGTAAGCAGGCCAAGCTCGGCCTGCTCTTCCTCGATATGCGCCGGGCGACCGAGGACCTGGCCGCGCTGCTCTAGCGCGCGCGGCGCAGGCATGGCCGCTTCCGTACCCAGCGGCAAGGCTCTACCCGCCGGTTTCGCGGCAAGCTACCTCAAGGTGATGGTCGACCTCGTCGGACGCCACGGGGCGGATGCCGTCCTGCGCCGTTCGGGGCTGGAGGCCTGGATCGGCCGCCCTGAATCATCGCTGGCCGGCGAGACCCTCGACTTCGCCCAGGCGGCGGCCTGGCTCAACGGCCTGGAGGAAACTCTCGGCGCACGCGGCGCACGCGGGCTTGGCCGGCGGATGGGCAGCGCCGCTTTCGAGCGCGTGCTGCGGCCGGTGGGCGCCGTGGCGGCGATGCGAGACCCCGGTTTTCAGGCCTTTCCGGTTGACCGACGGTTGCGGGCCGGGATGTACGGCCTGGCTCGGACCTTCGGCCCGATGACCTCGACGGCAGTGACCACCCGCGAGGAGCAAAGCGCCATCATCCTGCGGCTGGAGGCATGTCCCGATTGTTGGGGACGGACCGCGCCTCCATCGGCGTGCGCCCCCATGCTCGGTCTGTTGAGCGCGGCGGCCGCGTGGATCGCCCCCGAGGCAGAAACCCACGTCGAAGAAACGAACTGCCGCGCGCAGGGAGCGCCGGCGTGCGAATTCCGCCTTCGCTGGGAAAACGGCGGGTAGTCTCCGCCTCGGGAATCTCGCCATGACCTCCCACGGCACACCGATCGTCGTCGTCCCGACCTACAACGAAGCCGAGAACCTGCCTCAGCTGGTCGATCGGCTGTGGGCTCTGCCGGTGGCCGGAATCCGCCTGCTCGTCGTCGACGATGGTTCCCCCGACGGCACCGGAGAGGTGGCGGAGGATCTGGCCGGGCGGCACGCCGGTCGGATGATCGTTGTTCACCGCGCTGGGAAGCTCGGGCTGGGCACGGCCTATCTGACCGGCTTCGCCGAGGCGCTTCGGCTCGATCCGTCGGCGGTCGTCCAGATGGACGCGGACTTCTCGCACGCGCCGGAAGCGATCCCCGGGCTGCTCGCAGTTCTGGAGCAGGCCGATGCCGCCTTCGGATCCCGCTACGTCGCCGGGGGCCGGCTCGACGAACGCTGGAGCGCCGGGCGCGTCGCTCTCTCCCGCTTCGGCAACTGGTACGCACGCCGGATCTTGCACCTCTCGCTGCGCGATGTCACCGGTGGATTCCGCGTCTGGCGGCCGGCGACCCTGCGGGGCATGCCGCTCGACCGCATTCGGTCGAATGGGTATGTCTTCCAGGTCGAGATGGCCTATGTGGCTCAGCGGCTTGGCTACCACATCATCGAGCGGCCGATCACCTTCGAAGACCGGCGTTACGGACGGTCGAAGATGTCGTTCCGCATCCAGCTGGAAGCTGCGCTGCGCGTGTGGCAGGTGCTGATCGCCCATCGCGGGCTACGGGGGGGCGCTTCACGACGCAATCAGGCGTGACTGCTCCTTTCGAGATTCAGGCGCGCTGAGCGCAGTCGAAGCGCGCCGGTCGATCCAGGATACGCTCGCCATCGGTGTACGGCATCCTTCGACTTCGCTCAGGATGCCTGCCTTCCTTCCGTGGCCGGGGCGCGCAGAGCGCCCCTCCACGGTCGTTCGCACGTTAGCGAGATCACGCGGGATTGGTGACTCTACCCCGCCTTCGCGGAGGTGACGCGGGGCGATTGTCATTCCCGCGTAGGCGGGAATCCAGAGATCCACAATCTGGCGCCCCTACGCAGGCCGCAACGAGTCCCACCCTGCCGCCAGTCGCTCCCAATCGTCCAACGAGAGATCCTCCGCCCGGTCGTCGGGCGACACGTCGAGCCGTCGCAGACTTTCTTCGACCTCCGCCGGCGCCAGGTGAAGGCCGGCCGCCATGGCGTTGCGCAACTTCTTGCGCGGTTGGGCGAAGCCGGCGCGCGCCAGGCGAAAAACCGTGCGCGCCTGCTGCGGTCCGAGGCGCGCCGGCCGCAGATCGATCCTCAGGACGGCCGAGTCGACGCGCGGCGACGGGTAGAACGAGGCGGCGGTGAGACGCGCCATGATCCTCGCCTCCCCATAGGCCTGCACGCCGAGCGCCAGCAGGTTCATGTCGCCTGGCACGGCCAGAATTCGCTCGGCGACCTCCCATTGGACGGTCAACACCATCCGTCGCGGCGGCGTTTCGGCTTCGAGCATGAGCCGGATCAGATGCGACGTAATCTGATAAGGGATGTTGGCGACAACGGCGTAGGGGGCATCGCCCATCAAATGCCGCAGGTCGATCCGTAGAATATCCCCGATGACGATCTCGATCCGGCGGTCCTGCCCGATCGTCTCGCGCAGGATTGGCTCCAGCCGTCGGTCGTATTCAACGGCGATGACGCGGCTCACGCGCCGCGCCAGTTGCCGCGTCAGGGTGCCCAACCCGGCGCCGACCTCCAGGACGGTATCGTCGCCGCCGAGTTCGGCGGCCGAGACGACCTGGTCGAGCGCCTGATGGTCGATTAGAAAGTTCTGGCCGAGGCGCTTCTCGGGGCGGACCCGATGGCGGCGCAGCAGGCTCTCGACGACGTCGCGTCGGCTCAGATCGTCGGCCGGTTCGAGGGCGGATGAGTCCAAGAGGAGGCCGACGCTATGGACAGGACGGCTGGTCGGGTTCGGTCGGCCAGGTCCCCGCCAAGAAGGCCTGCACCAGCTCCCGCAGCGCCTCCTGGTCGGGCTCGAGGATGAAAGATCCCTCGGCGTTACGGGTCTGAGTCAGCAGCTCTTCGGGGAGGCTGGCGAAGCGCAGATTCTCGGCGCGGATCATCGGCCCCAGGCACACCAGCGAGGCCAGCTGGGCCGGGCTGAGATCGGTCAGCACCGATCCCTGAAACGCGGCGATGATCTCGGGGATGTCCGGGATGACCTCGGGCGAAAGCAGCTTGTCCTTGAGCGCGCACAGCACTTGCGTTTGCCGATCGTCGCGGCGGAAGGCGTTGTCGGTCTTGCGGATGCGGGAGAAGCGCAGCGCCGTCTGCCCGTCCATGTGGTGCTCCCCGGCGCGGAAGTAGCCCATATCTTCCGTCTTCTCATCGATCGGACGACCATCGACGGCCTGGTCCAGGAAGAGGTCGATCCCCCCGACGGCGTCGACCAGGCGGACGAAAGTCTGCATGTTGACCGCGCCATAGTGGTCGGCGCGCAGGCTGTAGTTGAGGTCGAGGGTGCGCGCCAGGAGGCCCGGGCCGGCCCCCGGGCCGTCGTAGTAGCCCATCCCCGGGTTGCCGTAGAGGTAGGCCTGGTTGAGCTTGCCGTGGTCGATCCCGTAGTGGTCCGAGATCTCGGGGATCTCCACCCACAGGTCGCGCGGGAAGGTCAGCACGGAGACCGCCGGGACGGTGAAATCGATGCGCGCCACCCGGATGGCGTCGGCCAGGCCGTACAGGTAGTTGTTCTCGCGGTTGTCGGCGCCGACGCCGAGCACGATCATCGCCGGCGGGCCGCCACACAGCGGCGCCGGCGTGGCGGTTGGTGCGATGCCGGTCGGTGCGGAAGGCGCGTCAGCCGAGGCGCTGGGCGGTGTGGCGCTGGGCGGCGCCGTGACGGTGGCGAGCTCGAGGCCGGGGCCGAGCGGCGACGTCAGGCTGCGCGCGACGGCGCCTGCCGAGGTGACCACGGCGACCACCAGCAAGACGCCGCCGATGGCGGCGGCGAAGACCCACGGATTGACTCGGCGCGATGAGGACATGCGATTGAAAGGATTCGGCCTGAGGCGGCGATTGTATCACGCACTCCCGAGCCCCACCCTTGGCGCCTTGCCCGCGCCGCCGACGGCGCTGCGATTGACCTCCTTCGGAGGGGTTGGTATCATCCGCTCGCGACCGGCGTTGAGTCCCGCGTCGCGAGCCTCCGTGACGATACCCGCTTCCAAGCGATCCAGGGACGAATCCTCTTCCCTTCGAAGTCGGCTCCTGTCGGCGATCGTCGCCGCGATCGGGTTTCTGCTGTCGGCTCTTGGTTTGGCCGTCGGCGCCTCGCGCTACGCCCTCTCGTCCTCAAGGTTCGATAGTGCCGTCGCCCTAATGGCGGCGGCCTTCTTCACCGGCGCGGCAGCGTTCTGCCTCCACCGGCTGGTCGTCCACGTCGCCGGCCGATCCTCGGCGGCCGCCTATCGTGCTGCGTTCATCACGGCGGCCCTTCTCGCGGCGGGGATGTTCGCGGCTCAGGCAGCGAGCAGCCGCCTGCTGTTGCCTCTGATCTTCGTCGTGCTGGGCGCATTCGCCGGAGGCCTGGCGGCTTCCTGGCGCGACGACGGGCTGTGGGAGGACAACTCGCCGCCGCCTCCCGAGGTGACCCGGTTTGTGCTGGAGGTCCACCAGGCCCGTCTTCCTTCCGGGACGAGAATGCCGCTCGCCAAACGAGCGTTCGACGTCGTGGCCGCGACGGCCGGCCTTGTGGTTCTCGCCCCGCTGTCGATCCTGGTCTGCCTACTGTTATGGCTCGAGGATCCGGGGCCGCTTTTCTTCGTCAAGAACTCCGTCGGGCGCGGCGGCCGCAACTTCCGTCAATGGAAGCTGCGCACCATGGTGCACGGCGCCGAGGCCGAGAGCGGACCGGTGTGGTCGGAGAAGACCGACGAGCGCGTCCTTCGCCTCGGAACGCTGTTGCGGAAAACCGCCTTGGACGAGCTCCCGCAGCTGGTGAACATCTTCTTCGGACAGATGAGCTTCGTCGGCCCGCGTCCGCAGCGGACGGTCCTGGTGGCCGAGTACCTTCGCCGCCTCCCGTCCTATGCGGACCGTCACCGATTGGCGCCGGGGTTGGCCGGGCTGGCCCAAGTCGCCGGGCATTACTACATCACGCCGCGCCAGAAACTCCGCTTCGATCGACTGTACATCGAACATGCCGGTTTGGGTTTCGATTTCAAGTTGATCCTGATCGCTTTCGCCGTCGTGTTCTGGCTGCGCTGGCGCCCAGGATGGCGTGGGCGCCTCCCGCGCGCCTGGCTGCACGGCCGACGGCGGGCGACCGGCGGAACCGCCTGACGGCGAGCCTCTAGCCCGACCGCGCTTCCGGGGGCTCCGCTCCCGTCACGGCCGATGCTCCTGCGCCGTTGCCCTGCGCATGCCTCCAACGCAGCCAACTCGACCACAGGACGAGGGAGAGGATCGCCGCGCTCAGGGCCTGGCCGGCGATCGTGCCGTAGACCCCCATGCGCAGGATGGCCCACACCCCGACCGTCGCCATGGCGATCATCGCCCCCAGGCTGCCAAGGAAAATCGCCCGCGTTCGCTCGAGCGCTTTCAACGCCGATTGAATGGGCCAGAAGGAGTACAGCAGCGCGTAGAAGATCGCCATCAGGCGCATCCCGCCGGCGTATTCGACATAGGTCGGGCCGTACAGCAGCTGCAGCAGCGGCTCGGCAAACGTCACGGCCACGATGAGGACCAGCGCCACGGGCGGCCCGGTCACCAGGAACATCCGCCGCACCATGAGCTCCACCCCGCCTGGCCCGGCAATCCGCCGCCGCTCGGCCAGGCGCGGGGTGAAGTAGGTGTCCATGGCGCGCAGCAGGGAGTGGATCGGGGCCACGATGTTCTGCAGCGCGCGGTAGGCGCCGGTGGCGGCGAAGCTGACCAGGCCGGCGGTCAGCACCGGATAGACATCGACGGCGATCCAGTTGGCGACCGTGCTGCCCAGGACCCAGCGACCAAATCCCCAGTTCCTGCGCCAGGTGGCCGCCAGGTCGACGCCGCGGCGGACCCACAGGCGCCGCGTTTCGATCAGCCCCAGCAATAAACCGGCGGCGGCGCCGCACCCGATGGCAACCAGACCGACGGTGCCTGTGTCCGACCCGGCGGTCAGCAGCCACGCCGTGACCACCAGACGGACGACGCTCGAAACGAATGTGTTTAGAACGGCGAAGCTGACGAGATCGAGAGTGTAGAAGACGCGCCGGACGTACTCTTGCGGCTGGGCCAGGAGCAGGGGCAGCCACAACGCGAACAGCGTCGGGCCCGCGACCGTGTTCCCCCAGCGGGTCAACAGCCAGCCGAGGGCGGCGCAGGCTGCCGCCTCACCCGCGGCCAATCCCACCTGCAGCGCGCCGGACCCTGTCAGGTAACGTCGCTTGGCGTCGACCTGCATTCCCGGGGCCAGGGAAGTCATCGGTTGGACGATCAATCCTTCCTGGAAGGCCCGGCCGAGGTACAGCAGCAGGAAGCCGACTCCGTAGGCGCCAAACTGGGTTGGTGTGAGGGCGCGGGCCAACAGGATCGAGGCCGTGAAGTTGGTGAGGCTGATCAGGCCCTGGTCGAGGCCGGAAAGATAACCCTTGCGGGCGACTTCGCCGGAGAGGATGCGCGCCGCCCGGCGCCAGCGGCTCGCTGGCGCGGCGGACGACGAGTCGTCTCCCGGCGAAGGTGGGATGCCGGCTACTCCAGCACCCACATGATCAAGCCTTCGGGCGGAACGGGGGTGCGGAAGTAGACCGTCACCCAACCATGCCAGGAGACGTAATCGCTGGTGCTGTAGCCGAGGTCGATCCAGCGCTTGCCGCGTATGCCGCCGCCAGTGTCGGAGATTTTGGCCGTGCCGTAACCGGGGACATAGACGTACTGGCCCCGCATCACTCGATACCAGCGGACGATGAAAGCGGCATGGCCCTGTTCCAGCTGCTCGCCGTTGGCCATCGTCGTGCTGCAATAGCCGGGGACGCCGAGGCGACAGGGCGAATACGATGTGGCGTACATCGGGACGGCGCGCCAGTATTCGATCGGACCGTTTGGCGTATCGAGCGTGCGGATCACGATCTTCGTTCCGTACCCCATGATCCGATCGCGCGCTTCGACGGCGACCCACTCCGGCTCGCGCGTTCGGCCTTGCTCCCGGCCGTCTTCGAAGCGGATCCGCGTTCGCGCCGCCAGCACACCGCTTTCGCCCGGGTCGACCAGTTGTTGATGGTCGATTTCGATATCCGGCGCCGGCTCCCAGCGCGATTCGAACGCCTGCAGTGTCTGCGCCAATTCGACGTCTTCGGTCACGCGGACGACGCGCACGGCCCCATCGGCCGGCAGCGGCGAGCCTTCGCCCGGGACGGCATAGTCCAGGCCGACGAGCGGGACGCCGGCATTGGCCAGCGCCTGCCCCACCGAATCTCCGGCCGCCCAGGAAGGCACGACGCCGCCATCAACTTCGACGGAAATCCGCCGCGCCGCTTCGTAGCGCACCCCGGTAGCGCCCTCGAGCGATGCGCCGGTTGACGGGAACATCTTGTCGGCGGCGCGCAGCCGCACACCCGAGTCCCACAGCGCCTCGCCCAAGGTGGCCCCGGCAGAGTTGATCGCCTGTCTTGCGCCCGCCCCGTTCAGATTGACCGCATAGCCGCGCTCAAGACGCAAACGGCTGGGCCTGGTCGGCGGCGCGGCCGTCGGGAGCGGAAGCCCGTCGACCCACAGCCGATCGCCGGGGAAGAGGCGGACCCCGGCCTCGGCCAGGATATTCTCCGGTTGGGCGGCAGCGGTCATGATGCGAGTCAGCTCTCCGTCGATCTCGAGCTGGACCGGCCGCGCCCGGCGAACCTCGATCAGGTCGACGCCTTGCAGGGATTCGCTCGCCGCCGGCACGACGGAGTCGTCCGCCGTCAGATCCAGGCCGGCGTCGCGCACGGCGCCCCCCACTGTCCTGGCGGTCGTGGCGATGCGCCGGGGCGTGCCGTCGATAACGATGGTGACCTGACGTTGCGCGGCGGCCGCCAACACCAACAGACCTGCGGCGGCAAGCAACAACGTCCCGCTGCGCAGGGCGCGCCGCGGATTGGCATCGATCCACTCTCGCAGGGGCTTCACGGCGGCGCAGTATACCAGACGGCTCCCGCGCGACCCCGGTGAAAGAAAGCGACACCGCGTGGGCGGTGTCGCAGGCGGAGAGGGTGGGATTCGAACCCACGGAGCCTTTCGGCTCACGCGCTCTCCGGGCGCGCGCGTTAGGCCAGACTACGCTACCTCTCCGGAGGGTTCTTGGCCGGCGCGGGATTATAGCATGCGGCCTATTCGCCGCTCATCGGAACGATCCACAGCGCCGCGTCGGTGGCCGATCGATACACGACCCACCGGCCATCGGGAGACACACTCCAATCGTTGGCGGCGATTCCTCCGGGAAATGCCTCCGCCTCCCGCACGACCTCCGTCGTGCCCGTCGCCGGCTCGAAGGCTGCCAGCGTGAGGGGCCGATCCTCCGGGTCGAAGGGGATGAAGAACAGGCGCTCATCGGCGCCCCAGCGGTAGGAACCGAACGAAGGGACCTGGCGCGCCGCTTCGCCGGAAGTCCCAACGATCCAAAGTCCGTTGCGCGCCGGCTCGGTCTCGAATGCCAGGTAGTACGCCAACCATCTCGCCGCCGGGGAAAGGCGCGCCGCCCTGGGGCGTTCGGCTTCGGCCAACTGCGTCGGCGGACTCCCCTCGATCGGGATGCGCCAGATGCCCGGCGCGCCGTCGGCCGAGATGCGCCCGGTCGCTACCACCGCCTCACCATCCTCCGCCCACCCGACGAGGTCCCCTCCCGTCAGGACCGCCAACCGCCGGCGGAGCTCCGTGGGCCCGCCAACGACCCACAGGGAGCGTTGACGCCGATCGACGTTGACCGGCAGGCTGCTGCCGACCGTCCAGGCCACGGCGGTCCCGTCTGACGACAGGCGGACGTTGTCGGCATCGGCCGGAAGAGGAAAAGCTGGGTTCCCTCGATTGAGCGCCTCCACCACTTCGGGCGGGGCGTCCTGCGGGGCGAGGTCCTCCCCGGAGACGGAAGTCGAGACCAGGCTCACCTGTCCGCCGACCGTCAGCGCGGCGTAGATCCCGAGCGGCGAGTCTCCCGGGGGATCATCGATATAGAGAACCTTGGAAGCATCAGCCGACCACCAATGACGCGCGCAGCATCCTGCCTCCGTCAACACGCGGGCCGGCGGGGTTGGCTGGACGGTCGAGCTGAGCGGAAGGAGAGGCGTGGCATTCGCAAGCGGCGCGCTGACGCCGCTTTCGGTTGTGGCGGCGATCGAAGACTGCCGGGCACAGGCTCCTGTCAGGAGTCCAGCCAGCGCGAGCAGCACAAGGCGCCGACTAGCAGGTTGCGGAAAAACGGCGACCGCCATCCGACCCCCTCCCCAGCCCCTCCCCCTGCGCCCGCGTGGGCATGCGTCCCTCGCTTTCGTGCAGGGAGAGGGGAGGGTAATTCTGGGGGTAGGGGGAGCAAAGCTCCCCCTACCCCCAGACCTCCTACCCCGTGCGAAGCCGCCCGTAGCGTAGCGG
>CAZMVJ010000076.1:0-12816 GCA_964569445.1 uncultured Anaerolineaceae bacterium | reverse complement strand
GATCGTAGGCCATCGCCCCGCTGATGCGCACCGGCACCATCTCGCCGGCGGGGATCTCGCCCTCGACGATCACCATCCCGTCGATCTCGGGCGCGTCCCGATAGGATCGGCCCAGCGACAGGCCTCCATCGCTGCCCTCGATCAGCACCGGCAGCACCCGCCCTACGTGGGATTGGTTGACCTCCAGCGAGATCTGCTGCTGCCGCTCCATCAGTCGCCGCCGCCGCTCTTCCTTAACTTCCTGCGGCACCGGATCGCCCAGCGGCTCGCTGGTCGTGCCGGGTTCGAAGGAGAAGGTGAAGACGCCCATCCGGTCGAAGCGCATCGCCTCGACGAAGCCCATCAGCTCCTCGAACTCGGCCTCGGTCTCGCCCGGATAGCCGACGATGAAGGTCGTGCGCAGCGCCATGCGCGGCATCGCCTGCCGCATGCGTTCCAACGTGCGGACGACGGCGGTCATGTTCGCCGGGCGGCGCATGCGCCGCAGCACGGCCGGATGCGCATGCTGCAGCGGCATGTCCAGGTAGGGAAGCAGCCGCGGCTCGGACGCCATTACGTCGATCAACCGCTCGCTGACGGCGCCGGGGTAGGCATACAGCAGGCGGAACCAGTCGATGCGCGGCGCCGCCTGGAGCATCGTCTCCAACAGGGTCGGTAGACCGTCCTTCAGTCCCAGGTCGTGCCCGTAATCGGTCGTGTCTTGAGCGATCAGGATGACCTCGCGCACGCCTTGGCCTTCGAGCTGCCGCACCTCATCCACCAGCGTCTCCAGCGGACGGCTGACGGCCGTGCCTTTGATCAACGGGATGGCGCAGAAGGCGCACGGGCGGCGGCAGCCGTCGGCGATCTTGAGGTAGGCGCTGGCGCCCGCCACCGAGGCCCGCAGCACCCCGCGCTCGTCCCGCCCGACGGTCTCGGCCGGCGGCAAGTCATAGCGCACTTGCGGTCCGCCGTCGGATCGCAGGCCCCGCACGAGTTCGACGATGTCCATCCAGCGCCGCGTCCCGAGCAGGCCGTCGATTCCCGGAACCTGACGGACGACGTCGGCGCCGTAGCGCTGGGTCAGGCACCCGGCGGCGATCAGCAGTTGGCCGGGCCGCTTGGCGGCGGCCAGGCGCCGCAGCGTCTCGATCGACTCGTCACGCGCCGGGGCGATGAAGCCGCAGGTGTTGACGATGAGAACGTCGGCACGGGCGGCCTGCGCCTCCGGCTGGAAACCGTCGCGCGCCAGCAGCGTCGCCATCGATTCAGAATCGACGGTGTTCTTGGCGCAGCCGAGCGAGACTAGATGGAAGCGAGGAGGGGTCATCTCGCCTCGCCATGTCTTCGTCGTGAGAACCGATGGCCTGGGAATTCCTTGTCAAGCTGATGGGCGAATCGCCCGACCCCCACCCCTTCCCCTCCCCCTGCTTGCGCGACACTCGCTTCGGAAGTGACTCTGCAGGGGGAGGGAGAATCATTCAAAGAGGGGGCGGGGGCAGAGCCCCCGCCCCCTCTTTGAGAAACCCACCCCCTCCCCGCCCAAGAGACCGCCTGCTTCGTTACTCTTCCGGGGAGGGGGTAGGGGGTGGGGCAGAATGTGGCGATTCGGCGCTCACTCGGTTCAGTCACTGGGCCAGGGCGCGAACTTGGGAACATGTTCCTTACCCCGTCGGACCCAGGGGGGTCGCACCAAAGGGAGTTGCCGATGGGTGCGGCGTCGCAGTCGGCGTCGGCGTGACCGTCGGCGTCGGGGTGATCTCCCCGTCGGTGGTCCAGATGCGCGTCAGGGCTTCGTCCAGGCCGCCCATCAGTCCCAAGTCTTCTCCATTGAGAGTCAGGCGCAGCCCGGCGCCGTTGCCGGTCGTGACTTCGACCTGGCGGTCGCCCGTCAGGTCGATGATGGCGCCGGGCTCGACACGCCCTTGGTATCGCTCCTGACCGTCGGACAGGGCCCGTACCCACGCCCGCTGCACGGCCAAGGCGCGGACGCTGACCCCGCTGCCGGGCAGGTTGAGCGGTGGCAGTGTCGCCGTCGACGTGGGGGCTTCGAGCGCCGCGATCGGCTCGCCGGAGCCCGGCGGCGGGACGGTGGCCGTCGGGGATTCAGTCACCGTCGGGATCAGCAGCGCCGAGCTCTGCCCAGCCGGGGCGGCAGCCGCGCGCAGCGAAGCCATCAAGCGACCGCCGCCCCACACCATCAAAGTGAGCGTTCCCAGTGCGATCGTCGCCGCTACGAGCAGGTCGGCGGAAAACCATCCCCGACGGCGGACACGGACCTCGGCCCGCTGCCCCGTCGCCGGCCGCGTGGCCGGCGGGCGGCGAGTCGATGGGCCGGCGCCGTAGTCCTGCAGCAGGCGATCGGTGTCGAGCGCGAGATAGTCGGCGTAGTTCTTGAGGAAGCCGCGCGCCTGGATCGGCGACGGGAGCGCTTCGAAGTTATCGCGTTCGAGCGCGGCCAGGTGCTGGGACCGGATACGCGTCGTTCTCTCGGCCTCTTCCAGGGAGAGGCCAAGACGCTCGCGCGCCTGGCGCAGACGCTGGCCGATAGTCTCCATGTCCCGAGGGGGGAACCCGTCCGGGGCTACCCGGGCTCGCCTTCGGCTTCGGCCTCGGCCTCTGCCGGCGCCCCTTCGGGCTGGGACTCGGCGGTCGGCCCCTCCGCTTCGCTACGGGGTGCTTCGCGAGCGGCTTTCTCCTCGGCCTCCAGGGCGGCCTTCAGCTCGCCAAAGTCCTCCGCCTCCTCGACCACCTCCGTCTTGTAGGCGGATTCGACAGGTTCGCCTTCGCGATGGACGACGACGGAGAAAGTCGGGACGAGGTCGATCGTCAGGCGCAGCCGCGCCGGATGGACGCCGAGGGTCCTGATCGGTTCGCAGTCGATCTGGCGCCGGTCGGCGGCGAAACCGGTTTCGCGCTGGATCGCTTCCGCCAGCATGGCGGTCGTGATCGAGCCGTAAAGCTTGCCTGTTTCGCCCGCCTTGCCCGGGAAGACGAGGGTCAGTCCGCCGATCTTCTCGGCGACGCCGCCCAGCTCCTGGTTGAGCTTGGAGCGCTGCGTCTCGGCCGCCGAGCGAATCTTGTCGGCCTGTTTGACCGCGCCCGGCGTGACCAGAACCGCCAATCCCTTGGGGAAGAGGTAGTTGCGGCCGTAGCCGTCGGCGACCTTCTTCACGTCGCCGGCCCTGCCCAGTTTGTAGACGTCCTTCAGGAGGAGTATTCGCATGGAGTCAAGCCCTTTCCTTCCAAGAGATCGGCGTCCTGAGCATGTCGAAGGACGCCGGTGGGCGAAGGGTACAACGCCCGACGGGGGAAGTCTACCAGATGGGGGGTAGGACGTCAAAGGTAGTAATCAGTGATCAGTGATCAGTAGTCTCCCAGGGTTTCACCGGTCACTGATCACTGGTCACTGTCCACTATCCAATGAGTTTCTCCATCACGATCCCGTCTTCGCCGTCCCGGTAGTAACGCTCGAGGCGGCCGATCTCGACGTAACCGGCGGCGTCGTACACCCGACGCGCCGATGTGTTCGAAAGCCGCAGAGTCAGGCGCACTTGCGGCGTCCCCAGCGCCCGCTCGCACGCCGCCAGCAGCCTCGTTCCCACCCCGCGCCGCTGGTAAGCCGGGTGGACTCCGATCGAGGCGATCCAGCCCAACCCCTGCGACCGACGGCGGTCGCCGAAGACGAAGCCGATGGCAGTGATGCCGTTTAGTCCATCGCCGTGGTTGCCCGCGCCCTCGCCATCCTCCTGCGCCGGCGTGGCCTTGAGGCGGACCGCCTCGGGGAAGGTCAGCGCCGCCATGATATCGATCCACGGCCAGGAGTCGCCCACGAAGCAGAGCCGTTCGAGAGCCAGCACGTCGCGGAAGTCGCGCCAGGTGGCGGGAGCGATGGTGACGCGGGCCGGGGCTTCGAGGGGCATAGGAGGACGGGTGGGCGCGAGAATCGAGAGCGGGCGTGAGCGATTCTATCGCAACGCGCCCGCTCTCGCGGACAGTTCCACCGGTAGGGGCACGGCACCTGTCCTGAGCGTAGTCGAAGGATGCCGTGCCCCTACGACGTCCCTGGTGCCGGGACGATCGTTTTCCCTCGGAGAGGCCGGTCTTGGTCTCCGCTAGGCCTTGGGGCCGCGCTCCGAGAACGTCTCCAGCAGCCGGGTGAACTCCATCGGGAAGATCCACTTCGTCGACGCGCCTTCGGCCATGCGCTTCAGCGTCTCGAAGTACTGCAGCGTCATGGTGTTGCTGTCGACCGTCTGGGCGACGGCGAAGATGCGCTCCAGCGCCAAGGAGTAGCCCTCCGCTCGCAGGAGCTGAGCCTGGCGCTCGCCCTCGGCCCGCAGGATGGCGGCCTGCTTCTCGCCTTCGGCGACATTGACCGCCGCCTCCCGGGTGCCGGTCGATTCGGTGACAACCGCACGCCGCACGCGCTCGGCCGTCAGCTGGCGGTTCATGGCGTCCTGGACATCGCGCGGGGGAATGATCTCGCGGATCTCGACGTTGGTGACCTTGACCCCCCAGCGTTCGGTCACCTCATCCAGCTTGGCGCGCAGCAACTGATTGATGTGCTCGCGCTGGGACAGGACGTCGTCCAGCAGCAAGGCGCCGATGACCGAGCGCAGCGTGGTGGTGGCCATGCCTTGCGCCGCCGTTTCGAAGCTGCCCACCTGCAGCACGCTGGCCGAAGCGGTAACGACCTTGGAGTACCACAGGAAGTCGATCGAGATCGGGGCGTTGTCCTTGGTGATCGACGCCTGGTGTGGGATCTCGCGCACCTGCTCGCGCAGATCAACCTTGACGCCGCGGTCGATGAACGGCCACAGGATCACCAGGCCCGGCCCCTTCTCGCCGATACAGCGGCCCAAGCGGAAGACCACCAGCCGCTCGTACTCCTGGACGACGCGGATAGCGCTGAACAGCAGCATCAGCCCGACCAGGGCGACGGCGACGATCAGACACAGGGCGACGGTGAATTCGGTCATAAGGACCTCCTAATCGACTGGCTCGACCTCGACGACCAGGCCGTCGAGGCTGCGGACACGGACGCGCTGACCCACGGCGATCGGCTGATCGGCGCGGGCCGACCACATTTCGCCGCCGACGTAGACCTCGCCCTCGCGGTCGACCGGCGAGCGCGTTTCGCCGATCTGACCGACGACGGTGGCGGCGGCCACGGTCGGGGCCGCCAGTTGCGCCTCCAGACCTCGCCGCACGCCGACCCAGAAGAGCAGCACCGTCAGCGCCGACATGATGATGGCCAGCACCGGCTGAACCGCCGGGCCGCCGGAGGCGCTTTCGAAAAGAAAGATCGAGCCCAGGCTGATCAGAATGGCCGAAGCCAGCAGCCACAGGCCGCCTTGCTGCCGCCGGACCAGGGACAGGACGAAGCCCGCCGCGCCCAGGATCAACGGGATGAAGGCCAGGCTGTTCACCGGCCAGGTCAGCATCCCGACGGCCGCTCCACCCAGCAGCAACAGCGCCAGCCCTTCGAGGGCGCCGGTCCCGGGCGAAACCAGCGCCAGGGCCGTCACCCACAGGCCGACCACCAGGCACAGGTAGAACAGATTGGGCAGCCACGCTGCATCGAGAGCCATCAGTGGAGTCCTTTCTCCACCATCGTCGCACAAATGCCGCCCGGATGCCTGTCCGACGGCAGACACTGCGCCGACAACCAGCGGCGGATGGGTGTCCCGTTTCAGACATCCTTAGAAGGCAACCGGCCCGATTGCCCTTCGGCTTGTATCCCTTCGGCTAAGCCCGCCGCAGATGGCCCCATCCCCTGGCAAACGGCAATCGGCTACTCGTCGACCTTCTGAAACGGGACACTAGACGGACTTCTCGTAGACGCGGTAGGTCTTGTAGCGGCGGCCCCCCAGCATCTCGGCCGATCGCAGGACCATCTCATTCGACTCGAGCAGCCAGCTCATCTCGACCGACCGGTACCCCTTGCGCATGGCGCATTCCAGGGTGTGGAAATACATCATGGCGTCGACGCCCGTGCCGCGGTACTCAGGCAGGACTCCCAGGGCGAAGGCTCGAATCCATTTCGCCTGGCGGCGCACCTTCCAATGCCAGAGCAGTTTGAGGAATGTGAACCACTCCGGCACGCCCGGCCGAGGGTAGGCCTTGTGCAGAGGGGCATTCAGGTCCGGCAGAGTCAGCCCGAAGCCGACCACCCGACCGTCGACCTCAGCCACCGTCACCAGATCCGGGTCGATGATCGGCTTGAGCTGCTCGCCCAGTCGGTCGATCTCGGGGTCGGTCATCGGCACGAACCCCCAGTTGCGGGCCCACGACTGGTTGTAGATGACCTTGACGTGCTCCACCTCGCGGTCGAAATTCTTCATGTCGACCGAGCGGACCGTGACGTGCCGGCGTTTCTTCATCATCTCGACGACGCGCAACAGTTTGGGCGGCGGGCCGCCTTTGGCGTACATGTCGTCGAGTCTGGCAGTGTAGGCCAGCAAGTCCATCGCCTTGTGGAATCCGGCCGCCTCGACGTAGCCGGGATAACTGCGCGGGTTGTAGGTCATCAGAATGCGTGGGGCGTCGTCAAACCCATCCACCAGCAGGCCGACCTCATCGTTGGTGGAGAACTGGGCCGGGCCGAGGATCGAGGTGTGGCCGGCCTGGCGCGCCCAGCCGGCGGCGGCATCGAGCAGCGCTCGAGAAGCCTCGGGGTCCTCCAGCACTTCGAAGAAACCGAACCACCCGACGTTGCTCTCGTGGAACCGGTTGTACAGGTCATTCGTGAAAGCGGCGATGGTCCCGACGATCTCGTCGCCGCGCCGGGCCAGGAAGAGCTGCACCCGCCCGTGCTGGTAGAAGGGGTTCTTCGACGGGTCGGTGAAAGCCTTGCGTTCCGAAAGCAGCGGCGGCACCCAGTAGCGGTCGTGGCGGTAGACTTTCCAGGGAAAAGTCAGAAACGCCAGCCGCTCGTTCTCGGTGTCAACGGGGGTGACGTGCAGCTCGCGCATAGGGAGGACTCCGACGGCATCGGGATTATACATTCCCCTCCGGCCTTTAATGCTTGCCGGTGGATTTCCGGCGACGTTTGCACCGCGTGTGAGCAATCTTGGAACAGGGGAAAGTTGCACTTAGAACTCGCGGAGAGAGCATCGCCCTTCGACCCCCACCCCGAGCCCTTGCGTAGCAGCCCGTAGCGAAGCGGAGGGCTCCCCCGGCGAGCAGGGATCTCTCTACGAAGAGGCAAGCCAGGGGAGGGGGTGAGGTCGGGAACGGGTTGTCCGTAACCGCCTGGTCACGCGATGGTATTATTCCGGGCGCGGCGCGTGAGTCAGGCCTACCCGGTCGTTCTGGCGCTCGGATGCCTGGCCGGCCTGGGTTGGCTGGCCCTGCGCCGCGGCGTTTCGGCCGGGGATGAAGCCCACTCGTTACCAGCGGCGCTGCTGGCCCTGGCGGTGGGTCTGGTGGGGGCACGGCTGGCCTTCGCCGCGCTGCACGGCCCGTATTTCCTCGGGAATCCGATCGAGGTGGTGTGGCTGTGGCACGGCGGGCTGAGTTGGGTTGGAGGGGTCTTGGGCGCACTGGTCGCCGTCGGGCTCTATGCCGGAATCCGGCGCCTTCGCCTGGCGCCGCTGGCGGATGCGCTCGCCCTCCCGGCCCTTCTCGTGGCGCTCTCGGCCTGGACTGGGTGCTTGCTGGAAGCTTGCGTCTATGGCCGTCCCGTCCCAGCATCCCTTTTCGCCCCTCCATCCGCTGATCTGTTCGGTGTCACCTTGCCGCGCTGGCCGACGGCGGCCGTCGGGATGATCGCCACCGGCCTTCTGGTGTGTGCTTTCCTGTGGGTGGAGGGCCGCGCCGCGGCGCCCGGACGGCGAGCCGCGTTGGCCCTGGCGGGTCTCGCCGCCATCGGACTCGGCTTGAGCTTCACGCGAGCGGATCCGGCGCTGATGGTTGGGGCGACCCGAATCGACACCTTGGGCGCCGCGATCGTGCTAGGGCTGGCGGGGGGCCTGGCAGTGATGGCCCGGCGGCCGGCCGTGGAGGACTAGGGCGTGAAGCCCTTTCGCCTGGCGCTGGCGCAAATCGACACCCACCTGGGCGACGTCGCTGCCAACCTCGACACGCATCTGCAGACCATCGCCCGGGCGCGGCGCCGCGGCGCCGACCTGGTCGTTTTCCCGGAACTGTCGCTCACCGGATACATGCTGCAGGATTTGGCTGACGAGGTTGGACTGACCCCGAGCGCCGCCGATCCCGTCTTCCGCCGCCTGCTGGCCGCCAGCCGGGGCGTCGATCTGGTGGTCAGCTTCGTCGAACGCGACGCCAGGCAGAGCCTCTTCATCTCGGCCGCCTACCTGTCCGCCGGCGAACTGATCCACCTCCATCGCAAGGTCTACCTGCCGACCTACGGCTTGTTCCAGGACGGCCGCTTTTTCGATCGCGGCCGTTCCTTCCAAGCCTTCGACACGCGCTTCGGCCGTTTCGGCCTGCTCATCTGTGAGGACTTCTGGCACGTTTCCGCCCCCTATGCGCTGTGGCTCGACGGCGCGGAGCTGTTGATGCTCATCTCGGCCTCGCCCGGGCGCGGCCTGAACGCCGGCGGTCGATTGCAGTCGGCGCGTTGGATCGAGAACATCACGCAGACCTACGCCGGCCTCTTCAGCGTCTACGTCGCTCAGAACAACCGCGTCGGTTTCGAAGACGGATTGTGCTACTGGGGCGGCGCCGCCATCGTCGGGCCGGATGGCGAAACCCTGGTCCAGGGTCCGGATTTCGAAGAGGCCCTGGTCGTGGCCGAGATCGACCCGGATCGAATCCGCCGCGCCCGCCTGGCGCTGCCGCTGCTGCGCGACGAGCAGCCGGAGCTTTTGCAGCGCAGCCTGGCGCGCCGATTGGGAGAGCCCCCGCCATGAAGGATCTATCCGGCTCCCTCGAGATCGATGCCGGCCTGGCGCGCCGCATCCTCACCGGTTTCCTGCGCAGCGAGACGAAGCGCGCCGGCTTCAGCCGCGGGGTTGTGGGCGTCTCGGGGGGCATCGACTCGGCGCTGACCTGTTTTCTTGCCGCGGAGGCGCTCGGTCCGAAGAACGTCCTGGCCGTGCGGATGCCGCACGCCGGCTCGTCGCCCGACTCGTTCGACGACGCCGCCGAGGTCATCCGCCAGTGCGGCGTGCGCGAGGTGACCGTCCCCATCACCGACACAGCCTCGCCCCTGTTGGCGCCCGTCCCCGCCTCCGATCGGGTGCGTCGCGGCAATATCCTGGCGCGGCTGCGTATGATCGTGCTCTACGACCAATCGGCGGCCTTCGAGGGCCTGGTCCTCGGCACGGGCAACAAGACCGAGATCTTGCTCGGTTACACCACCCTGTTCGGCGACTCGGCTTGCGCCCTCAATCCCCTCGGCGACCTGTACAAGACCCAGGTGCGACAGCTGGCGGCGGCGATGGGCGTACCGGCGCGCATTCTGGCCAAGCCCCCCTCGGCCGACCTGTGGCCCGGCCAGACGGACGAAGGCGAGCTCGGGGTGACCTATGCCGAGGTCGACCGGCTGCTGTTCCGGCTGGTCGATGAGCGCCAATCAGCCGAGGCCTGCGTCGAGGCCGGCTTCAAGAAGGCAATGGTGCGCAAGGTGGTGGAGCGCATCCGGCGCAATCAGTTCAAGCGCATGCCTCCGATCGTCGCCAAGCTCAGCCAACGCACCGTCGGCTACGACTTTCTCTACCTGCGCGACGAAGGGAGCTGAGCGCCGCCCCCTTCGGCCGGACACGCCTCCTTGCCGCGTTTCCCTCCCGCCCTGCGCCATCGTCGCTATCGTCTGCTGTGGCTCGGCCTGATCATCTCGGTCGCCGGGACGCAAATGCAGACCGCCGCCATCCTGTGGCATGTCAATCAGCTCAATCCGCAGCCGATCGCGCTGGGCGCCGTCGGCCTGGCGCGCATCTTCCCTTTTCTGCTGTTCTCGCTTCTGGCTGGCGTCGCTGCGGATGTGTGGAACCGCCGCCGCCTCTTGTTCATCACACAGTCGGCGCTGGCCGTGCTGGCCTTGGTGCTGGCCTGGTCCACCCTCCAAGGCAACGACTCGCTGGGATTGATCTACCTGATGGTCGCTCTCACCGGCGCCATCGCCACGTTCGATCTTCCGGCGCGTCAGTCGTTGATCCCCAATCTGGTCCCGCCCGAGGACCTGACCAACGCTTTCAGCCTGAACGCCATCGCCTTCCAGGTGGGCGCCATCGCCGGGCCGGCGCTGGCCGGGCTGGTGCTGGCGACGGCCGGCATCGGTTACTGCTACCTGGTCAACGCCGCCTCCTATCTGGCGGTGATCCTGGCCCTGGCCTTGATGGGTCCCGTGCCCCAAGGGGGCGGGCTCCGGCGCGAGGGCGGGCTCGGCCCGCGGGCGCTGGTGGACGCCGTCCGTGAGGGGCTGCGATTCGTCCTGGGCGAGCGATTGATCTTCTCCAGCATGCTGCTCGATTTCTTCGCGACGTTCTTCTCGTCGGCGACGGCGCTGATGCCGATCTTCGCGCGACAGATCCTGGGCGTCGGCGCCGTCGGCTATGGCTGGCTGATCGCCGCCCCGGCCATCGGCGCGCTGGGCACGGCGCTGGTGATGTCGACCAGCGGACCGTTCGCCCGGCAGGGTCGGCTGCTGCTCGTTACCGTCGCCGGCTTCGGCGTGGCGACGATCGTCTACGGATTCTCGCGGTCCTTCCTGTTGACTTTCGCCGCTCTGATCGCCACCGGGGTCACCGACAGCATCAGCACCATCATCCGCAACACCATCCGCCAGCTGCGCACGCCGGATGCACTGCGCGGCCGGATGACCAGCGTCAACCAGATCTTCTTCCTCGGTGGGCCCCAGCTGGGTGAGCTGGAGGCCGGCATCGTAGCGCAGATCTGGGGGCCGGTGGTGGCGGTCGTCAGCGGCGGAGTCGGCTGCCTGATAGCCGTCGGCTGGACCCGCTCGCGCTATCCCGAGATTGAGCGGTACCGGGGCGATGAGGCCGTGCCGGCGGCTGCGATCGGATAGCCTTTCCGACGCCGTTCGTCGCCTCACGCCCTGGCATATCGCCATCTCTTTCGCCCTACCCCCTTGCCCCCTCCCCGCAGGAGCAAAAGCTCGCGATCGGAGATGCCTTGCAGGGAGGGGGATGTGAATCTTGAGGAGATGGGGGCTTCGCCCCCATCTCCTCAAAGCACCATCTTCCCCTTCGCCTCATCATCGGCCCTGGACATGGATACGAACGATCCACAGGGAGGAGTGGAATGATCGAAGGGATGGGGGCTCCGCCCCCATCCCTTCGAAAGAGAACCGCCCTCCCCCTGCCTCGATCCATCACAAGCGGGGCTCCGTCAAGCAGGGGGCCCCTGCGCTTCGCTTCGGGGTGCTGCGCGAAGGGTAGGGTGGGGGTGCGAAGGCAATACCTCTGCCAGCTTCCCCCGCGTTGACCGCCCGCCGCCCACGGTGTAGAGTCGAATCGCCCGGGGGGGCCCGCCATGAAACGCGCCGTCAGCATCAGCATCGGATCCTCTAAACGCGACAAAGCCGTCGAGATCAGCCTGCTCGGCCAGCAGATTCGCATCGAGCGCATCGGCACCGACGGCGATATGGACAAGGCCGCCGCCCTGTTCGGCAAGCTGGACGGCCAGGTGGATGCCTTCGGCGTCGGCGGCGCCGACCTGGCCGTGGTCGTCGACGGCAAGGTCTATCCGCTGTATTCAGTCCGCCCGATGGTCCGCACCATCCGGAAGACCCCCGTCGTCGATGGGGCCGGCCTCAAGAACACCATCGAATCGAGGCTGGCCCAGTACCTCGAGGATCACCTGCCCGGCGGCGTGCCGGTCAAGCGGGTGCTGATCACCGCCGGGGCCGACCGCTGGGGGATGACGACCTCCTTCACCGCCGCCGGGTACGAGTGCCTCTTCGGAGACCTCATGTTCGGACTCGGCCTGCCGATCGCCCTGCATTCGGCCCAGGCCATCAAACGCCTGGCGGCGCTGGTCATGCCCATCGCCGGCCGCCTGCCCTTCGACTGGGTCTACCCGACCGGGGAGAAACAGGAAGAGCGACGGCCGAAGTGGGAAGACAGCTATGCCTGGGCCAGCGTCATCGCCGGCGATGTCCACTACATCAAGCGCCACATGCCGTCTTTCCTGAGCGGCAAGATCATCGTCACCAACACCACGACGGCCGAGGACGTCGAGCTCTTTCGCCGCGCCGGCGTCGCCCATCTCGTGACCTCGACGCCGCGCTTCGAGGGGCGCAGCTTCGGGACGAACATGATGGAAGCGGCGTTGGTGGCCGCCGCCGGCCGCGGGCGCGCGCTGACCAACAACGAACTGGCCGAACTCGTCGGCCGCATCCACATGGAGCCGCAGCTCCAGACGCTGAATTGACGGGTCAACCTTCGCGGTCCGCCTGGCGGTCGTCGTTCGCCCGGCAGGTTTACATCATCGTGCGCCGCATTCCGTGTGGCCGTGTCAGCACCTACGGTTCGATCGCGGCGATCATCCCCGCCCCGCACGGCATCGATCCGTTGGCCTACCGGCGCATCCGCGCCCGCTGGGTCGGCTATGCGATGGCCGCCGCCCCGGAAGAAGTCCCCTGGCAACGCGTTGTCAACGCCCTGGGCCGCATCAGCCCGCGGCCGGGATTCGGCGCCGCCTGGCAGAAAGCGGTGCTCGTGCGAGAGGGGATCCGCTTCTCGCGGCCGGGAGATATTGACTTGAAGAAATACGGCTGGGCCCCGCGCCGATCGGCCGCCGCCCGCCGACCCACTTAGCAGATTGCGGAAAAACGGTGACCGCCGTCCAACCCCCTCCCCCTGCGCCCGCATGGGCTCGCGTCACAAACCTCCGTGCAGGGGGAGG
>CAZMVJ010000075.1:0-12871 GCA_964569445.1 uncultured Anaerolineaceae bacterium | reverse complement strand
GATCACCAGGCGGGAGTTGGCCGTGATCAGGTGCTCGCGCGCCGCCCAGCCGTCTTCGATGTGCAGCTGCAGCTCACGCCGGCGCTTGGCCGAGACGACGCTGCTGGCCATCACCTCGCGCGCCCGGCGACCGCGCTCGATCCGCTTGGCCAAGGAGACCTCTTGCTCGGCTGTCAGCAGGGGAACCCGCCCGACCTCCTTGAGGTACAGCCCGACGGTGTCGTCGGCGTCCAGGCTGGACATCACCGCCTCGTCGTCGACCTCCTCGTCGGCCGAGTCGTCGTCGGCGGCGTCGTCATCGACGGCGGCCCCGGGCGGGGAGACGGCGTCGACGTAGTTGATGCCGGCTGCCAGCAGCGCGGCGTAGGCTTCTTCAAGCTGGTCGATGTCGCGTTCGGCATCCGGGAAAAGCACCAGGATGTCGTCAACCGTGACGAACCCCTTTTCACGGCCGAGCTCGACCAGCTTCTCGATGGCGGGGTTTTCCTCTTCCGCCTGCAGCGCTTCTTCCAGGAGCACCGGCTCCTCGACGGCTGACTTCTTGGGCGAGCGGCGCGCGGCCTTAGGGGCTTTGGCGCCCTTGGTCGTAGTCTTGGGCTTGTCTTCTTTCCGCTTCGTCATTCTCCATCCCAGAATACAGCGAAGTGTCTACCGAAGCAACGCTGCCCCAGCCCTGGTGTTCCGTGGCGCACAATCACTCTGGCGGCCACCCCTAGGGCGTCTCCGAGGCAGCCGGGGCCATCTCTGGGGTCTCGGTCGGGAGCGGGTAAGGCGGCGTCTCCAACAAACCGAGCAGGTCTTCCAGGCTGAAGCGGCTGACCAGCAGCACTCGGCCGTCTCCAGGCACCTGGACGTAATAGACGGAGCCAGTCGGATCGACAGCACCAACGTCCATCGAATGCGCTGTCCCGTCCACCATCAGGAGCGTCATCCGGTACTGCGCCGGCGACAGGCCGAACGGCTCGAGGTCCGGGCCCGGATCGAGGGCCTGGGCGACGACCGGCGCCAGCACGGCGGTGAGGGCGGCCTCGACCCTGCCGGCATCGGCACCGCCGATCGCCGGAGCCAGCATGCGCCACCCGGTCTCCAGATCACGCTGCAACACGACCACCGCCGGATCCGACAGATCGGCCAGGCGGATCGATTCGACCTGTTCCGGCGAAATCGACCACGGACTTTCCGGGCCGGCAGTCGGCGTCGCCTCGACCGGTGCCGGAGCGAGGCGTCGCCATCCGGCATAGGCCAGCGCCACGACGGCGAACGCGCCTAACAAGATCCAAGTCGTGCGCCGCACCATGGACTACGCCTTCGCCCGCCGACCCCACCAGGTGGTCAGGCCGAGGATCAGGAACAGCGCCGGAATGGCGACGACCCCCATGACGAAGACGAGGGCCAGGACCTGGCGCGAGGGCGGCGTAACGTAGCGCTGTGTCGTCTCCTTGGCCGTCAGGCTGATCAATGCCTCCTGACCGGCGGCCCAATCGATGCTGTTGACCAGCAGGTCTCCGTTGCCCAGGCCGTAGAAATCGGCATTGGCCCCGAAATCCGAATCGCCGATGACGACCAGGCGCGCGGCATTGACGGAGTCTTCGGCTGTGGCGCCGACGATCAGTGGGCCGGGCGTGTCGGCCCCTTCGTTGAACTTGATCGACGTCGCCTGGCTCATCCCTGCCAGGTCGGTTTCGCCCCACGAATTCGACCCGGTGAGAACGAGTTCCGTGCGAGTCGTCCCTTCGGCGGAAGGGGCGACGGTCAGGCTGCGAGAGGTCGGGAAGTACGTCGCCAGGTTCTGGAGCTTGTCCGTCACCGGATGATTGGCATAGGAGGCGGCGATCGCCGCCAGCGGCATCGATGAGCTGAGATCGACGATGAGGTCCTGGCGCAGCTCCAGCCCCCAGCGCGAGGCCAGGAAGGAAGCCAGCGGGTCCTCCGCCATCCCCGGCAGCGGATCTTCCAAGACGACCAGGCCGCCGCCGTTCTCGAGATAGGTCCCCAGGGCGTCGACCTCCGGCGTCGATAGCGTCGCCGTCGGACCGGCGACGATCACCGCCAGCGCGTCTTCGGGGACCTGCGGCGTGATCAGCAGACTCAGATCCTGGACGGCGTAGTTCTTGGCTTCCAGCGCCTGGCGCAGTTGGTCGTAGCCGAGCTCATCGCTGCCCTGCGGATCACGCTCGCCGTGGCCGGTGAGGAAGTAGACGGCGCGCGAACCGGGATGGGCCAGGCGGACGATCGCCCCGCTGATCTCCTGCTCGGAGGCGCTCGAAGTCACCTCGGATGTTCCACCGAGCGCCACCACCAGCGAGCCATCGCGCGTGACGCCGTACTCCTGCGCCACAAAGGGCTGTTCGCGCGGGTCGATGAACTCGACCGACACGCGGCCGCCCGACTCTTCCTGGTACTGCTGCAGCAGCGGCCGCAGGGCCTCGCGCGAGTCGGCTCGCTCCTGCGAGTAGAAGCCGATCAGGTGAACATCGGCGTTCAGAGACCCGAGCGCGGCGATCGTTTCCGGCGCCAGGGAGTACTGGCGATCCTCCGTCAGGTCCCAGGACTTCGGGTTTTGGAAGACGACGACGTTGATCAGGATCAGGATCCCCGAAAGGGCGCCGACGGCCAACAGGGCGTTCACGCCGTAACGGGCCTGCCGGCCGTGGGCGGCGCGCACCAGCCAGTCCCGCCCGAGCAGCATCGCTCCCAGGAGACCGACGACGGCCGCGACCAGGCCGACGTACACCGCCGTCTCGGCCCGCTGGCGCACCACGAAGACGACGACCGCCACCAGCAGGCCGGCCGCGCCCAGCACGGCGGCGGCGATCGCCAGCGTTCGACGCGGGACTCTCATCGCCAGCGCCTCGATTCGACGATCTGACTGCCGACAAACAACGACAGCACGGTCAGGCTGACGAAATAGAGCACGTCGCCCAGGTCGACGACGCCCTGGAACAGATTGTCGAAGAGATGGTCGCCGAAACTGAGGTAACGGACGATCTCGTTGGCGCCGCTACTCCCGCTGGCCAGCCCGCCGATCACCCACAGGATCAGGATCAGCGCCAATGTTACGAATCCGGCGGCCAGGGTGTTGCGAAAGAGAGCTGAGACCATCACTCCGATGCCGACGATGGCGCTGACCATCAAGAGCACGCCCAGATAGGCCGCCAGGAGAACCCCCTGGTCGACGCCGGGGGTCGTCATGCGATGCAGGATGATCGGGTAGATCCAGGTCAGGGCCAATAGCAGAGTCATGAAGCCCATGGCGCCGAGCCATTTGCCCACCACCAACTCCCAATCGCGCACCGGCGCCGTCAGCAGGAGCTCGATCGTGCCGCTGGCGGTCTCCTCGGCGATCAGGCGCATGGTGAGGAAAGGGACGGTCAGCAGCAGCAGGGTCACCATCGGCCCCATGACGATGCGCCCATCGGGCGAGATTTCGCCGGTCTGCACCCCGAAGCTGACGTTGACGTAGAACAGGATCCCGAGCACGACGAACAGGAAGAGCGCCACGGCATAGGCGATCGGGGAAACGAAGGTGTGTCGGAATTCGCGCCGGGCGATGATCCACACGTTGCGCATCGTCAGTCGTCCCCCTCGCCGGCGGCATCCTGCGTCAACTGCAGGAAGACCGCCTCCAGGCTGACGCCGGCCGGGCGCAGCTCCAGCAGATCGAACCCCTTCTCGACGACCGTCCGCGCCAGCCGCGCCCGCACGTCGTGTCCCGGGCTGGTTTCCACGCGCAGTTCCTCGCCCCCCGGCTGGGCGGTGACTCGGGCAACGCCGGGCAGGCGAGCCAGCGCCTCGATCAGCGCCGCGTCGTGGGATCCGATGCGCAGGATCAGCTGCTCGGCGCCGGCCAACTGGGCCTGCAAATTGGCCGGGGTGTCCTCGGCGACGATGACGCCCTTGTTGATGATCAGCACCCGATCGCACAGCGCCTGGGCCTCGGACAGAATGTGAGTCGAGAGCATCACCGTCCGCTCTTTCCCCAGTTCCTGGATCAGGCGGCGGACCTCGATGATCTGGGCCGGGTCGAGGCCGATCGTCGGCTCGTCCAGGATCAGAACCTGGGGCTTGTGCAGCAGCGCCTGCGCCAGGCCGACGCGCTGGCGCAGCCCCTTGCTCAGGTTGCCGACGTAACTCTCCGAACGCTCGACCAGCGCCACTTCCTCGACGACCTCTTCGACGCGGCGATCCAGATCCGGAACGCGGCGCAGCGAGCCCATGTAGGTCAGGTACTCGGTGACCGTCAAGTCGGGATAGAGCGGCACCGTTTCGGGGAGGTAGCCGACGCGGCGGCGGACCTCCAGCGACTGATCGACCACGTCGAAACCGGCGACCGTCGCCCGACCGGCGGTCGGCGGCATGAAGCCGGCCAGGATGCGCATCGTCGTCGTTTTGCCGGCCCCGTTCGGGCCCAGGAAACCGAGGATTTCCCGCGGGGCGGCCTCGAAGGTCAGGCCCCGAATGGCCGGATGAACCCCGTAGTACTTGGTCAGACCGCTTGTACGGATCATGGTGTGCGGGCTTCCGTGGTGCGTCAAGGCGGGTATCAGGCGAAGAAAGAGCACGGCACTCAAGGCGCGTGCTCTTAGGCCAGCCTGTTTGCTTACTCGTTCAGGGCATCACTATACAGACTTTCGGAGGGTGAAGTCAACAGTTCCCTTCTCCTCTCATCATATCCTTATGTCTTGTGGCCGCTCGCTTGACACTCCTAATTCCGCCCTGTACAATCGCCCTCCCGCACGGACTGTCGGTCGCAAAGGAGCTCGGATCGACCATGTACACGATGGACGGCCTGACCCCGTTCGAGGCCACGGCGATCTACGCCGTTCTGGTGATTGCCGGCCTGGGTTTGCTGTATGCCCTCCTCCTGCGGTGGCAGATCCTTAAGGAAGATAAGGGCACGGCCAAGATGCAGGAGGTGTGGAACGCCATCCGCGTCGGCGCCGACTCCTACCTGCGTCGACAGCTGCGGAGCATCTTGCCGTGGATCGCCGTCCTGACCGTCGCCATGTTCTTCTCCGTCTACATCATCCCGCCCACGCCGGAGGCGATCCACCTTTTCAGCTCGCTCGAGCTCTCCCAGGTCTCCACCGCTCTCGGGTTCACGCGTGCGTTGGCCTTCATCATGGGGGCGACCTTCAGCCTGACGGTGGGTCAACTCGGCATGCGCATGGCGGTCCAGGGGAACGTTCGGGTGGCGTCCGCCTCGCGCCGGTCCTTCGGGGACTCGTTGCGCATCGCCTACCGCACCGGCACGATCACCGGCATGCTGACCGACGGCCTGGGCCTGATGGGCGGCACGCTGATCTTCATCTTCATGGGGGCGGCGGCGCCGGACGCGCTGCTGGGCTTCGGCTTCGGGGGGACGCTGGTGGCGCTCTTCATGCGCGTCGGCGGCGGGATCTTCACCAAAGCGGCCGATGTCGGCGCCGATCTGGTGGGCAAGGTCGAGGCCGGGATCCCCGAGGACGATCCGCGCAACCCGGCGGTGGTTGCCGATCTGGTGGGCGACAACGTCGGCGACTGCGCCGGCATGGCGGCCGACATATTCGAGTCTTACGAAGTGACGATCGTCTCGGGCCTGATCCTGGGCGTGGCCCTCAGCCTGCTGACCGGCCACATCGAATGGATCATCTTCCCGCTGCTGGTGCGCGGCATCGGCGTGCTGTCGTCGATCATCGGAACCTACCTGGTGCGCGGCGGCCCGGGCCAGGCCGGCGACGCCATGAAGGCCATCTTCACCGGCTTCCTGTCATCGGCCGTGATCTCGGTCGTGCTCTTCAGCATCGTGGCCTACTTCTACATGCAGGACGTGCCTGGCGGCTGGTGGCGCCCGGCGCTGGCGGTCAGCATCGGCGTGCTGCTGGCGATCGTCATCGACCGGGTGACGGAGTACTTCACCGGTACCCACGGGGCGCCGGTGAAATCGATCAAGAAGGCGGCCGACACCGGGCCGGCTACCCTGATCCTGGCCGGCACCGCCGTCGGCTTCGAGTCGGCGGTGTGGGGCGTCATCGTCATCGCCGGCTCGATCTTCAGCTCGATCCTGATCTACGGCGGAGTCGACCCGGCCCACAGCGCCCAGTACGTCCTGTACGGCGTGGCCATGACCGGGATCGGCATGCTGACTCTCACCGGGAACAACGTCGCCATGGACTCCTACGGCCCGATCTCGGACAACGCCAACGGGATCGGCGAGATGTCCTGGCACGGGATGAACGATCCGGAGACGCAGTCGGCGCGCCGGATCATGGCCGATCTGGATGCGGTGGGCAATACGACCAAGGCCATCACCAAGGGCGTCGCCATCGGCTCGGCCGTAATCGCCGCCGTCTCGCTGTTTGGGTCGTTCCTGGTCGACGTCTCGCGGGCGCAGGCTGCCCTGGGGATGGCCGCGTCGGAACTGATCACCAACGTCGGCATCCGCATCGACCTGCCCCAGGTCTTCGTCGGCATGTTGATCGGCGCCTCGATCCCCTGGCTGTTCTCGTCGTTCGCCATCCAGGCCGTCGCCCGGGCGGCGGCCCTCATTGTCGAAGAAGTGCGGCGCCAGTTCCGCCTGGGCGTGTTGGAGGGCAAGGTCCCGCCGGATTACACCCAGGCCGTCGGCATCTCCACCAGCGCCGCCCAGAAGGAGCTCATTCCGCTGGCGATGCTCGGCGTGCTATCGCCGATCGTCGTCGGCTTCGGCTTGAAAGTCGAGGCGCTCGGCGGCTTCCTGGCCGGCATCATCATCTCGGGGCAGCTGCTGGCGGTCTACCTGAACAATTCCGGCGGCGCGTGGGATAACGCCAAGAAACTCATCGAGGATGAGCCGGCCGACCCGGCGGCCAACACCGGCAAGGGGTCGGAGCGACACAAGGCGGGGATCGTCGGGGATACCGTCGGAGATCCTTTCAAGGACACCGCCGGACCGGCCCTCAACCCCATGATCAAGGTCGTCAACCTGGTCTCGGTCATCCTGGCTCCGATCGTCGTCGGCTACCGGGTTCTCGGCCCCGTCGGATGGGCGATCCTGCTGCTGAGCCTGGCAGGTTTGATCTGGGCCATCCGTCAGAGCAAGCGCCCGGCGCCGGCCCTGGTCAGCGAGCCAGATCGAAACTAAGCCTCACTCGAACATGGCCAGCCAGGCCCGGCCCGCAAGGCCGGGCCTGTTTTTTCCTGCGCGCCCGTCCTGTAGAATCGACCTTCTCCGGAATGGATCACGACCGACCGCGCCCGGCGGACCTCCGCTTCGGGATCGCCTTGCTGCTGCTGTTCCTGGGCGGAGGGATCCTGGCCGCCTATCGTCTCGGCGCGCAAAGCCTGTGGCTGGACGAAACGTACACCTGGTGGTTCACCCGTCTTGAGTGGGGGGACCTGCTGCAGGCCGCCCGCGTCGACGCGGTCAATCCGCCGCTCTACTATGTCTTTGTCAAATTGCTCGCCCTCTCCGGCTCGGAAGTCGCGCTTCGGTTCCCTTCGGTCCTCGCCCACCTCGGCGGGATCGCCGGCGCGGCCTATCTCGGCTACCTCCTCGGCGGGCGTCCCGGGGCGATCGCCGCCGGCTGGGTCTGGGCAGCTCATCCCATGACTCTGTGGGCCGCACGTGACGCGCGCCCATACGCCCTCACCGCCGCTCTCGCCGTGTTGGCCGTTGGGTTGTTCCTTCGGCTCCGACACGCGTGGTCCCGCCCTTTCGCCTTCCTGACCGGATTCGTCGTCGCCCTTGGTCTCCTGACGCACTACTTCTTCTTCGTCCTGGTCGCGGCGCTGCTGGCGCTCGCTGCCGTAGACCTGCGCCGGTCGCCGGCCTTCTTCCGCCGCTGGACAGCCCTGGCTTTGCTCGCCATGGTTCCGCTGGCGATCTGGCTGCTCTGGTTCTTCTCGACCGGGTCGCCATCGTTGGGCATCGGCTGGATCCGGGCGCCCGTCCTGGGAGATATCCCCCTGACCTTATGGAATCTAGCCTCCGGCTTCGGGGGAATCGCCGATCCGCCGTCTACTCTTCTAGGCCTGGTCCTCGTGCTGATCGTCGGAATCGGCCTGGCCGGTGCAGCGCGCGGCCTCGGCCTGCGTTTCGCTCTCGTGGGCCTGCTGCTTCCGATCATCGGGGTGTGGCTGATTTCGCAGCGTCGGCCGGTCTACGTCGACCGCTATTTCGTCGTGGTCCTCCCGTTCGTCGTCGCCCTCGTCGCGCTGGGCGTGGACTCGCTGGCGCGCAGGATCAGCCGCGGCGGCACGCGCAAGGTGGTATGGGTCTTGGCGGCCGTGGCGGCGGGCCTGGTGGTCCTTTCCGCGGGCCTGACGGTTCACACGGCACCGAAGTTCTCTAAAGAGGACTGGCGTGGTCTGTCCGCATTCCTGAAGAGTCAGGCGGCCGATGTGGACGCCCTGTCCCTGTCCGAACCGGAGATCGCCCTGCCTCTCGGCTATTACTTCGCCCCGGAAATGATGAGCGAGATCCCTCGCCTGCTTCCTGGTTGCGGTGAAAGCTGCTGGTGGGTGCTGCGCCAGCCGTACACGGCGACGCACGCGCTGACGCAGTCGGTGAAGGAGGCGTCTCGTGACCAACAAATGGCCCCGCCTGAAGGATGCGCTCCGACCGACTCGTGGATGAGCCAGACCGGTGTCGGCAGCATGAGAATCGATTGTGACAAGTAGCTTCCGGACTGGCGTGATGGTCCCCACGATAGAGGCCACATGCAAAACGTAGGCCTGGCGCCGGCGACTGCCCGAAGGTCGGCGGCGTGGACGGCCGTGGCGGCGGGAGGTTTGGTCGCGGTCCGATGGCTTGCGCCGGAGAGGAGCAGACTCGCGACGGGGTGGTCCGCACTCCTGGATTCTGCCTTCGCCATAGCCTTGGTGGCCGTCGTCGCCGTATTAGCCATTGCGCTGGGCCGCCGAGCCCTACGGTTGGCAAAACTTGGCGGCATTCTCGGCGGCGCCGAGAGATTCGCCATCGAGGCCGCGCTCGGATTTGGGCTGATGGCTCTCAACATTCTCCTCTTGGGACTCGTCGGCCTGTTCGATCCGCCTGTATTAATTGCGTCCGCGTTTCTGCTCGGGTTGCTCGCCTGGCCAGAACTTGGCCGGGCGGTGCTCGATGCAATGCGTCTTCCCCGTTGCGTATTCGCCGAAGCTCGCCAAGGGGGCTTCTTCGGTCTCGGCGTGACCGCCATTGGCGTCGCTATCCTCCTTGTCAGCGTGCTAGCGGCCCTATCGCCTCCAACGGAGAATGACGCTTTGATGTACCACCTCCAGGCTCCGAGGCTGTTTCTGGCGGCGGGTCGGCTTTTTCCGACTCCTGAGATCTGGCAGGCCAATGGTCCCATGCTGACCGAGATGCTATACGCCCTGGGCCTCGCCTTCGGCACCGATACGTTCGCCCGGCTCCTTCACCTCCTTTTTTTGACTCTCCTGGTTGTCGCTACCTTCGGGGTCGCCACCCGGGATTTGGGGGCTCGAGGTGGTTGGTTCGCCGCCGCCGTCCTCTTGGGAATCCCCATTCTTCCCATCTGGGGAAGTCTGGCGCTCACCGACATGGCTTGGGCGCTCTACTGTTTCCTTGCGGTCGTGGCGATGCTGCGATGGTCAAGGGACGGCGGTCGAGGCTGGTTGGCCATTGGAGGCGTCTTGACGGGGTTCGCCGCCAGCAGCAAGTATCTCGGATTGGGGATCGCGTTGCTCCTCGTCGGGTGGATCGCCGTGTCCCGTCGCCACCCCGATCGCCAGGCCCGGTTCAAAGCCGTGGGGCTGTTCGTCGCCTGCGCGGCGGCGGTGGCCTCACCCTGGTTCGTCAAGAATCTGGTGTGGACGGGCAATCCGGTCTACCCCTTTGTCCTCGGGGGTCCGGATTGGAGTCTGCTGCGGCTGTCGTACTTGATGACCTATCTCCGGTCGTTCGGCGCCGGCACCGGTTTCGTCGAGACTCTCCTTCTCCCGTGGAATCTCTACGTGCGGCATGCGGAGTTCGGGACGATCATGACCTCGATTGACGTCCCCAGTCCGCTCTTCTTGATGGCGCTGGCGTTCCCCTGGGCCAGGCCTCCGATGGGGTGGAAGTCCTTAGGCGTCGTGACCGTGCTCGCGTTCTTGATCTGGGCTGCAGGTTCTCAGCAGATTCGCTTCCTTCTCCCGCTCTACCCCATCCTCACCTTGCTGTCGGTCGTGACCCTTCGATGGATCGACGCGCGGTGGCAACGCCCTGGTCTGCGAGTCGTTCTTCCCGCCCTCGCCCTCGGTGCCATGGCTACGACGCTGGCCTACCAGGCAGTGTACGCGGCGACCCTCCGACCCGTCCCGGTTGTTCTTGGCTTGGAAAGCAAGGCCAACTACTTGCGGAGGACGCTCTACGATTACACCGCCATGGAGTTCATCAGGAATGAGCTTCCACCGGATGCCCGGGTTGCCCTGCTCTGGGACGGGCGTGGCTATTATTGCGATTCAAGATGCCTTCCCGACGCCGACCTCTCTCTCTGGCCGCGGCTCCTCCAGGAGAGCGGCTCCGGCCAGGCCGCGGTAGAGGCCTTGCGGGCCCGGGGTGTCAGCCACGTCCTAGTGGACCTTGAGGAGCTCAGCAATGGGCTGCAACGCGATCGGGGAGTTACCCACCCGGATTCCGTCACGCAACTCGCCGATGCCCTCACGCCTCCATTCGCAAGGGAGATCTTCAAAGCGGAGAAGGTGGCTATTTATGAGCTGTTCTCCCCTGATGGGTAGTCTGAGGCGAATGACGTAGACCGCTCCGCCCCGACCTACACGGCCGAAACGTTCCATCTTGTGGCTCGAGAGCCAGATGGGGTAGCAAGGAGTTCAAGCACGAATCCAACAGAGACCTCGCCTCACGAGCAGAGAATAGGCCTGATCGCGCTTGGCCTGTGGTCCGCCCTGCTGGCCGCCAGAGTCGCGCTTCCCCAACGAGCGATGGATGCCGTTGGGGCCGGGTCCCTCCTGGAGGCATCCCTCACGCTTGCCCTCGCCTGTCTGCTTGCCCTACTGGCTCTTGCCGTTGGCGACTCCCTGCTCTCTTTCTTCCGCCTGGGTCCGATGGCACGGCTCGAACGCGCCTGCCTTTCGCTGGGCCTCGGCCTGGGGGCGCTCGGTTACCTCGTCTTCGCCCTAGGCCTGATGAGTGCGCTTGCTCCGGCGGCCATCGCCGTTGTGCTCGTTCTGATCTTCCTTCTCGTGCATCATCGTGCGGGACATTGGATTCTCCAGCTGCGCCTGGCTTTGAAGCAAATCCCGACCTCGTGGAAGGCCCTTCCCGTCACCTGGCGCGTGATGGCCGGTCTAATGGTCTGGATCGCGGCAGCAGAGGTTTTGCTCGCCCTCGCTCCCCCTACGGCCTACGACGCTCTCACGTACCACCTGGTCGGTCCTCGAGAGTTTCTCGAGCAGGGAGCCATCTTCGCCTCGACGGCGCGTTGGTTGATCAACATGCCCTTCGTCGTTGAGAGTGGCTACCTGATTCCGGTCGCGTTCAAAGCTGACTCGGCGGCGCGCTTCCTCCACCTGTTCTGGGCGCTGACCCTGCTCGGTACAACCTACACGATCGGGCGCCGCTGGGCCGGGGCGTCGACCGGACGATGGGCGGCGGTGATTCTTCTCGGGATGCCCATGCTGGCGATCGTCGCCAGCGATGCCGACACCGACTTCGCCTGGGCCGCCTTGGAGCTGCTCAGCCTGGCGGCGATCCTCGAGTGGACGGAGTCGAAACGGCGAAGCTGGATCGTCGTCGCCGGCGTCTTCGCCGGCATGGCTCTCGGGGCGAAATACCTCTCCTTAGGGGGCGTTGGGACTCTAGCCATCCTGCTCGGCTGGCTCAGCTTTCGCGACGGCCCCAAAGCCCTCGCCTCGAGAGTGGCTGTTTTTCTTCTGACTGCTGGCGCCGTCGGGCTTCCCTGGTACCTAAAGAACTGGATCTGGCTGGGCGATCCCTTCTTCCCTTTTCTGCTCGGCGGCTGGCGCCTCGATCCATCGCGGATGTGGGCATGGTTGCAGTTGGCCCAGGGCTACTCGCCTGCCTCTAACGTGGCGGCCTGGCTCTCCCTTCCGATTCGCATGTTCCTCGAGCCATGGGGCTTTGGCGACAGCTTCCCGCCAAGCCTTCTCCTGCTCGGATCGCTCCTCTACCCCTTCGTGCCCCGCTCCCGGCGCCTCAACGCCATTGCCCTACTGGCTTTGGCAGGGTACATCGTGTGGTCGCTCTACCCGGCGCTCGTCAGCCGATACCTGATCCCTACGTTCCCTCTGCTTGCGATTCTCTCAGCCTACGCGGTGAGCCGGTTCCCGTTTCCGCAGCAGATGAAACGCTTTGGCTGGATTCTTGTCGTCGCATTGGCCGCCACGTCCCTCGCCGCAACGGCGCTCATACTAACGGGCATTGCCGTCAAGGACGGGGGCCTGGCGGTGGTCACAGGCGCCCAGAGCCGAGACGACTACCTCCAGGACGTAATCCCCCCCTACGCCGCCGTCGCCTTCGCCTTGTCCCACCTCCCCGAAGGATCGTCGCTTCTTTCGACGGGGGACGCACGGGCCTACTACTGCCGGGACTTGTGCTACGACTCGGATGACCAGACGCTGTGGCTCAATCTCGCGATCGAGGCCGATAGCCCAGCGGGCTTTGAAGCTAGTCTTCGCCGACTGGGAATCACGCACCTCTTGGTAAGCGCGCAGGACATTCGCTACTTCGAAGAGCACATGTCGGCACCCATAGTGAACCGGGCGACCTCGTTCCTTCTCGAGGATGTGCTGCCGGCCTGCGGTCATTTGCTCTTTGCCGACTCGAACGCCAGCTTGTATGAGATCGACTGCTGACGGACAGCCGGGGTCGGGAATCCTTGTGATCGTGAGGCTATCACGCTGACCTCAGGCCAGATCACCTCGGGTGTCC
>CAZMVJ010000074.1:0-12935 GCA_964569445.1 uncultured Anaerolineaceae bacterium | reverse complement strand
CGATGAACCCGGAAGAAGGCGACCTGCGCCCGCAACTGCTCGACCGCTTCGCCCTGTCGGTCGAGATCCACGGGTTGCGCGAGCCGGCCGATCGAATCGCCATCATGGAGCGCATCCTGGACTTCGAGACCGACCCGGACGGCTTCGCCACCGAGTGGAGGCAACGCGAGCAGACTCTGTCGCGCGAGATCGACGCCGCCCGCCGCCTGGTCGACCACGTCGGCTACTCGCCGCGGGATTTGTTCGCCATCGCCACCCTGACGGCCTCGCTTCACGTCGACGGGCACCGGGCCGATCTGGTGATCCTCAAGGCCGCCCGCGCCCACGCCGCCTACGAGGGCCGCGACCGCCTCACCAATCGCGACATCGCTCTGGCGGCCGAGCTGGCGCTGCCCCACCGCCTGCGCCGCGGTCCGTTCCAGCAGGCCGAAGTCGATCTGGACGATCTGCAGGCGCGCATCCAGCAGATCCAGACGCAAGCCGAACCGATGCCGGGCGCCCAAGCCGAAACCGCCGAAGCCGCCGATCCCGGCGATAAAAAAAAAGCCCGCAACACAGCCTAGCTGAAGAAGGCGACGAAGAGAAGACGCACGCCGGCCCGCTGCAGCCCGGCCAGCAGCCCGCCTCGACGTCCTTCCACGCCCGCTGGTGGGAAGGCGGCGACAAGGTGCGCGTCGGCGAGACCTTCGCCCCTCGCCGGCTCGAGTCGCCGATCGATAAACTGACCCGCCGGACGGGCGGACGCCGCACTCAGACCCGCACCGACCAGAAGCGCGGCCGCTATATCACCGCTCGGCCGGCCAATGGGCACACCAGTGACATCGCCTTCGACGCCACCGTGCGAGCGGCGGCGCCGTACCAGCGCCGCCGCCGTCCGCTGCGGCCGCAGCTGGCGCTGGCGATCGAACCGAGCGACCTGCAGCGCAAAGTGCGCGTCCGCCGCGCCGCCAATCTGATCCTGTTCGTGGTCGACGCTTCATGGTCGATGGCCGTCGCCGAACGGATGTCGGCCACCAAGGGCGCCATCCTTTCGCTGTTGACCGACGCCTACCAGCGCCGCGACCGGGTGGGCCTGATCGTCTTCCAGAAGGATCGAGCCCTGACCGTGCTTCCGCCGACGAACTCCGTGCAGCTGGCCCACAAGGCGCTGGCCGACATCCCGGTCGGAGGCAAGACGCCCCTGTCGGCCGGCCTGCGGCTGGCCTATGAGCTCTTCCAACAGGAGCGCCTGGCTCACCCGGAGATCCTTCCCTTGTTGATCCTGCTGACGGACGGCGCCGGCAATGTCTCGATGAGCCACCTCCCACCGCAGGAGGAGGCCCACGCCATGGCCGATCTGATCTGCCAGGCCGATGTGCGGGCCGTGGTCATCAATATGGAGCATGCCGCCTTCGACCAGGGCCTGGCCACCACGCTGGCCGAGCGCCTGGGAGGACCGTGCTATACCTTGGCGGAACTGAAGGCCGAGAACCTCTACCGCGCCGTCCGCCAGCAGCTCGACGGCCCGGCCGAGCGCGGCGTCGGCGAGACGCTTCACCGCGGCCACTGAGCCGATTCGATCCAGGCCGCCTCTCCGGAGGAAGATCGAATGACGCACAGGAAATCCGGGATCGGATCGGTCCTGGGGGCGTCGCTTCTGTTCCTGGTTGCCTGCGGCTCTCCGCCCGCCACCTCCGCCGGCGGCGAGACCGTCTTGCGGGTCGGCTACTTCCCGAACATCACCCACGCCCAGGCGCTCATCGGCCTGGCGCGAGGCGACTTCGCCGAAGCCCTCGGTCCGCAGGTGCGCATCGAGCCCATCCAGTTCAACGCCGGCCCTTCGGTAATCGAGGCGCTCTTCGCCGGTGAGATCGATCTGTCCTACATCGGCCCCAATCCGGCGATCAACGGCTACGTGCAATCGGACGGGGAAGCGCTGCGCATCATCGCCGGTGCGACGAGCGGAGGGGCGGCCTTCATTGTCCGTCCCGAGTCCGGCCTGCAGGCGCCGTCGGACCTGCACGGTCGCAAGCTCGCCACTCCCCAACTGGGGAACACCCAGGATGTCGCGCTGCGCAACTACCTGATTTCACAGGGGTTGGACACCGTCGAACGCGGCGGCGACGTCGAGCTCGTGCCGACGGAGAACTCTCAGATTCTCACCCTCTTCCGCCTCGGCCAGATCGACGGCGCCTGGGTCCCCGAGCCCTGGGCCAGCCGGCTGATCGTCGAAGGGGGCGGCGAACTCTTCCTCGACGAACGCGATCTGTGGCCGCAGGGGGACTTCGTCACGGCCCAAGTGATCGCCAGCCCGTCGCTGCTGCAGCAACATCCCGACATCGTGCGCAATTGGCTGACGGCTCACGTCGACGTGACGGAATGGGCCGTGGCCCATCCCGAAGAAGCCCGGGAGCTCTTGAACGCCGAGATCGAACGGCTGACGGGGAAGCCACTCGACCCGCAGGTCCTGGTTCTGGCGTGGTCGCGCCTGCGGCCGACGTGGGATCCGATCTCCTCGTCGTTGCTGGCCTCGGCGCAGGCCGCCTACCACGCCGGCTTCCTTAAGGAAGAACCCGACCTGGCGGGCATCTACGACCTGACGTTGTTGAACCAGGTCCTCGAAGCCAGGGGCGAGTCCTCCGTACAATAGCGACAGGGGCGAGACAGCGGCGTGCAGCAACCTCGAGGTTTGCAGGTCATCAACGTCGACAAGGTCTACCCGACCCGGAGCGGGAACCTGCAGGCGTTGGCGCGTATCAGTCTGACCGTGCCACCGGGCGAGTTCGTCTGCGCCATCGGGCCGTCTGGCTGCGGCAAGACGTCGCTGCTCTACATCCTGGCCGGTCTCGAAACGCCGACGGGGGGACAGGTGCTGGTCGATGGCCAGCCGGTGGCCGGGACCGAACCGAGCCGGGTCCTGCTTTTCCAGGAGGCGGCGCTTTTCCCCTGGCTGGCAGTCGAGGACAACATCGAATTCGGCCTCAAGATGAAGAGCCTGCCGCGCGCCGCCCGGCGGGCGACGACTCAGCGCCTGCTGCAAATGGTGCATCTCGAACCCTTCGCCGACGCCTGGGTCCACGAGTTGTCCGGCGGGATGAAGCAGCGGGTGGCGCTGGCCCGCGCCCTGGCCGTCGATCCGGCAATCCTGCTGCTGGACGAGCCGTTCGGCGCTCTGGACGCCATCACCCGCGAGCTGCTGCACGATGAGCTGCAGGAGCTGTGGATGCGCATGGGCAAGACGATCGTCTTCGTCACCCACAACGTGCGCGAAGCAGTCGTCCTCGGCGATCGGGTGGTCGTGTTCTCCCCCCGGCCGGGGCGCATCCTGGCCGACCACCGTGTCGATCTGCCCCGGCCGCGCCACATCGACGACCCGGAGATCGCCGAGCTCGCCCGCCGGATTTCCGCCGACCTGCTGTTGAGCCAGGATGTCGAGCCGGCCTGAGGCCTCCCCCCACGTTCCACCCCGTCCGGCGCGCCGCTCACCGCGCGTCTGGGTCCGTCGCGCCGTCTTCTTGCTGGCGGTTCTGGCCCTGTGGGAGATCCTGGCGCGCTCCGGATGGTGGCCCGACTACATTTTCCCGGCGCCGTCGGAGGTGCTGTTGGCGCTGGCGGCGGGCTTCCAGCAGGGGACTTATCCCGTCGGCATCGTGGGCTCGCTGGGCCGCCTGATCGAGGGCTACTTGATCGCCACGGTCATCGGGCTTTCCCTCGGTCTGCTGATGGCGCAGCAGCGCTGGTTAAAGGAAACCCTGGGGATGTTGGTGATGGGGCTGCAGGCCCTGCCCAGCATCTGCTGGCTGCCGCTGGCGCTGCTGTGGTTCGGGCTGAACCCCGAGGCGATCCTTTTCGTCGTCGTGATGGGATCCGTGCTGTCGATCGCTCAGGCCACCGAAGACGGGGTTCGCAATACCGCTCCGATCTACCTGCGCGCCGCCCGCAACCTCGGGGCGCGCGGATGGCAGCTCTATCCGTACGTCATTCTGCCGGCGGCCCTGCCATCGATCATCAGTGGGATGAAACTGGGGTGGTCGTTCGCCTGGCGCTCGCTGCTGGCCGGCGAACTGCTCTACGCCCTCCCCGGCCTGGGCAATCTCCTGCTGATGGGACGCGAGCTGAACGATATGGCCCAGGTGATGGCGGTCATGCTCGTCATCATCGTCCTTGGCTTGCTGACCGACCAGCTGGTGTTCGGTGTCCTCGAGCGTCGCGTGCGCGATCGCTGGGGCCTATTGCGGCGATAGCACTGCAGGTCGGAAGTCCTTCGCATCCAGCGATTGCGTCTCTCGCGCTGGTCATCGCAACCTTGTTCGCGCCTCCACCTCACCCCCTACCCCTCGCGACACCTGCACCTGCGGCGCACCGCAGGTGCGGTGCAGGTGAGCAGCCCCGTGGGCCTCTCCGCCTTCGGCGATTCGACTCGATTCGCGAGCGATGGCGGAGAGGGGATGAGGATCCAGGAGGAAGGGGGTGGCAAAGCCACCCCCTTCCTCCTGGAAAGACCTCCCTCCCCCTGCCCCGCATGCGATCTAGCTTCATAGGCCACTGCAGGGGGAGGGAAGGGTGGGGGTTCGCTCGAACACGGACGAGCAAGCCTTCGCGGGAGAGAGCCTACCAGGGGAATACCCTGGGTCGTTTCAGCCGGCTCCCCCCTTGCGGCGGAGGCGCTCTAGCCGATGTTCGATGGCGGCCTCCATCGCCTGCCTGCGCCAATCGATCGCCCACTTCGCCAGACAGCCGTAGGCTCGCTCGGCCCACAGGCGCGCCTGCCCGTAGTCTCGGTCGTGCCATTCATAGAACTTGGCCAGCTCGATGGCCGGCGTCGGATCTTCCGGCGCCAAAGTCCCCCACTCGTTCCAGCCCGAGATGGCTTCGGCCCGACGCCCGGCGCTCTTGAGCAGCATGGTGTATCCGCTCAACGCCTCACGCCGCGCCCAGGGATCGGCGGATTCCAGCGCCGCCAGGTAATAGCGCTCGGCCTCCCCCGGGCGGCCGAGGCGGTCGTGCCAGCGCGCCAGGCCCAGGGCTTCGCCCTCGGCCAGGCCGGCGGTATCAGTGGCGTGGCGGTCGAGCACATGCGCCGTCAGGCCGACCAGGGACAGCACGTCCTGGGCGTTGTGGTAGACGATTCGCCGAATCCCTTCCGTCCGACCGGAGCGCAGATAGTCGAGGTAGATCCCCGGAATCTCCGCTCCGGAGATATCCAGGGCCTCGCGACGGACTCCCAGGAGTTCCGCCTCCAGCGTTCCGAGAGAACAATCGGGCAGTCGGTGGCGCCACAAGCGCCGCGCCGGGAAGAGCAAATCGAGCTGCGGCAGGCTGGTGAGACGCCAACGGCGACGGAGCCCGGCAACGTAGCGCATTTCGAGGAGCGGCATGTCGAAACGCTGCCCGTTGAAGGTCACGAAACCACGCGCCGGTTCGAGGTCCTCCTGCAGCGCCATCAGCATCGCCGGCTCCTCGGCCGGGTCGCGCAGGAAGTACTGGCGCAGGCGAAAGCCGTCGTCGACGAAACGGCCGATGCCGATCAGGAAGACGAGCGTCCCGGCGCCTCCGGCCAGACCGGTCGTCTCGGTGTCGAGATAGGCCAATTGCTCGGGAGCGATCGAGGTCAAACCGGATTGCTGTGCCACGTCGGCCGCCAGACCCGGTTCGTAGCTCAACACGGCGTGCAGCGGCCAGCGCCCGTGTTCGTGACGCAGCGGGTAGAGAGTCTCCAGCCGGTAGGCCGTCCCGCGCGGAGTCGTGACTTCTTCCCCCGGCGGGAGTCCAAGGGACGGCGCGGTTGCCTCGGCGCGAGGGGCCGCCGCGCGCGGGCGGCGTTCGATGCGCTGGAATCTTCGTCGGAGCTCTGCGGAAGAGGTCATCAGAGAGTCAAGCCGGCTTTGGCCTCGGAGGAACGTCACGCGCAGCCGGTGACCTTCATCCTAGAGCAGAGTCGATCCCCGACGTATTATAGCGAGCGGAGACAAGATACGGGCACCCCATTGCCGATCGCTGTCTCCTCCTTTGGCGAAGGCCTCCGCCGGGTTACCCCCCTCACCGCCCCGGCGGAGGCTCTTTTTTTTGGGGCGGCTTCCCCAAGTCGCCTCTGCCGGGCACCCTCCTCATTCTGACGTTTGCGCCAGCCCCACTAGCCGCGCTTGATCGCTCAGGTGTCGTACCAGCCCGGGCGTTGGCTATCTTTCTCCTCACCCCCTAACCCCCTCTCCGCGGAAAGCAGACATCCACAACTGCCCGCGTTGCGGAGAGGGGGAAAGAACTTTTGAAAGGATGGGGGAGCTCACCTGCACCGCACCCGCGGTGCGCCGCAGGTGCAGGTGTCGCTCCCCCATCCTTTCAAGAAAACCACCCCCTCCCCCTGCCCGATTTCCCACTCGCGGTTCCAGCTCAAGCAGGGGGAGGGGTAGGGGTGGGGGTTGGGTCTCGGCCGGATGGGATGGCGATCTAAGAATTAGACGTCGGCGCGGGGCAGAACGACGGTGAAAGTCGTACCGCGCCCGAGCTGCGAGTCGACCCAGATTCGTCCCTGGTGGCTGTCGACGATCGACTTGACGATCGACAGCCCCAGCCCGGTGCCGCCGGTGTCGTCGGGGACGTTGCTGGCGCGGAAGAACTTGTCGAAGATGTACGGCTGGTCGGCGGCGGGAATCCCCGGTCCGCTGTCGCTGACCCGCAGGATCACCTGATCGCCTTCGACGACGGCCGCCACGACGATCTCGCCGTTGGCCGGAGTGTACTTGATCGCATTCTCGAGCAAATTGGCGATCATCTGACGCAGCCGATAGGGATCGCCGCGCACCATGGGCAGATCGTCCGACAGAACCGTCTCGACCTTCTGCTGCTTCATCTCGGCCGCGCTGCGCAGCCCGTCCAACGCATAGCGTGCCAGGACCGTAATCGGCGTCACCTCCAGCGAGGTATCCAATCCGGCCTCGATCCGCCCCAAGTCGAGCAGGTCGGCCACCAGGCGCGTCATGTGTTCCACCGACAACCGCACCCGCCGGATGAACTCGCGCTGCTGGTCGTTGACGCTGCCGGCCCGCTCGATCAACTCGACGTAACCCAGGATCGCCGTCAGCGGAGAGCGCAGGTCGTGGGAAACGGTTGTGACGAACTCGGACTTGATGCGATCCAGGTCCTTGAGGTGAGTGATGTCGTGCATCACGATCGCCTGGCCGACGCCGGGGATCAGCGTCCGTTGGGCGCTGAATACCCGCCCGTCGGGGGTCTCCAGCTCCTCCCGCCGCGGGGCGTCGCCGCCCACCCGCGCCAGCGCCAGCAGGCGCGGGTCCTCGACCACCTCGGCCAGCGAGCGCCCGGCGACATCGCCTTCGACCCGGTAGACCAGCCGGGCCGCCCGATTGATCAGCATCACCCGGTTCTCCGGGTCGAGCACGATCACCCCGCTCTCGGTCTGGGTCAGGATCGTCTCGAGCTTGACCCGCTCGGACTCGCTGGCCTGGTAGAGCTGGGCGTTGTCGATGGCGATGGCGGCGTAATCGGCCATGGCCAACATCACGGCCAGATCCTCGGTCGTCAACGTCCGGCCGGCCTTGCGGTTGTCGACTCCCAGGACACCGATGGTCTTGCCCCGCACCCGCAGCGGGACGTACAGCAGCGAGTGCACCAAGTAGGAAGTCTTAATCTTCTGCGGTGATTGCTCGTCGAGGACGACCGGCTCGCCGGTGGCGATGACCTGCCCGGCCAGCGAGTCCTGCACGTGCAGGCGAAAGGTGCGGGCGAATTCCTCGTCGAAGTTTTTCGAGGCCCGCATATACAGCTCGCCGGTCTTGGCATCGAGCAGAAGCAGGCTGCCCTCTTCGGCCCCCGTCAGACGGACGGCCGCCTCGACGACGGTCGTCAGAACCGTGTCGAGATCGAGCACGGCCGTGACGGTCCGCCCGATGAGGGACAGCGCCTCGAACTCCTGCAGGCGCCGCTCGAGGGTGGCGGCCGAGTGGCGGGCATCGGCCTGCTCTTCTTCCAGCGTGCGCCAGCGCCGGCCCTCGGCCAGCGCCCGCCCAACGGCGGCCAGCAGCTGCTCGGCCTCGAACGGCTTGGCCAGATAGTCGGCGGCGCCGGCTCGCAGGGTATCGATCGCAACTTGCTCCGAGCCTTCGCTGGTCATCAGGATCACGGGCAGCGTCGGCCGGTCGAGCCGCAACCGGCGGACGAGATCCAGCCCCTGCAGTCCGGGCATTTGCAGATCGGTGATGACCAGATCGGGCAGCAGCTCGCGCGCCAGCGTCAGGGCCGACAGTCCGTCGCCGACGCTGCGCACACGGTAGCCGGCCGGGGTGAGGACGGCCTGCTCGAGGAATTCACGGATGTCGCGGTTGTCGTCGGCGATGAGGATCAGCGGAGGCGCCATGGCAAGCTGGAGGAAGGAAGCGCGGTCAGGTCTCCAGGCCCGGTTCGCCGACGACGTCGGACAGGCGGCGGGTGAGATCGGCCACTTTGCGGCGGGCGGTGGTGAGGGCCACCCGCACCCGCGCCGGGTCGCCTTCGTCGGCGGCGCGCGCCAGCACTTCGTCCAGGCCCACCAGAGCCTGGCGCAGGTCGGCGGCGACGACGGCGCCCGCCCCGCCGCCTGCCTGCTCGAGCGCTTGCTGCAAGGCGCTGGCGCGCGCCTCCAACACCTGGAACAGTCGAGCGTTGACCAGCGAAATCGAGGCGTAGTCGGCCACCGCTTCGAGCATGGCCTGTTCGCGCTCGCCGAACGGCCGCGATTCCTGGCGGGCCACGCAGATCACGCCGATCGCCTGGTCGCGAACTCGAATCGGCGCCAGCAGCGCCGCCTTCCCGATGCGCGCCAACTTGAACTGGCTTAGGCCTTCGCCGTGGATGCTGAGCGCCTCGCCGGACAGCATGACCAGCGAGCTGACGCCGTCATCCCAGGGCTGATGCAGCTTGGCGGCCAGCGCCGGCGGCAGGTTCTTCTGGGCTCGCAGCACGAGCTGGTCGGAACCCTCCTCCTGGAGCAAGATCCACCCCAGATCGGCTTCGGCGACGTACTGGCTGCCTTCCATCAGCTTGTTGAAGAGCTGGCCCTGGTTGGTGGTCGAAGTGACCGCCTTGCCGATGCCATAGAGCGTCGTCAGCTCGCGCACGCGGCGTTCGAGCTGGCGGTTGCTCTCGGCCAGTTCGTCGGCGAGCTGCGTGCGCTCGTGACGCATGCGGACGTCGTTCAACGAGCGCTCGACCGCCGCCACCACCTCGGCCTCGCGCAGAGGCTTCACCAGGTAGTCGCGCGCCCCGAGGCGGAAGGCCTGGATGGCGTCGGCCTCCATGCCTTCCGGCGCCGTCACCAGCATCGGGACATCCATCCCCTGCGAACGCAGCGCCACCAGCAGGTCCTTGCCGGACAGGCCGGGCAGCATCAGGCTGGCGATGATCAGTTCGGGGGAGAAGTTCAGGGCCTGCTGGATGGCGGCTCCGGCGTCCTCGGCCGTGGCCACCACGTACCCCATCGGTTCGAGCACCTGTCGCTGGACCAGGTCGAGGACGTCCGGATCCTCGTCGACGACCAGGACTCTCTCTCGCGGCGAGGTGACCATGGTCGAATCATAGCATGGAACCTCCCCGGAGACCGGCGCCGCCCTCCTTCGCCTTGACGACCGTTGCCGCCGGCCTTTACAATGATCGCCTTGAGGGCGAGTGGAGTACAAGGACTACTATCGCATCCTGGGTGTCGATCGCAAGGCCGACGGGAAGACGATCAAGCGTGCTTATCGGCGCCTGGCCGTGCAGTTCCACCCCGACAAGAACCCCGGCGACAACCAGGCTGAAGACAAGTTCAAGGAGATCAACGAAGCCTACGAGGTGCTCGGCGACGCCAGCAAGCGCGCCAAGTACGATCAGCTCGGCACCTCGTATCAGGCCTGGCAGCAGCGCGGCGCTCCCGGCGGTTTCGACTGGTCTCAATGGATGGGCTCGGCGCCGGGCGGGATACGGGTCGAAATGGGCGACCTGGACGGCCTGTTCGGCGGCGGGTTCTCCGATTTCTTCCAGACCATCTTCGGCAGCATGGCCGCCGCCAGCGCGGCGCGTGCCAGCGGGGCCCCCCGCGGCCCGGCGATTGGCGGACGGGACCTCGAACAGCGCGTCGGGATCTCGCTGGAGGAAGCCTTCCACGGCACGCGCCGCCAGATCCGCCGCGACGGGCGCACTCTCGAGGTGAAGATCCCGGCCGGCGCCAGCAGCGGCACACGCATCCGCGTCGCCGGTCAGGGCGAATCCGGGCGCGGCACCGCCGGCGACCTATTCCTGCTGATCGACGTCGGCGACGATCCGCGCTTCACGCGCGACGGCGACGACCTGCACGTCGAGGTCGAGGTCGATTTGTATGCGGCCGTGCTCGGCGGCGAGGCGCATGTCCCTACCCCGGCCGGGCCGGTGGTGCTGAAGATCCCGGCCGGCAGCCAGGCGGGGCAGACCTTCCGGCTCAAGGGACGAGGCATGCCCGCCCTGCGCAAGCCGTCGCAGAAGGGCGATCTTTTCGCCCGAGTGAAGGTCGCGATTCCGACAGACCTGTCCGGCGAGGAGAAGGCGCTGTTCGAGCAACTCGCAGCGAAACGAGGCAAATCGACTTGAGATCGACAATCCACTCCCCGACGAGATCCGCCACGGGCCTGCTGGCCGCCTGGATCATCCTGGCAGCGACGGTCGCTTGCGCCGTGCCCGCTGCAGTGCCGACCCTCGCCGTCCCACAGCCGGCGGTGGCCGAGCTTCCGCCGACGGTCGCGATTGCCGATGCCCCCGTCGACCTGGGGATGGCCAACCTGGCCGATCTGTACGCGCGCGTGAGCCCGGGCGTGGTCACGATCTGGATCTATGGCGGCGAAAGCGGTCCCCATGATCCTTCGGCTCCGATCGCCCAGGGTTCGGGCTTCGTCATCGACGGCGACGGCCATATTGTGACCAACGACCACGTCGTCGAAGGCGCCTCCGCCATCGAGGTCGACTTCACCGACGGCCGCAAGGCCTGGGCCGAGTTGCTCGGCACCGACCTCGACTCGGACCTGGCGCTGCTGCGGGTCGACCTTCCGGGCGCGACGTTGACTCCCTTGGCCCTCGGCGACTCCGACGAAGTCCGCGTCGGCGACCTGGTGGTGGCGATCGGCAACCCCTTCGGTCTCACCGGCACGCTCACGCTGGGTGTCGTCTCGGCCATCGGCCGGACGCTCGATTCGCAGCGGGCGACGCCCGGCGGCGAGGGGTTCTATGCCGCCGGCGACATCCTGCAGACCGATGCCGCCCTCAACCCGGGCAACTCGGGGGGTCCGCTGCTCAACATGCACGGCGAGGTCATCGGAGTCAACCGCGCCATCCGCACCGAGGCCTTCACCGTCTCCGGCGATGCCGCCAACAGCGGCGTCGGTTTCGCCATCCCGATCAACATCGTCCGGCGCGTTGCGCCGGACCTGATCGCCGACGGCTCGGTCGACTATCCCTATCTGGGGGTCACCAGCCTCAACGAAGAGAATTGGAATCTGCGGACGGTGGAATCTCTGGGACTCCCCTCGGATGCGACCGGCGCCTACGTCACCTGCGTGACCCCCGGAGGTCCGGCGGCGCTTGCCGGCGTGATCGGGGCCGGGCGCTGCAACGGGGGCGAGCTGGAGGCCGGCGGCGATCTGATCGTCGCCATCGACGGCGCTCCCATCCGAACGTTTTCCGACCTGCTCGCCCACCTGCTCAAGGAGACGGCCATCGGGCAGGAGATCGTGCTGACGGTGATCCGTGACGGGCAGGCGGTGGACGTGCCCGTCACCATCGCGCCACGACCGTAGACGATCGCCGGCTACAGCCGTGACAGAGCTTCCCGGAAGCTTGGAGATTCCGGGAAGCTTGATGAATCCGCTTCGAGACGCGCAAGCGGGCCGCCCTTCGACTTCGCTCAGGACGGCCCGCATCTTCAATGAAGCGCCAAGCGCTTACTTGCTCGTGACGGCGATGGTCTTCGGACGGACGGTTTCGGCTTTCGGCAGGCTCAGGCGCAGCATGCCGTTCTCGACGACCGCTTCGGCTTTGGCCGGGTCGACGGCAGCCGGCAGGCGGAAGCTCCGCTCCAATTCGCCCTCGCCGATCTCCCGCAGCAGGTAGGCCTGCTCCTGGGACTGCTCGGACTCTTCGGCCGGCCGGCGGAGGCGCAGCGTGACGACGTCATCGAGCACCTGGATTTCCACTTCCTCGGCCCTCAGGCCGGGGACGGCCGCCGTGATCTGGTAGGCGTCATCGTCCTCGCGCACATCGACCGGCAATCGGCTGCCGCCAGTGTAGCCGGCCAGCGAGGCCGCATTCGCCCAGCCCATTCGGCGGGGTCGCCGCCAAGTGTACGTCAACATGATCTACCTCCATCGTGGTCAGGTTGATTCCATTCTGCCCTGCCCCTGTAAGATCGGAATAGACTGCGCGTATGAGGCTTGTTAACTGCCTAGGCCCCGGCAACGGCCAAGCTGCCCTGGTGTATGAGCTTTATGGGTTGAGCGAGGAGGAGATCCGGATTGTGGAGGGGAAGTAGGCTCACCCCCACCCTACCCTCCCCCTTACAGGGGGAGGGTTTTCGCGCCCCCTCCCCCTGTAAGGGGGAGGGTTGGGGTGGGGGTTGTAGCCTCGCCATTCAATTCCCTCTGACCCTTTCTGGAGGGTTACGGCTCGGGCGAAGGGGTTGGGGTGGGGGTAGAATCCTCTCTGGAAATCAACCCAGGGGGACGAGAACCAATGCCCGCCAGCGGCTCGGTCGGGGCTCGCCTACGAATCGCACCAGCGATTCTGCACCGCTCCCGGGAACTGCGGCAGCCGCTCACCCTCCCCGAGCAGCGTCTCTGGGCCCTTCTGCGAGACCACCAGGCCGGCGTCCATATCCGTCGCCAACATGTGCTGCTCGGGCGGTTTGTCGCCGATTTCTATTGCGCTCCCGCTCGCCTGTGCATCGAGATCGACGGCGACAG
>CAZMVJ010000073.1:0-12937 GCA_964569445.1 uncultured Anaerolineaceae bacterium | reverse complement strand
TAGCTTGCCCAATCCGGGTCGGAGCGACCGTGGTAGTCGAGGTACACGGGAAGGGCGTCCAGCTCGCCGTCGATCGTCGCCAGGGAAGCCAGCGCCCGATTTCGGCTGGCATGCACGGATGGCCACTCGAGATCCCGCCCGGCGCGTTCGATGGCGTGCCGACGGCAGGCGAGTCCGGCCAGAAGGTCCTGGGTGGCGTCGCCGGTCGTCCGAGGGACGAGGGCCACCAACCGCGGAATGGCATCGTCGGACAGCGTCTGGAGGTACGCGACATCGAGGTCCCCCGAGGCTGCGTAGCGGCCGGCGTTGCGATCGACAATGAACTCGTCGACGTTGACGAAAACCAGGCTGAGGGTGAACCCGGCCGCCAGGGCGAGCGCCGCCGGCGCCAGCCGGCGCAGTTTCCTGATGAAGAGCAATACCAGGAAGACGATCAGGGCCGCCGCCAGCCACCAGATGGCGACGTGGGTGTACGTCCGCAGGCGGCTGAACCCGTAGGCCTGCTCGTACAGCACAAGCCTCTGGAAGGCGGAGGCCAGCATCACCGTCACCAGCAAGACGACGGCGGTGCACAGGGCGGAGAAGACCCACCGCCGGCGGCGGGTGTCGATGCGGGTGACGGCTGCCAGCAGATAGATCATGCCCAACGCCAGGAACCCCACCGCCAGGAGTTCACCGAAGCCGCGTCGGGCGTATTCGGCAAAGGTGTACCCGGCGGCGTGGATGTTGGCCTGGCCGCCGAACAGGTACGCAAATTGCACGCCGACGAACGACAAGAAAACCAGCAAGACCAACGAAAGCACGATGGCTGTCTCGGTGAAGCCGAGGAAGGGCCTTACCAGCGGCGGATCCTCCCCGATGAGCTTGCGTTCCCCGGGTGCCCGCACCGCCGCGACCAGCGCGCCGAGGGTGAACGCGGCGCTGATCAACACGACCAGGGTGCGGCCCGTCCAGTCGATGAGCGTGTCAAGGTCGATCCACCGCAGCGCCAGCTCGACGTAGTCGCCAAAGACCAGATCGGCGGCGCTCAAGAGGGCGATGAAAACCACCAGGAAGGGAAGCGCCAGCAGCAGACCGCGCACGACCGAGAAGGCCGCCTTGCGGCTGCCCCGCTCACGCACCGTGCTCGACCAGGCCTCACCGGCCACGGGCCATGGCCGAATCCACGCCTCCAGTGGCACCCATAAGAAGGCGACGGCATGGTCGACCCAGCCGAAGCGCCCCAGTCGACCGTAGCGGAAAACCCGTACGGCCACCGCCAGCAGGAACAATGTCAACAGGACGCACAGAAAGACGGTCAGCGGCTCCTGCCGCAGGAAGGTGGCTCCGGCAAAGGCCAGGACGCCGGCCATAGCCAGCCAGGCCGACGTCGAGACACGCACCTTCTCGAGACCTCCGGCCGCGGCCGCGGCGAGCACGCAAGCCGCCGCCCACAAGAAGAAAGAGATGCCTGGCCGGTGTCCATAGAACAGAATCTCAACGAGGAGCCCGAGACCGAGGGCCAGCAGGCTGAGCGCCACCGGCAATCGGACCGAACGGCTCCCGGCCGAAGCGGCTGTCGAAGTGGAAGCCTCGATCGATTCCTGCGTCATTCGATACTCCTTGTGCCGTCATATACCACACGGCCGGGCGTCGCCGGGGAGCCCGCGGCTCCCTTTGCCCGGAGACGGCCACGTCCCAATGGTAACCATGCACGCCGCCGGCGACTCTCCGGCCGCGTGCAGCTGCCCTCAGTTCCTGTCAAAAGCTGACACGCGGGGTTCCAGGCGGACTCACGGAAAACCACAGCCCGCGGCGGCGCCGCGGGCTGTGGAGCGAGAAGCGAAGTCGGACGCGGGGCGACGGCCTACCGGCGGCGAGTCGAGGGCCCTTTCTTCGTCCCGGATTCCGAGGTGGCCCGGGTGACCGCCGGCCAGATCAGGATCGCTCCGCCGGCGCCAAGGCCGAAAGCGCCGAGTGTCCCGCCGCCGTCGACCCAGCCCCCGATCAGGGCGAAGGTCAGGAACAGCCCGACGATGGCGGAGGCGGCCACAGGCGCCTGGAGGGCCTCCGCCTTGACGGCCTGCAGCACGAGCCAGCCGGCAGCGACGCCGAAGACCAGCGCGCCCAGCAGCCGCAGGAAGTACCCGAGGATAGCCAATACGTCGATGAACTCCATTGCGCCCCTCCGGCAAAGGTGAGGATGGCCCCAGTATAGGTGCTCCTTGGAGTAGGGTACCAGGACTGCGGTCCTCCTCCACACAGTGGTATTATCCTGGGCGATGACCAGCCGCCGGACGTCCGCCACTCAGCGCAGGGCTCGCCGAGCCAGCCCTCAGCAGATCGTCTTCACGGTGATCGGGCTGCTGGTGATCGTCGCCTTCATCCTCAGCATGCTGCGCTAGTAAGGGCCGGCCGGCGACTCCCGATCGAATGACCGGGGCCCCCGCGCGACGGGGGCCTTTGCTTTCCCGACCGACAACCTCGGTTTTCCCCCCCGGGCTTCCAGGACTCTTTCGCCATTCTCCCGTGCCGGGCGGTGCAAGTATCCTGTAAGGTGCCCGGAACACCGGTCTGGGCTACACTACTCCCGAACCACTGATCCAAATCCCGCAGGAAAGGAGGAAACCACCATGTTGTATCTTCCGAAGGAGAAGGGGCAAGGTCTTGTAGAATACGCGCTGATCCTCGTCTTGGTCGCCGTGGTCGTGATCGTCATCCTGGCCCTGCTTGGACCCGCGATCGGCAACGTCTTCAGCGGCATCGTCCAGAACATCTAGCCTGCCGCCCATTTTTTTGCTTACGAACGGGGCCCTGTCATGAGACAGGGCCCCTTCCCCATTGCGCAGGAAAGTCTGCGTTAGCGCATGAAGCGCGGCAAGACCGTGGCCGGCGTGGGCACGCTCAAGCGATCGCCTGCGGCCGGGCCAGAGGGCCCGGCGGGGACCGGCTTGTACCCGCCCTGGAAGACACCGATCGCCGTGCCTTCGACCGTCGACTTCCGCTCTAGGAAAGCCAGCCCGAGCAGGTAGCCGTCGCGGTCGACGGCGCAGGACGTGACGAACCCGATGACCCGCCCTCGGCGGTCGACGACCGGATCCCCGCCATGCGCCATCCGTACCCCCTTGTCATCAAAGCGGAAGCGGGCGACCTCACCCTGGCGCTCGGACTCCTGGCGCAAGAAGGCCTCCCGACCGACAAACCAGGGCTTGTAGGTTTTCACGTAGGAAACGAACCCCGCATGTCCGACCCCCAGGCCGCGGTGCCCGGCCATTTCGTTCCCGTAGAGCGGCAGCCCTGCCTCTGTGCGCAGGCTGTCCCGCGCTCCTAGGCCGACCGGCTTGAGCCCAAGCGCGCCTCCGGCCTCGAGCAGCGTGTCCCACAGCGCCACGCTCTTGGACGGGTGGACAAAGAGCTCGAAGGCCACCCGCTCGCCGGTGTAGCCGGTGCGACTTACGACCAAGTCGAAACCGGCCAATGCCGCTTCGGTGACTCCTGCCCATGGCAGGCCTCGCAGCCGGGCGGTCGTGCCGACGTCCGGGCCGAGCGCCAGGAGAATCTCAAGGGCTCGCGGTCCTTGCAGGGCAATGTCCACCCGCTGGTCCTTGCCCGCCTCCGGGGCGCGCAGGTTACGCAGAACGACCCCCCGTCCATAAGCCTTGGCCCCGGGCCGGCGCCCGTCGACACGCACGGTTCCCGTCCGGACCGCCTCCAGCCAGGCCCAGTCCTTGTCGTCGTTGGAAGCATTGACAACGATCAGATACGTCTGGTCGGCGCGGCGGTAGATCATGGCGTCGTCGATCACCGAGCCGTCCGGCGCCAGGAGCTGGGTGTAGTGCGACTCCCCAACCGCCAGCCCGTCGACGTCGTTGGTGAAGACCGAGTCGAGGAACGGTGCCGCCTGCGGACCTTCGGCCTGGTAGACCCCCATATGGCTGACGTCGAACAAACCGGCAGCCGAGCGCGTCGCAAGGTGTTCCTCGATGACCGAGGTGTACCAGACCGGCATTTCCCAGCCGGCGAAAGGGACCATCTTGGCGCCGAGCTTGCGGTGCGTCTCGAAGAGCGCTGTCCTGCGCAGCTGCGAGTCGGCGGCGTCCTTCCAGTCGAACTCGGGCAGGCTCGCTCCTCCCGCAGCACTCGAAGCGCCGATGTACCATGGCTTGTCGTCGCCGGCTTGTTTCGCCGCCTTCGGGAGGGCGGCGGCGCCGCCGAGCAGGCGGACGATCGCCGGACCCGGCGATTTCTTGAGCGGATCGCCGGTCTCTATGGCGACGAAGCCATCCGAGAGATCACGCAGCCAGGTCAGCATCAGCGATGCCTGGGGCGAGGGAACTCTCAAGCGCCAGGCCGCCGAACCGACACGGCCAAGCGTTCCGTGGACCTCGTCCATCGGCGTCGTCAGGCGGACCTCGACCGTGTCGCCAACGGAGATCTCCTCGGGTCGAACGGAGGTTGCCCAACGCAGCAGCCCCTCCGATTCGGCGCCGAGGACCTCGATCTCGGCAAAGGCCTCGTGCGGTGCGGGATCGTCGAGCGCGTAGAAATGGGGATACCCGTGTTGCGCCAACTCGACGTCCGTGCCGGCGCGGGCGGCCAGGTCGCGAACCTTCAGGCGGACCTGATTGAGCAATGTGAACTCGACCTTGGTCCGCAGCGGCGACCCCTTGCGCACCGGCGCCCGGTAGGGCCGACATCCCAACAGCAGGTCGGCGATGGCGTCGGCCAGTTCGCCGGTCTGAGGCTCATCAAACCCACGCTGGGTGATCCACGGCGTTCCCAGGCGGATGCCGGAAGGATCGGCGGCCGACCGGTCTCCGGGGATCGTGTTGCGATTGACGACGATCCCGGCCAGGTCGAGGATGCGCGCCGCCTGATCGCCGGAGAGCGGGGTCCCGTCCGGGGCACGCACCGAGCGGCAATCCACGTTGGTCATGTGGGTTTCGGTGCCGCCGAAGGGGATGCGCAGGCCGCGGTCTTGCAGCCGCCGGGTCAGGGCAATGCAATTGCGGACGATCCCTTGCTGTAACGTCCGAAAGGCCGCCGTGCGCGCCAGGCGAAAGGCAACCGCCTGGGCCAGCATCGTATTGACGTGCGGGCCGCCCTGCTCGCCGGGGAAGACCGCCCGGTCGATCGAGCGCGACAACTTGCGCGACGTGGTCAGCAGCACCGCCCCGCGCGGACCGCACAGCGACTTGTGGGTGGTGAAGCTGACGACGTCGGCGATCCCGATCGGCGAGGGCACGACGCCGGCGGCGACCATGCCGGCGATGTGGGCGATATCCGCCAGCAAGTAGGCGCCGACGGCGTCGGCGATCTCTCGGAACTTGCGCCAGTCCGGCATCCACGGGTAGGACGAGTACCCGGCAATGATGACTTTGGGCCGGTGCTCGCGCGCCAGCGCCTCGACGGCGCCGTAGTCGATGCGTTCCGTCTCGGGGTCGATCCCGTAGTGGAAGGCCTTGTAGAGTCGGCCGGAGCGATTCGCCGGAGAACCGTGGGACAGATGCCCGCCGTGGAGCAGGTCCATTCCCAGGATCACATCCCCGGGCTGGATCAACGCGTGGTAGGCGGCGTTGTTGGCCGGCGCGCCGGAAAGAGCCTGGACATTGACGAACAACTCGTCGGCCGAGAAGCCGTTGGCGGCGAAGAGTTCGGCGCAGCGCCGTCGGGCCAGGGCCTCCGCCGTGTCGGCGTATTCGACCCCTTTGTAGTAACGCGGGTCCGAGTAGCGCCGGTAGTGGATGAGGCGGGCCTCGTAGTCCAGGATGTCGTCCTGGCTGAGGAGACGCGACTCTTCGTCGGGATAGCCCTCGGCGTAGATGTTCTGGAAAGCGGAAGCCAGCGCCTGGCGGACGGCCAGCGGAGCGGCGCTCTCGGACGGGATCAGGATGAGTTTGCGGGCTTGCCGCTCAGCTTCGATGCGGCTCAGTTCGTCGGATTCAGGGTCGAGTTCCGCCAGCGAGCCGCGGAAGAGATGGTCGGGCATGCGCGCTCCTTGGTCAGAGAAACGAGACGGCAAGATGTCTGACAATTGATTCTATGCTACCGCGGCGGACTCGGTCAAGGAAGGAAGTCACGGCAGCCGGACGCGGGCCGCTGTCGCAGCGACGCTCAATCGTCCCACCCGGGAAGATCGGCCGTGATCGACCTGACTCCGTAGTACTCGGCGGCGCAGGTGTTGTAATAGTGCCGGGGGTCTCGGCTCAGGTCTCCGAGCCTCGGCATGATGCTGTCCAGCTCCACGACGTGGATATCTTCGCTGGGCCCGGCGCCGGATCCGAGGATCCCCGCCTCCCGGCGATCCCAGAAAGCGGCCCACTTGGCATAGAGCGGAGCGATCTCCATCAGACCTCCGGCACCGTGGAGAGGGTAAAGGCTGACGAGGAGCAGGACCGGGAGAACCAACTCGACGGCCAGCGAGGCGCGTCCGGCGGTCATCGCAAGGCGCCGCCCCAGGGCCATCCCCCACAGAAGGCCTATTGCCAGAAACCCCACGACGACCAGGTGCCTCGCCAACAGCATCGTCCTTTGATCGGGCCTGGCGTTGAGTGCGTAGAGCGGCGGGGCGTAGACAGACGCCAGCAAGACGACCAAGCCACCGAGAACCAGAACGGTTCCCGTGAGGACTTGCCGTCCGGGCAGCTCCCTCCGGAATCCCGGGCGGACGCCCCACGCCACGCCCATGGTTCCCCCGAGAATGAGGGTGAGAACCGATGGTAGGGGAAGGCCTTGGATCGACTCGAAGACGAACGAGATCGAAGCGCGCAAGACTCCCGCAAGAAGCGCCAGCGGTCCCGGGTGTTCCGACACCGTCTGAAGGCGGCTCCCCGTTGACGGCGATGCAACCATGAGCAGGAACCCGAGACCTGTCGCCAGTAAGGCGATGAAGAAGCCCCTGACAAGCGGACGACGGCCGTCGACCCCCGGCCGGACGATGGCCAAAGCCAGAAGGAAGGCGATGGCCACCCAGGCAAGCTGGAGGGCCGAGGCAGCCTCCGAGAACCCCTCCCCGATCCAGGCGATGACGAAAACGACGATCCCCGAGACGAAGGTCCGTCTCTTGCGATCGGCGAAGAGGAGGGCAGCCCCCATCAGGGCCCACGCGGCAGCGAGCGGCATCGCGTACGAGAGCGCGCCCGATCTCCAAAGGAGGGATTCGGCCCGATCGGGGGCCTGATACGCGGTCAGGTACACCGCTGCCGCGGCGAGGAACAACGCGGCGGGCACAGGCGACGCCATCCCGTTCCGCTTCATCGCCAGGATGAGGGCCAGTGCCATCGCCAGGAACCAAACAACTAGGATCGCCGCCGGAATCCATCCGCTGGTCCGAGGGCCGATCGCATCCGCGATCGAGGAAAGGAAGGTATGGGAGTACCGTCCGACGTTCTCGAAGTAAGTGTGCGCCTGGGTTCCCCAGAAGCCGAAACGCCGAAGGGTGCTCGCCTGGCAATAGTCGTCGGAGCTGTAGCGCATGAAGCTGCCGAGGTAGGCAAAGACGGCTATCCCAATCGTGAAGGTGACCGTCCCGACGGAGTAGGCGGCCGTCCACGCGAATGCCCCCTTGAACATCCGCACCTGATGCGGCGATGTCACGCAGGCCTCAGCCGGGTGGTCGTGGGCGAGAGCTCAGACAAGGCCGAACCACGGCCCGCGCTGGAGGTCGGCCAGGAAGATCGTTCGGTCTTCCTCGTCGGCGATGCGGGCGCCCTGGGCCTGCGCCAGATGAAGGTAGCGACGCGCGGGTTCGCTGTCTTCCCCCAACGCCTCCGCCCGTGCAACTGCCTCGTAGGCATAGGCCACGTCGAAGTCCTTCATCTCGGCGGCGAAGGTCTCGGTCAGGGCCAGACAGCGCCGGGCGTGATGCCGCGCCGGGGCCTCACGGCTCAGCAGCGTGTGAACGTGGGCCAGCATCCATTCTCCTCGCTGCCGATGAACGGCCGTCCCGGCGTGCAACCAGTGGTAGGCCGAGGCGTGCGCCGCCAGAACCAGCCGTTCGTCATCTTCCACGGTGCGATCCGGTTTGTCCAACAGAGACCAGACTTCGCCGTTGATTTGCTTGGCGAGGCTCTCATGCAGCCGGCGATCCGCCGTAGGTTCGACTTCGCTCATCACGGCCCCTCCACACCGGAGGCTCAGATCCCCGGGATCTCGCCGCCCACCCACACCCACCGGTCGAAAATCGCATCCAGGTCGCAGCCGCACGCCGTTTCGGCTGCCTGCTGGAACGCTTCACCGGTGGCGAATCCGTAGCGCTCCTGCTGGAAGTAGCTCCGCAGGAATTCGGAGAAAGCCTCGTCGCCGATCTCGCCGCGCAACGCCTCCAGGAACAGCGCCCCCTTGCCGTAGACGAACAGGGCATAGGCGTCCGGATCGGGATAATCGCCGACCCCCCGGCCGATCGGAAGAGTCGGATCCGGATGAGAGCGGACCCAGCTCCGGAATTGCGAGAGCAGCCCGGCCGCCGCGCCGCGCTCCCCGATTTCTTCGTAGTAGAGCACTTCGGCGTAGGTCGCCAGCGCCTCGTCCAACCACGGCTCGTGCAATTGATCGTCGCCGATGAGGCCGTAGAACCACTGGTGCGCCACCTCGTGCACCGTCGGTTCGACCAGCCAGGAAGTGCCCAACGTGCCGATGAAGACAATACCCGGGTACTCGATCCCTCCGAAGGCCCCCGGGACATCGACGACGTCCAGCTCAACATAGGGATAGGGACCGACCAGATCGTTCAGGATGCCAAGTTGCCGGGTGGCAGCGTCGAGCATTTCATCGGCGTCCTGGCTGTGCTCGGGCAGAGCCCAGGCACGGACGACCACGCCATCGACGATGTCCTCGCTCGATTGAAAGGGGCCGAGGGCGAAGGCGAAGTCTCGCATCGGGCCGGTCAGATAGCGCGCCGTAACCGTCCCGTCGCCGTTGACGGTTGAACCGATGGCGACGCCGCTGGCGGCGAGTGCCATGTCGTCGGGAACGGTCAGGTCGACCTGGTAGAAGGCGGTGTCGGAGTTGGTCGTGTCGCCGCCGGGCGGCGCCGTTTCCACCTGCCACGCGCCGTCGATCCGCCGTGGCACCAACGGATAGGCGGTGGGCGCGGCCAGAACGCCCTCGGTGATGCCGAAACGCTTGGGCTCGAAGCCTCCGATCGGACCGCCGGCTTCGATCTCGAAAGGCAGGCTGATGTCGAGCACATCGCCGGCCCCGGCCGGCTCTGCCAGGGGGAGCCACAACACAATGCCCCCGAGGTCGGTCTCTCCCTCGACCAGCGTGCCGTTGACCAGCGCCGGCCCGGCCGTCATCACGGAGTCATACTGCGGATCGTTCGGCCACAGCATGAGCGGGATGCGGTCGATCGTTGCCCCCTCGGGGACAACGTAACGCAGGCGTGCCTGGCCACGCAGCGTGGCCCGCAGCTCACCGGAGACGAACTCGATGGTGGTGTCGATCCAGTAGTGCGTCTGGTCTGGAAACTGGTCGGCGTCGGAGGCGAACTCGGGCAGGAGGGCCTGGGCGGGATCGACCTCCGCCGCGGGAGGGATCACGATCGTCGGCGGAATGGACAGCGGGAGTCGTGTCGCCGTCGGAGGAGGCGTCGCCGGAGCGACGGTCGGGACGGTCGAAGCTGGCGGGGCGGGGAATTCGAGAAGGCCGGGGATCGTCAGGAGCTGGCAGGCCAGGGCGGAGAAGGCCGCCGCGGCGATGACCAGGACGATCCTGCCACGTTGCGGCACTCTTGCCTCCTGGATCGCTGAGATCGTGGCTCGCCGGAGTGGGCGGAACAGGACTCGAACCTGCGACCCCTTCTGTGTAAGAGAAGTGCTCTAACCAGCTGAGCTATCCGCCCGGAGGGATTATACGCGACCCAGCACATGTCATTGCGAGCCTCCCGAGCCCTTCGACGGAGCCTGTCCTGAGCGAAGGCGAAGGGCTCAGGGCGAAGGGAGGGCGTGGCAATCGCCTCGGCGAGGAGATTGCCACGGGGCCCTCCCGCTCCGCTTCGCTTCGGGGACCGTGGGCCGGGCCCCTCGCAATGACGTCCTTTCTGTCATTGCGAGCCTTCCGAGCGAAGCGAAGGAAGGCGTGGCAATCTCATCGGGCAAGGGCCTCCTTCGCCTTCATATGCTATAGTCGCCGCCGGAGCCGCCTCCCCTAGCGGCACATTCGAGTCCCTCGCATGAATCCGCTGTGGCTCGTGGGCCTGGTTGCCGTCCTGGTCGTCGCCCTGCTCGTCTGGGAGTTTTACGTGTGTGAGGGCGCGCACTTCGGGCCGCGCGTCGTCATCGGCATGTACGACCTGGCCGCCACGCAGTACGACCGCATCAAACAATTCGACCCGGACTGGGAAACGCGCTTCGTCGGGGAGCCGATCGCCAACGCCATTGAGCAGCTGGCCGGCGCCCGCGTCCTGGACGTCGGCGCCGGGACGGGCCGCGTGGCGCGTGCCCTGCTTCCGCTGGTCGGTCCCGACCTGCAGCTGGTGTGCCTCGAGCCGTCGCGCCGGATGCTCGCCCTGGGACGGGAACGCGCCCCGGGCGGGATCTGGCTGCGCGGCCGCGTCGATCCGCTGCCTTTCGCCGATGGCTCGTTCGACATCGTCGTCAGCCTGGAGGTGGTCGAATTCACCCCGCGCCCGGAGCTCACGCTGCGGGAATTGGTGCGGGTCCTTCGGCCGGGCGGCAGCCTGCTCGTCACCAACCGCGTCGGCCGGGAAGCGCCTCTGATCTTGGGGCGGACCTTTCGATCCGCCTCGTTTCCCTTACGGCTGAACGCCCTCGGGCTGCAGGACGTCATTCTCTATCCGTGGCAGGTCGAGTACGATTTGGCCTGGGCCTGGAAACCCTGAGGCATGCGATTGGTCCGTTTCCGCCACAACCGCAACGAGCCGCCCCGCTGGGGCTGGGTGCGCGATGATCGAGTCGGCCTGCTCGACGGTTCGCCCTTCTCCCTGTTCAAACGCCAGCCGCCGTCTTTCGCTCTCGACCGGGTCGATCTGCTGGCGCCGGTCGAGCCGGGGAAGATCATCTGCGTCGGACGCAATTACGCCGCCCACGCCGCCGAACACGACGCCGCCGTCCCGGAGCTGCCGCTGCTGTTCCTCAAGCCGCCCAGCGCCGTCATCGGCCAGCGCCAGGCCATCCGCCTGCCGGCCCAGTCGCAGCAGGTCGAGCACGAGGCCGAGCTGGCGGTGATCATCGGCGAGGGCGGCCGTTGGATCGCCGCCGAAACGGCCGACCGTCACATCCTCGGTTACACCGTCGCCAACGACGTGACGGCGCGCGACCTGCAAGTCGCCGACGGGCAGTGGACGCGCGGCAAGGGCTTCGACACTTTCTGCCCGCTCGGCCCGTGGATCGAGACCGAGTTCCAGCCGGCCGACGCGCTGATCACCTGTTCCGTCAACGGACAGCTGCGCCAGATGGCCTCCACCCGCGACATGGTCTTCCCGGTGCGCCAGCTGGTGGCCTACATCTCGTCGGTCATGACGCTCGTCCCGGGCGACCTCATCCTGACCGGCACGCCTTCCGGCGTCGGCCCACTGGTCGACGGCGACGAAGTCACCATCGAGATCGAAAACCTCGGCCGCCTGACCAACCCGGTGCGGCCCGAGTCACCCCCTGACTCCCGTTCCACTGGAGGCGCGTGATGGGCCTGAAGCCCGACCACTGGATCATCCGCATGGCGCGCGAGCAGCGCATGATCGAACCGTTTCAAGAAGGCCAGGTGCGCGATGGCGTCATCTCCTACGGGGTGTCGTCCTACGGCTACGACATCCGGGTGGCCGACGAGTTCAAGATCTTCACCAACGTCTACTCGGCCGTCGTCGATCCGAAGCATTTCGACACGGCTTCGATGATCGACTTCCACGGCGAAGTCTGCGTCATCCCGCCCAACTCCTTCGCGTTGGCGCGCACCGTCGAGTACTTCCGCATCCCGCGCTCGGTCCTGACGATCTGCGTCGGCAAGTCCACCTACGCCCGCTGCGGCATCATCGTCAACGTCACGCCCTTCGAGCCGGAGTGGGAAGGCTTCGTCACGCTCGAGATCTCCAACACCACCCCCCTGCCCGCCCGCATCTACGCCAACGAAGGCATCGCCCAAGTGCTCTTCTTCGAGGCCGACGAAGGCTGCACCGTCTCCTACGCCGACAAGAAGGGCAAGTACCAGAAGCAGCAGACGATCGAACTTCCCCGCGTGTGAACGGACCGCGGCTGCTCGCCCTGACGAACGATGTCTTCTTCCTGCCCCGGCTCGAAGACGGGGCGGCCCAACTCGGGTTCACGTTCGACCGCTTCGATCCTTCTCCCTCCCTGGAGGCGGCTCCGGCGCGGCCCGTCCCCCTGACCGAGCCGCTCGAAGGGGTCGATGGCGAATTGGTGCGCTCGATCGTTTCCGATCCCCCGGCGCTGATCCTGATCGACCTGGCCTCCGAGGGAATTCCCTGGGCGCGCTGGATACAGATCCTGAAGACCTCCTCGGCGACACGGCGCATCCGGCTGCTGGCCTTCGGCCCGCATGTGGAAGAAGCGTCGCTCGAGCAGGCGCGCCAATTGGGGGCGGACCTCGTCGTGACGCGCGGGCAGCTTCAGGCGAATCTAGCGGACCTTCTCCGGCGCGAAGCACGTCCGGCCGATAGGGCGGCGATCCAGGCCGGTTGCGGCCAGCCGCCGTCCGCCGAAGCCCGGTTGGGCATCGCCGCCCTGCGCTCCGGCCGCTACTTCGAAGCCCACGAGCACCTCGAACGCGCCGTGCTCGACGACCCGGGGGTGGACGGCACCGTCTACCGCTCATTGCTCCATCTGGCCGTCGCCTGCCTGCACACCGAGCGCGGCAACTGGCGTGGCGCGCAGAAGATGCTCCTGCGCATGCGCCCCTGGCTGGCGTTGCTGCCCGAGCAATGCCGCGGCGTGGACGTCGCCGCATTGCGTTCGGCCATGGCCTCCCTCCAGGGACTGCTCGACCG
>CAZMVJ010000072.1:0-13213 GCA_964569445.1 uncultured Anaerolineaceae bacterium | reverse complement strand
AGCCTGGCCTCCGGCCATCGATGCCTTTGAAATCGGGCGCCCGAGCGGGCGCCCGTCTGCTTTCCTGACCGTGGCGACGTTGCCCCCTGTTGTCATTCCGAGGCCGTCTGGGACGGCCGAGGAATCCCTGAGATGATTCAATGGCAGGACCTCCAGACTCGTGGCAAGCCACTCCACCCGTGGATGTCATGCGATTCTGGACGCACAGGGGATTCCTCTCTCGCCCGTCGCAGGCGCTCCGGCCTCGCTTCGCGAAGCACTCCGTGGAGCGGAATGACATGGTGGGAGGGGGCTTACTCCCCCTGGGGCGCCCAAAAGCCTCCTGGCGCGGAAGGCCCCGACTCCAGTCCTTCCAGATTGCTCCGCGATCTCCGGCAGGGGCCATGAACAATCGAACCCCAACCGATCGGTTGTGCTGGGACGAATGGCCCGCCAGCGCCCGAACTCGTTTCTGGTAGAATCCGACCGATGCAGGCGGGATTCGCCGCGCGCATAGGAGAGCTCCGTGGCCGATAAGATGCAGCGGTTCACCCAGCGGGCTCGCCGGGTGCTCAGCCTGGCCCATGAAGAGGCCGAGCGGCTGCACCACAACTACATCGGCACCGAGCACCTTTTGCTGGGCCTGATCCGCGAAGAGGGCGGGGTGGCGGGGCGCGTTCTGCGCGAGCTCGGCCTCGATCCGGCCCGGGTCAAAGAGACGGTCGAGCGGCTGACCGGCGTCGGCCGGCATGCCGGCGGCAAGATCGAGCTGGCGCCGTCGACCGAGCAGGTGCTGCAGCTGGCGATCGAAGAAGCCCGCCGCATGGGGCACCACTACATCGGCACCGAGCATCTGTTGCTCGGACTGGTGCGGCAGGGCGAAGGCGTGGCGATCGACGTGCTGCGCCGGCTCGGCATCACCCCGGAACAGGTGCGCCGCCAAACGCGGCGCGTGCTGCAGGAAACTCCGGCGCGGCAAGTGGCGGCCCAGCCCGTCGGCGCCCCGGAGAAGAAGGACGCCTCCGCCAAGACCCCGTTGCTCGACCAGCTGGCGACCGATCTGACCGGCCTGGCCGAGGCCGGCAAGCTCGACCCGGTCATCGGGCGCCAGACGGAGATCGAGCGCGTAATCCAGATCCTGGCCCGCCGCAACAAGAACAATCCGGCCCTGATCGGCGAGCCGGGGGTCGGCAAGACGGCCATCGTCGAGGGCCTGGCGCAGCGCATCATCGCCGGCGAGACGCCCGAGCCGCTGCTGGGCAAGCGGGTGTTACAGCTCGACGTCGGTTCGCTGGTGGCCGGGACGATGTACCGCGGCCAATTCGAAGAACGCCTCAAGCGCGTCATCGACGAGCTCAAGTCGGCGGCGGCGATCCTATTCATCGACGAAGTCCACATGCTGGTGGGCGCCGGCTCGGCCGGCTCTTCGGTGGACGCCGCCAACATCCTCAAGCCGGCCCTGTCGCGCGGCGAGTTGCAGGTCATCGGCGCCACGACGCTCGACGAGTACCGCAAGTACATCGAGAGCGACGCCGCCCTGGAGCGGCGCTTCCAGCCGGTGATGGTCGAGGAGCCGAGCGTCGACGAGGCGCTCGAGATTCTGCGCGGGGTCAAGGGCCCCTACGAAGACCACCACCGTTTGGTGATCACGGACGAGGCGCTGGAAGCGGCGGTGCACCTCTCGGCCCGCTACGTCCCCGACCGCTTCCTGCCGGACAAGGCGATCGATCTGATCGACGAGACCTCCTCGCGCGTGCGGATGTACAAGAGCCCGGAAGCCCGCACGCTGAAGAGCATGATGGATGACCTGCGCCAGACGCGCCAAGCTCGGGCGCTGGCCGTCGAAGAAGCACGTTACGACGACGCCCAGGAACTGTTGCTGCACCAGTCGGGGCTGGAAGAGCGGCTGCAGCAGCTGCGAGCCGGCTGGGAGCGCAGCGAGGACAGCCCGCGCGTCACCGCCCACGACATCGCCGAAGTCGTCTCGATGTGGACCGGCGTGCCGGTGATGCAGATCGCCGAAGAGGAATCCCAGCGGTTGCTGCAGATGGAGTCGGCGCTGCACGCTCGCGTCGTCGGACAGGACGAAGCGATCGAGGCCATCTCCAAGGCCGTGCGGCGGGCGCGCGCCGGACTCAAAGACCCCAAGCGACCGGTCGGGTCGTTCATCTTCCTCGGACCGACCGGCGTCGGCAAGACCGAACTGACCAAGGCGCTGGCCGAGTTCATCTTCGGCAGCGAAGAGGCCCTGATCCATATTGATATGTCGGAGTTCATGGAACGGCATTCGGTCAGCCGGCTGGTCGGCGCGCCGCCGGGGTACGTCGGCTACGATGATGCCGGGCAGCTGACGGAAGCCATCCGCCGCCGGCCGTATTCGATCGTCGTCTTCGACGAGGTCGAAAAGGCCCACCCGGATGCCCACAACATGCTGCTGCAGATCATGGAAGAAGGTCACCTGAGCGACGCCCGCGGTCGCAAGGTCGACTTCCGCAACGCCATGATCGTGATGACCTCCAATGTCGGGGCCGAGTTGATCCGGCGCCAGGCGCGGTTGGGTTTCAGCCTGCAGCGGGACGAGATCGTGGAGGAGAAACAGGCGTTCGAGGAGATGCGCAAGAAGCTGATGGAGGCTCTGCGCAAGGTCTTTCGGCCGGAATTCCTCAACCGGGTCGACGCCGTGATCGTCTTCCACGCCCTGACGCGCGAGCAGATTACCTCCATCGTCGACCTGGAACTGGCCAAGGTCGCCCGCCGGCTGAGTGACCATCACATCACACTGACGGCGACCGACGCCGCCCGCCTCAAGCTGGCCGAGCTGGGTTATGACCCCGAGATGGGCGCCCGGCCGCTGCGGCGGGTGATCCAGAACAAGGTCGAAGACCGTCTCTCCGACAAACTGCTGTCCGGCGAGTTCAAGGCCGGCGATCGGATCGTGGTCGAGGCGGAAGAGTCCGACGTCGTCCTGATGCGCCAGGAGCCGGCGCCCGAGCCGGCCGAGGCGCTGCCGGCGACGTAGAACACCTTCCGGGAAGTTCAAGCTTCCCGGAATCTTCGAGACTTACCATACCTATCGCGGCCCGGCCTCGCGCCGGGCCGTTCTCTTTTGGGGGAGAGAGGTGTAGGGCACGGCACCCTGGCACCGCCCGCCAGGGCAGGTGTGCCGTGCCCTACAGTCTGCCGCGAGGCCGCCTTGTATAATGCGCACGACCACGCCCATGGCGTCCGTTGCTGTGCTCCTTCAGACCATTTACGATCAGTACCAGCTCCCCTGGTTCGGCCTGCACGGGGTCACCCACTGGGCGCGGGTCTACGAGAACGGGCTGCGCCTGGCGCCGGCGACGGGAGCGGACGAGCAGATCCTTCTGCTCTTCGCCCTGTTTCACGACTCGCGAAGGACGAACGAGGGGTGGGACGAGGGCCACGGCCGGCGGGGCGCGGACTACGCCGCCGGTCTGCGAGGCCGAACCTTCGACCTCACTCCCAGCGCGTTCGATTTGCTCTACCACGCCTGCACCTTCCACGCCGACGGCCTGACCGACGGCGACCCGACCGTCCAGACGTGTTGGGACGCCGACCGGCTCGATCTGCCACGGGCGGGGATCCACCCGTCGCCGGAGCGACTGTGCACCACGGCTGCGCAGCAACTCATCGCCTGGGCGGCGGATCGCAGCCTGCGGCGCATGGTGCCGACGCTGGTCAGCCAGGAGTGGGCGGTGGCCGGCGAGGTCGTCCCCCCGGAGGCATTGCGTTGACGCGTCGACGCATCGATTACGTCTGCCAGCAGTGCGGCCGAACCGTGCCCAAACCGCTTGGCCGCTGTCCGCAGTGCGGGGCGTGGAACAGCATGGTCGCCGAGGCGGCCGAGCCGGCCGATCACCGGGGCGCCCGGGCGGCGGCGGGCGCGGCCGCCGTGCGCCTGGGTGATATCGGCGACGAGGGCTTCGACCGCAACCCGCTGCCGATCGGTGAGTTCGCCCGGGTGCTGGGGGGAGGCATCGTCCCCGGCTCGATTGTTCTGATCGGCGGCGACCCCGGCATTGGGAAGTCGACCCTGCTGTTGCAGGCGGCGCTGGCGGTGGCCGAGCGACAGGCTGTTCTCTACGTCTCCGGAGAAGAGTCGGTGCGTCAGATCAAGAGCCGGGCCGACCGGCTGGGTGCCCGGTCCGGGAGCGGCCTGCATCTAATGGCCGAGACCGAGCTCGACGGCGTACTGCGCCAGATCGAAACGCTCCAACCGGGCCTGGCGGTGATCGACTCGATCCAGACGATGCACGATGCCGAGCTCGAGCCGGCGGCGGGATCGATCACCCAGGTGCGGCAGTGCGCCGCCCGCCTGCAGGCGGTGGCTAAACAAAGCGGGGTGCCAGTTTTCCTGATCGGGCACGTTACCAAGGATGGGGCCATCGCTGGGCCCCGGGTGCTGGAGCACCTGGTGGATACGGTGCTGTACCTGGAGGGCGATGCCCAGCACGCCTATCGCCTGCTGCGAGCGGTCAAGAACCGCTTCGGACCGACAACCGAGGTGGGCGTGTTCGAAATGAGTGGCGCGGGAATGGTCGAAGTGCCCAACCCGTCGGAGGCCTTCCTGGCCGAGCGGGTCGTTCAGGCGCCGGGTTCGATCGTGTGTATCACGCTGGAAGGGTCGCGCCCGCTGCTGGTGGAGATCCAGGGCCTCACCAGCCCGACGGCGTTCGGCAATCCCCGCCGGACGGCCAACGGTGTCGATTTCAACCGGCTGCTGTTGATCGCCGCCGTGCTCACCCGCCGCCTGGGGCTGAACCTGAGCGATCAGGACGTGTTCGTCAACGTGGTCGGGGGACTTCAGATCGAGGAGCCGGCGGCCGACCTGGCGATCGCGGCGGCGCTGGCGTCCTCCATGCGCGACCGGGCGATCCCGGCGGATGTGGCGGTCGTCGGCGAGGTCGGCCTCTCGGGGGAGCTGCGGGCCGTTCCGCAGCTCGGAGCGCGGCTGCGGGAGGCTTCCAAGCTGGGATTCCGCCGGGTCGTGGCGCCGCGCAGCCCGCGCCAGGAGGCCGCGCCCGACGGTTTGGAGCTGATCGCGGCGCGTTCTCTGCGCGAGGCCCTCGATCTTCTGCTGGCCAAGCCCTGATTCATCATCGGAATCGCTCGCCAAAGAAGGAAAGTGGGCGAGGGCGCCTCGCCAATCCGATGGGATCGGTCTGCGGCGACGGCGCACCTCCGGCAAAGAGACAGCGTGTCTTTAACAAGAGGCGCGCTGGGAAGCCGGCCAAGGTTCTCACCTGCGCATCCTGCCACAGATGTGGCGATGGACGGCCGGCCTCCGGAAGATGTGGCGGGGGTGGCCGAGAATCCAGCGTCTCTCGATTCGAGCGACCTGGCGGACGGTGCGCGCAAGCGGTGTTAACATCGTCACGCCTTAAATCTTCGATTCTTTTTAGGTAGAAGGTGGGCGATCGTATTGAAGTGTCGATGTCGATCTGATAGAATGCCATTGTCACGGGCGGTGATCGCAGACTCGACGGTGGGTTCATCGGTGCGAGTCGGAGGCCAGCCGGTACGCTCCGCGAGCCGCCCGTCAGCGTAGACCCTTGTTGAATTGAATCGTGCACGGGGCGGCCTCGGCGGGGAGGAATTCCCGCCGTCCGGGCCGGGCGCGGGAGGTGCGCATGGATGCGGAACGGACGTGGGAGGCGGCGCTCGGCCAGCTCCAACTGGAACTGCCGCGAGCGACGTTCGACACCTGGGTCCGCGACGCCGAATTGCTCACCTACGAGGACGGGACATTCATTCTCGGTGTGCAGAACGCCTACGCGCGCGATTGGCTCGATCAGCGGCTGAGGGGCGTGTTCGGGGAAACGCTGAGCCGCCTGGCGGGGCGGACGGTCGAAGTGCGCTTCGTCCTGTGGCCGGGCGAGGCGGCCGAAGAGTCCGCTCTGCCCGTGGTCGAACCGACTCCTACGCCGCGGCCGGCGCCAGCCAATCTCAACGCCCGTTACACTTTCGAGTCCTTCGTTGTCGGGGCGGGGAATCGCCTGGCGCACGCCGCCTCCCTGGCGGTGGCCGAGAATCCGGCGCGCGCCTACAACCCGCTCTTCCTGTACGGCGGCGTGGGGATGGGCAAGACCCACCTGCTGCACGCCGTTGGACTGGCGTGTGTCAACGCCGGGCTGCGGGCGCTGTACGTTTCGTCGGAAGAGTTCACCAACGACATGATCAACGCCATCCGGACCCACACCACCGACGCTTTCCGCGAGCACTATCGCCGCATCGAAGTCCTGCTGATCGACGATATCCAGTTCATCGCCGGGAAGGAGTCGACTCAGGAGGAGTTCTTCCACACCTTCAACGCGCTGCATGGGCAGGAGAAGCAGTTGGTCATCTCCTCCGATCGACCGCCCAAGGCGCTGGTCACGCTGGAGGAGAGGCTGCGCTCGCGCTTCGAGTGGGGTCTGATCGCCGACATCCAACCCCCAGATTTTGAAACCCGCATGGCGATCCTGCGGTCCAAGGCCGAGCGTGCCGGTCGCACCGTCGAGCCTGAGTACCTGGAAATCATCGCCCGCCGCGTCCAGAGCAATATCCGCGAGCTGGAGGGCGCCCTGACCCGGTTGTTGGCTTTCTCGGACCTGAGCGGGCTGGCGATCACGCGCGATCTGGTCGAATCGACCTTGATCGATCTGCAGACTCGTTCGACCGCCATGACGCCGGATCGCATCATCACCGCCGTCGCTGAGCATTTCGGAGTGGACGAAGACCGGCTGTTGAGCACTGACCGCTCGCGCCAGGTGGCTCTGCCGCGCCAGGTGGCGATGTTCCTGATCCGTCAGGGCACCGACGCCTCTCTGCCCAAGATCGGGGAAGTGCTGGGCGGCCGCGATCACACGACGGTCATGTATGGCCTGGATAAGATCGCCAGCCTCTTGGAGACGGATGAGGGGTTGCGCCGGCAGGTGGCGGCGATCCGGGAAGAGCTCTACAACGATCGCCGGCCGAACGCCTGATCAGCCCTTGCAGGAGCAAGGGAAACCGAAGTCAGACTCCGCCTTCATACTCTCCCTGAGCGCGCTTCGACTGCGGCTTGGCCTCGCTGTGCTCGGCCCTCGCCTCCGCTCAGCGCGGGGCTGTCCCTTCCGAGTGAGTCGCCGACCTCCCTGAGCTGAGCGCGCTTCGACTGCGGCCCAGCCTGGCTGCGCTCGGCCCTCGCCTCAGCTCAGCGCGGGGCGCAGTCCCTCGCTGCTCTCGGGATGGTATCGAAGGGTCCCGGCCGGCGCTCACAATCTGGCCAACCAGGCTCCGACGCCCCTTCGGGGGCGGTTTGCTTTCCGGCCTACGGCTGCCGCCAAAACGAGCAGGCCGGCGTCCGGTCAGCGGGATGGAGGGGACCGTCTTTTCTTCCCGTGTGGAGAAGGCGGCCGCCTCAGCCGGCTTGATGCGGAGCGTTCCAGGCCGGCGACTTGTGAACGTGGACGACCTTCCAGACACCGTCCCTTCGAACGAAAACCCGAGTCTCGTTGTGGCTCCGGACGGTCGTCCCTTGGGAGGTTGCCCGGGAAATGAGCAGCGTGTAGCAGCAAACGGCGCAATCGCCGTAGAGCTGTTCCCGGTAGTTCGCCAGATCGAATCGCTCGCGGGCCTTCTCCCTCGCTTCGCTCGGGACCTTGTCAGGCGCGCTGCCCGCTCTCCCGGAAGGGTCGAGCGCCGCCCCCTCCGGGATGCGTGGCGCGATCGCCGGCGTGTCCGGGCGGGCGGATTCGGTCATCAGGAAATCATGGAAGCCTAGGCCGTCGATGCGGTGGGGTGTCACGTACCACTCGTAGAGTGTCAACTCGGGAACGGTCGAGGCGTGGTAGGCAGTGATGTCGTTGTCCAGGATCGACTGCAGATGGCGTTCGAGAAGCTGGCGGATCGCTTCAGGCATCGGGGCCTCCAAGGCGTCGTAGGGGCACGGCACACCTGCCCTGGCGGGCGGTGCCAGGGTGCTGTGCCCCTACAGCAGACTCACCGGATCGACGTCGATCGTCCAGCCCTCGGCGAGATCATCCGGGACAATCGAGGCCGGATCGGCGCCGCGCAAAACGATCTGCCAACGCAGCCACCCGCGCTGGCGCGTGAAGAAGCAGGGGGTCGGGCCGAGGACCTCCACCGGCTGGCCGGAGCGCGCCGCGGCGCGCCGCAGGCGGCTCCCGAGGCGGGCCGCTTCGTCTTGGACACGCTCGAGCGACGTCCCTCGGAGGAGCAGGCGCGCCAGCCGGCGGAAGGGCGGGTAGCCCAGTTCCCTACGGTGGCGCAGCTCCGCCTGGTAGAAGGCGTGGAAGTCGTGGGTCGAAGCGGCCCGAATCGCCTCGTGCTCAGGGTGGTAGGTCTGCAGGATCACCTGCCCTCCTGCCAGCCCGCGACCGGCGCGGCCCGCCACCTGTGTCAGCACCTGGAACGTCCGCTCGGCGGCGCGGTAGTCAGGCAGGAACAACCCGGTGTCGGCCGACACCACGCCCACCAGCGTCACCAGGGGAAGGTCGAGACCTTTGGCCAGCATCTGGGTCCCGATCAGGACGTCGGCGCGGTGGGCGGCGAAATGCGCCAGGATCACCTCGTGGGCGCCCTTGCGGCGGGTGGCGTCCCAATCCCAGCGCAGGCTGCGCACACCGGGAAAGCGAGCCTCCACCTCCGCTTCGATGCGCTGCGTTCCGGCGCCGAAATAGCGCACACGCCGGCCGCGGCACTGCGGGCACGCCGTCGGCGGTTTTCGCCGGGTGCCGCACTGATGGCACTGGAGCGCGGCCGCCGTCGGGTGATGGACCAGCGGCGTCTCGCAGCGGGGACAGCGGGCGACCCAGCCGCAGTCGCGGCAGAAGACGTAGGTTGCCGAACCGCGCCGGTTCAGAAAGAGGATCGCCTGCTCGCCGCGATCGAGCGTCGCCGCCAGGGCCTCCGTCAGGCGCCGGCTGAAGAGGGATGTGTTGCCGGCCTTGAGCTCCTGCCGCATATCGATGACGTGCACCGGAGGCAGCTCGATCGGCCGGGCCCGGCCGTCCGGTCGTGGGCCCGCGCCCGGCAGGAGGCTCATCAGGCGGCGCGGCAGCTCGAGCAGGCGGATCTCCCCGGAGACGGCCCGGTGGTAGGTGACGATATCGGGAGTGGCGCTGCCGAGCAGGCAGACGGCGTTCAGCAAGCCGGCGTAGGCCAGCGCCGCCGAGCGCGCGTGGTAGCGCACCGCGATTTCGCGTTCCTTGTAGGACTCGTCGTGTTCCTCGTCGACGACGATCAGGCGCAGGCGCCGCAAGGGAACGAATAAGGCACTGCGCGCCCCGATGATTACGGACAGCTCGCCCGACCGGGCGCGCCGCCAGGTGTCGAACCGCTCGCCGGCGCTCAAGGCAGAGTGGATTACCCCGACGCGTCCGGGAAAGCGGGACAGAAAGCGGTCGGTGGTTTGGGGAGTCAGCGCGATCTCCGGCACCAACACGATCGCCGAAGCACCGTCCTGGATGACCCGTGCGACGGCCTTGAGGTAGATCTCGGTTTTGCCCGAGCCCGTGACGCCATGGAGCAGGAAGGCACCGCCGGCGGAGTGCAGGCTCTCCGCGATCGACTCCCACGCGGAGAGCTGCTCCGGCGTCAGGTCGGGGGGGAGGGAAGGCGCGGCGGACGACCCGGCCAATGGGTCGCGCGTTTGTTCGTGGGCGTCGAGGGCGATCAGGCCGCGATCCCGCAGGCGGCTCAGGTCGCCCGGGCGTGCGCCGGCCTCGGCATACAACCAGGTCACGTCGAGCGGACGACCTTCCTGGAGCAAGGCCTCGAGGACGCGCCTTCGGCGGATCGCCGCATCGCCGCGGCCGAGGTCCTCGAATGCCGCCGTCACCTGCTCCGCCGGCTGCGCCAGACGGGCCGACCGGACGCGCCGGACCGCGACGGACGGCGCGTCGAGCACCGGAGCGCTTGTCACGACCCCCCGGCGGATCAGTCCCTGAACCGCACGGCGCCAATCCCTTCCGGGATCCCCTCCGGGATGCGAAGCTTCATGCGATGCGCGATCCCCTCCGGGAGGCGAAGCACGATCCCCTCCGGGATGCCCGAAATGGCGTTCGATCTGTCGCCCACGCAGGGGACCGCGCGAACGGAGCAGCGTCACCAGACGCGCAGCGGTGCCCGGTGGCGGCTGAACCGCCGGATCGACCAGGGAATAGAGCTGATCGGCGTGCTGGGCCAGGCCGGCAGGGATCATCAACGCCAGGCATTCGCCAAGCGGGGCGAGCGTTGTCCGCTGCAGCCAGTCCGCCAGCGCCAGTTGGGCCGAGGTCAACACCGGCTGGGCGTCGACCAACGATTCGATCGGCCGTGTTTCCGCCACCGGCGACTCGGCCGTTCGACGCAGGACGATGCCCTGGGCGCGCCGCGGCCCGAAGGGCACGACGACCAGGTGCCCCGGCGCCAGGACGTGAGTCAGAGCAGGCGGAACGAGATAGGTGAACGTGCCCTGCACACGCGCCAGGTGCAGGGCGACTTCGGCGAACCGCTCCATCAGGAGGGCGTCGAGGTGTCAGCGGCGCTGCGGCGGGTGAGTGAAACGCGAGCGATGCGCAACCCGTCCATCGCCTCGACCCTCAATTCGACCTCGTCGACCATGACCTGGTCGCCGACCTGGGCCAGCCGGCCCAGGCGCCCAAGGACGAAGCCGGCCAGCGTGTCGTAGTTGGGATCGTCCAGGTGCAGGTCGAACCGCTCGTTGACTTCTTCGATGGTTGCCAGGCCGTCGATCAGCGCCGTGCCGTCCGGCAGCGGCTGCAGCTCGGGCTCGTCGAACGGATCGCTGACCTCGCCGACGATCTCTTCCACCAGATCGGACAGGGTCACGACGCCGGCCGTCCCACCGTACTCGTCCAGGACGATGGCGATGTGTTGCCGCCGGCGGCGGAAGCGCGCCAGCAGCGTCGTGATGAAGGTCGTCTCCGGGACGTAGATCGTCTCGCGCATGACGTCGCGGGCGACCTGGGGGCCAGGCTGTTCGATCGCTGACAGGCGCAGCAGGTCTTTGACGTGCACGACGCCGATGACGTGGTCGAGGCTGCCTTCGTAGACCGGCAGCTTGCTGAAGGGGTGCTCGCCGGCGATACGGATGACCTCCGCCAGCGGGGCTTCGGCCGGGACGGCAACCATTTCGGTGCGCGGCACCGTAACCTGCCGCACCAGCGTCCCGCGGAAGTCGAAAACGGCCCGCAGCATTTCTTCCTCTTCATCTTCGACGACGCCGCCCTCGGCGCTGGCGGCGACCAACATCTTGAGCTCCTCGACCGAGTGCACCAGGCGGTGGCCCTCGGCCGGCCGGATGCCGAAGGCGCGCAGAAGAGCGTTGCCCGCGCCGTTGAGCACGATGATGAACGGGTAGAAGACCCAGCTGGTCCACACCGTCGGACGGGCGACCAGCAGCGCCGTACGCTCAGGATCCTGCAGGGCGATGGACTTGGGCGCCAGCTCGCCGACGACGACATGCAGGAACGTGATCAGGGCGAAGGCCAGCGCGGCGGAGAGTGTGTGAGAAAGCTCGGCCTGGTTCACGCCGGGAAACAGGCTGACCACCGGCAGCAGAAGATTGCTCAGCGCCGGCTCGCCGACCCAACCCAAGCCCAGGCTGGCCAGGGTGATGCCCAACTGCGTGGCGGCGATGAAACGGTCGGGATTGGCGACGGCGCGTTCCGCCCACGCGGCGGCGCGATGACCCTGGCTGCTGAGTTCGCGGATCCGGGTCCGGCGTACGCTAACCAGCGCGAATTCGGCTGCGACGAAGAAGGCATTGGCCAGGACGAGCAGGAAGACGACTCCCAGCCCAAGCAGATCGAGCCCGAGGGTCTGCATCGTCAGGCGCCGAGCGCCCCGGCGGAGCGGTAGATGGCGGCGGCACCGTAGCCGACGACCGAGTCGTCATCGCCGGTGACGTCACCCGAGTTGGCATAGTCCAGCAGGCGGACGACGTCGGCCCCCAGGTCGCGGGCGGCCCACAACACGGCCGCCAGGGCTCCCTTGCCGCAGGCGAAGCCGACGCCTTCGTCTTCCGCCTGGAGCAGTGCCTGCGGGTCGAAAGCGGCCAGGCGCGCCAGCATCTCGCCGTCAAGGCGCCGCGCCGTGGCGGCCGGGTAGAAGTGGGATAGGTCGCTGCTGCCAACGATGAGCGCTGACCGGCTGCGCAGGACTTCGGAGAGGGCCCGGCCGACCGCCTGGGCGACCGCGGCGGACTGGTCGCGCAGCATGATCGGCAGCAGGCGGAAAGGACCCGCCAGGCAGCGCTGTAAGAAGGGCAGCTCGATCTCCAGCGAATGCTCCGTGTCGCGTGCGACGCGCACGACCGCCAGTTCGGTCGTTCGGCGGAGAGCGGCTTCGAATGCCGTCAGGAGGCCTTGATCGACCTCAATCATCCCCAGCGGCGTCCAGTACGCCGCGTGGGCGGTCGATAGGACGGCGGCCGGGTGGGGTTGATGCATTGGGGAGACGACGGCAACCACCTCGGGCGACATTCCGGCGACGGCGCGGAAGGCATGCGCCGCCACCCCGCCGGAATAGCGATGGCCGGCGTGGGGCGCGACCAGCCCGACGACCTGCCCGGGAGCCGGTTCGAGCTCGGCCTCAGCCAGCTGCAAATCCACAGATCGGGCCAGCGCTTCGGCGTCGCCGGGATACCAGGTCCCGGCGATGGGGGATGGACGGAGGTCGCTCATCCCTGTTCAGGGGAGGGTAAGGATCTATTGTAGCACATCGGCTTAGCTCACATTTCGGCCTTGACATTAGCACGGACGTTCTATACAATCATAGAACAAAGTTTCTATGCCGGGAGGACCTGTGGAGATAGCCAGCAAGAGACAGACTTGGACGGACGTCGTCGGTCGGGTAGATCGAGGCCGGCCCGAATCTGCAAGACGATTGAGGGAGGCGCCTGATCCCGCCATTCCCGGCTCGTTTCCGGCTGGACAAACATCCGAGTCCGCGCGCCAAGAGGCCTCGGAGCTGCCCGACCCGTTCGAGATCCTGCGGCGCTGCGGCGAATCGGCCCCCTTCCTCGCTCCCCTCGGGACCGATGTTGACGGAAGGGCGATCTGGGTCGATCTCCATCACCCCTCTTCCCGTCATGTCCTGATCGATGGCGGGACCGCAGCGGCGAGAGACGAGATGCTGAGGGCGCTTGCGATCGGGTTGTCGATCACCACGCGTCCGGCGTTGCTGCAAGTTTTGACAATCGATGGCACCGGGCGTGAGCTGACCG
>CAZMVJ010000071.1:0-13283 GCA_964569445.1 uncultured Anaerolineaceae bacterium | reverse complement strand
TCGGTCACCTCACCCATCGGGAGCTCGGCCAGCGGGTAATTGACCGGGATGGCGCGGTCGATTTTGCTGATGTGGATGAAGGAATCGCCCAACGTGCGCGGCATGCGCTCGTTGACTTCGGCGATGACCATCCGCGCCACTTGGGCCGGCGTTTTGGTCAGCCCGGCCTCGATCCCCAGGCTGCAAAAGCCGTGTTCGTCGGGCGGGCTAACGTGGATCAGCGCCACGTCCAGCGGCAAGGCTCCGTTGCGGAAGAGCAGCGGGACTTCCGAGAGCAGCACCGGGGTGAAGTCGGCGCGGCCGTCGTGGACGGCGGCGCGCACGTTGTCGCTGATGAAAAGAGTGTTGATCTTGAGATGGCCGGCCATCGCCGGGTCGGCGTGGGGCGCCTTGCCGATGGTCAGGACGTTGACGATCTCGACGTCCTGCAGGGAGGGAGCGCGGGCCACGAGCGCTTGCAGCAAGTGCTGCGGCACGGAGCAGTTTCCGGTCAGGAAGACGCGCTGGCCGGATTGGATGTCCTTCACCGCTTGCTCGGCCGTCATCACCCTCGAGGCGTACCGTTCGGCCCAGCTCATTCGGCCTCTCCGGCGTCCGCCGTGAACCGGCGGAGACTGCGCACCTCACCCCGCAGTGTATTCAGGCCGCGGGCCAGCGCCGGCAAGCTCTCCAGGGCTTGCTCCAGGCCGAGGCGGGCGACGGCCTCCAGGTAGCCGTAGGCTCCGGCATACAGCGCGTGGGTCGCCGTTCGCCCAAGAACCCCGGACATGTTGGGGACGCAGTAGTGCAAGACGCCTTCGTCGACGAAGGTCGGGCTGCTGTGGTTGGTGGGGCGAGCAGTCTCGACGCAACCGCCCTGGTCGATGCTCATGTCGATGATCAACGATCGGGCGCGCATGTTAGCCACCATCTGCCGCGTCACCAGGAGCGGAGCCCGCTCACCGGGAACGAGGACGGCGCCGACGACGATGTCGGCATAGGCGGTGGCCCGGGCAATGTTGTGCGGAGTCGAGAGCAGTGTCACCATCGGCAGCGCCAGGTGATCCTGCAACGCCTGCAGGCGGGAGAGATTGACGTCGAGGACCGCCACGTGGGCGCCGGCGGCGGCGAACCCGGCGGCGGCGGTGCTGCCGACGACTCCGGCGCCGAGGATCACGACCTCCGCCGGCGGCACACCGGCCACGCCACCGAGCAGAATGCCGCGGCCGCCGTTGTTGTTCTGGAGCAGGGAGGCGGCCGTCTGGACGACCATGCGGCCGCCGATGCGGCTGAGGGGGGCCATCGCCGGGCGGCTGCCGTCGTCTTCCTCGATCTGCTCGTAAGCCAATGCCGTGATCCCCTTGGCCAAGATCACGTCGATCTTGTCCTGCCGGGCGGCGGCCAAGTGAAGGAATCCGGCGACGGTCACCCCGTGCGGCAGCAGCTCCAATTCACGGGCCAGCGGGCGGGCAAACTTCAGAACGAGATCCGCCCGGCCAAAAGCCTCTTCCGGAGCGTAGGCGACGGTCGCGCCGGCGCGGACGTAGTCCGCATCGAAGAAGCCGGCGCCTTCGCCGGCGCCGCTCTCGACATATACCGTGTGGCCGTAGCGCACGAACATCGCCGCGCCGGCGGGTGGAAGCCCGACCCGGAACTCGAACGGGCGGCGCTCCTTGGGGACGCCAACGTTCATGGACCACGTCTCCCTTCAAGAAACCGGAATGCGCGCGAAAACAGCGCGCGACTCACATCATTCTGCTGCAGTCGGTCGGCTTCGGGCAGTATAGCATGCCGGTTCGAAGGGCCGCTGCGCGGGAACACACCCTCGACGGCGTGGCAAACGGCCTGCACCACGCCGGGCTCGATGGCATGACCCTGGACGCAATACGGGGCCGGAGAATATTCAGCGAGTCCCGCGTAGGGGCACGGCACCCTTGCACCGCCCACAAGGGCAGGTGTGCCGTGCCCCTACATCAGGAAGATGGACCGCGCACGGCGGATCAGCCGGCCGCCGGCGCGGCATCGTCCCCGGGTTGAGTATTCTCGCTCGGGCGTGGGGTCGGCCGGGTGTCGACAAACGCCGCGGCCGGTACCGGTGGGCGCAACCAGTAGAGCCAACCGCGTCCGTGCACGCGACGGTAGGGAGTTCGATCGAGGCCTGAGACGAGCAGGGCGGTGGCCAGGAGCAAACCGCCGATTTGCTGCGCCGGCGTCAGGGATTCGCCGAGGACCACGTGCGCCAACGCCACGGCCACCAAGACCTCCGCCATGCCCACGAGCGCCGACTGGAAACCCCCGATGAACTTGACGCCGGAAAAGAGCGCCACCCGTGAGAGAAAAGTGATGATGGTTAGACCGACAAGCGCCGGCAGGGCCTGCGGCCCGACGGACGGTGGCGCCTCGGAGAAGAGCAAGTAGGCGGGCGAGACGACGAGGGTCATCGCCGCCAGCGTGTAGAAGGCGACGGTGGGCGCCGGGACCTCATACAGCACGCGCTCGTTGATCGGGATGTGGAGGCCGAAGAGGACGCCCGCCAGCAACATGTATCCGGCGCCGACCGGGTCAACCTGTTGCCAGCGGGCGCTGATGATCAAGTAGACGGCTGGGAGGCTGAATGCCAAGGCCGCCAACGATAAGCGCGACGGACGCTGTCCGTCGAGGAAGAGCAGCAGCGCCACCCACACCGGGTACAGGCCGAACAGCATCTGGCCGACACCGGCGTCCACCCGCGCCAGGCCGGCGTAGAAGAACAGCGAGCCGATCCCGTTCAGCAGGCCGGCCAGCAGACACCCAACCAGACCGAGAGGAAAGATGGCCAGCGAGCGGCGCTGGGGCAGCAGGACGAGGAGCAGGAGCACGGTCGCGGCGGCCGTGCGTGCCGTGACGACGGCCAACGGAGGGACTCCGGCTTCGAGCGCGACTTTGCCCAAGACCGGCGTCGAGCCGAGCAACGCCGCCGAAAGTCCGGCGAGGACCAGTCCGCGCCGACGGGGGGAAAGCCGGGAGGGGGAGGCCGCCACGGCTACTCCAGTGCCCGATCGATCTCGCCGAGGAGATCCTCGCCTAAGAACTCGCCCTTGGTCATCAGCCGGCGGATCCGGCCCTGCAAGCGTCGTTCCTCGGCCGGCGTCAGCTCCTTGGCGGTCACGACCACCACCGGCATGGCAGCCGTCGATGGCTGCTGCCGAAGGGCGTCGAGGACGGCGAAGCCGTCCATCCCCGGCATCATCAGGTCCAGGATCATCAAGTCGGGCTGACGCCGCTCGACGACCGCCAGCGCCTCGCGTCCCGAGGCGGCTTCGCTGATCTCGTACTCGCCGTGGGCATTGAGGATGCGCCGCAGCAGGCGCCGCGCCTCGGGATGGTCGTCGACGATCAGAACTTCGCGCGTTACGCGCTGATCGAGCTGCGCCAGGGCTGCCAGCAAACCGTCCTCGGGGACGTCGGCCGGCGCCGCCTCGCTTGTCAGATCGCGGTACCAGCCTTCGCCCAGCGCTTCTTCCTCAACCGGCATCGAGTGTCCCGAGAGGTTGACGACCACCGTCTCGTCCGGCTCGATGACTCCCTGGTGCGCCAGCCGGATCAAACCAGCGAAGGCGACGCCGGCGGCCGGCTCGGCCGAGAGCCCCTCCATCTTGGCCAGTTGGTGCATTGCCTGGATAGCTTCGTCATCGCTGACGCTCTCGAAGGCGCCGCCGGCGGCCTCCAGGATCCGTCTGCGCAGCAGGGTGTAACCGCGACCGGGATTGCCGGTGCTCAGCGTGTAGATGCGCGTCGTCGGCAGGAGCGGTTCGGCGACGTCGGCGTCGGCCTTCCAGGCGCGCACCATCGGGTCGCAGCCTGCGACCTGGATCACGGCGATGCGCGGCAGGTGGTCGATCAGACCCATGGCGTGGAGCTCGCGGAAACCCTTGAGCACGCCGTAAGGTCCTAATCCGCCGCTGACGGCCTGAACGTACCAGTCGGGCGCCCGCCAGGAACCCTGGGACGGATCGCCCAGCTGCTGGGCGATCTCGAAGGCGATGGTCTTCATCGACTCGACCGAGGCCACACTGGATGTGGCGCGGTCGAAGTAGTAGCCGTGGCGCGCGGCGAACTCCCCCGCCAGCTCCTTGGCCTGGTCGTAGGTGGATGTGACCTTGACGACCTGCGTCCCGTAGAGCGCCACCTCATGCATCTTGGCCGCCGGGACGCGGCTGGTGAGGAAAGCCCACAGTTGGATCCCGAGCCGGGCGCAGTAGGCCGAGTAGGCCAGGGCCACATTCCCGGTGGAGGCGACAACCGCCTCGCGCACGCCGGCCAGGCGCAGCACGGCAGTCGTGACCGCCGCCTGGCGGTCCTTGAAGGAGGCCGTCGGGCCGCGGCGTTCGTCCTTGATGAAGAGATGGGGAAGGCCGAGGAGCAGGCCGAGGTTATCGGCTTGCAGGAGCGGAGACCAGCCTTCGCCCATCGAGACGCCGGGCGGGACTTCGCTCAGCGGGAGCAGCGGGGCATAGCGCCAAAGGTCGCGGCGGGAGGTGGCTGCCATCGAGAGCAAGGCCAGGCGAGCGGCGTCGAGGTCGTAGCGCGCTTCCAGCCACAGGCTGCCGCAGGCCGGGCAGGCAGGGCGGAGCGGATGATAGGACCCGCGTCGCCCGCAATCCAGGCATTCGACTTCGAAGGTGGGAGCGGACTCCGTCGGCGCCACTCAGCGCCGCGAAAGAGAGCGGGCCAATTGCTGAAGTTCGGCGACGTACTCGTCCGGCGAGCCCGTACCCTGACGATGGATGTAGTCGGAATACAGGCCCATCTGGCGCCGTTCCTCGGGATGCGGCTCGGCCGAGAGCAGGACGATCACCGGTGTGCCGCGCAGCCGCGCGTCCTTGCGCATGATCTCGAGGGCGCGGAATCCTTCGGCGCGGGCCATCATCAAGCTCAAGACGACGACATCGGGGATCTCGCTGCGGGTGATGTGGTAGGCCTCGGTGCTGCTCGTCGCCATGCGCACCTGGAGGCGTGGGTCGGCCTGGAGCGCCTCTTGAAGGGCGGCGGCGGCGCTCTCTTGATCCTCAATGGCCAGGAGCCGGATCATCGGCCGCTCATCGCCGATGAGGCGATGCACCGCGTCGCGCAACTCCTCGCCGTCGATCGGGCGCAGGCGATGGTCGGAGGCATGGATGCGGTAGGCGTGGCCTTTCTCGGTGTTGAGGCTGCCCATCAGGATCGGCGCATGCCGCAGCCCTCGGACGGCGCGCAAGGCCCCCACGGCATTCCATCCGGCATACCCCGGGAGCATCGGATCGATGACGATCAGGTCCGGCGGCATCCCGGCGGCGAACTCGGCCAGGCCCTCGGCATGGAGTAGACCGTGGAAGCGCAGGCCGAGCGGCTCGAACACCTGGCGGTAGCGCGTCAGGACGGCCGGGTCATCGTCGACGGCCAACACGAAGGGCGCCACCGGCGACGCTTCGACTTCGGCCGTCCCTCCCGGCGGTTGCAGCGGGAGGGTGAAGAAGAAGGCGCTTCCCTTTCCCGGCTGGCTCTCGACCCAGATCGTTCCACCGTGGAGCTCCACCAGGTGGCGGCAGATCGACAGACCGAGGCCCGTCCCGCCGGACTTGCGCGTCGGCGAGGCGTCGACCTGCGAGAAGGGCTCGAAGAGCTTGGCCTGATCTTCGGGAGCGATCCCCGGGCCAGTATCGGCCACCGACAGCAGTACCTCCGGCGGGTCGACGTCGTCCATCAACGCCACCGAAAGCTCGATCTGGCCCAGGTCGGTGAACTTGGCGGCGTTGGAGACCAGGTTGAGGAGGATCTGCCGCACCCGGATGCTGTCGGCTTGCAAGCGCGGGAGGCTCTCGGGCACGTGTGAAATCAGTTCGATCGGCTTGTCCTTGACCAGCCCGGCCGCCGTCGACATGACGCCGCGGACGATCTCGGCCAGGTCGGCGTCGCCGAAGGTCAGCTCCATCTTGCCGGCCTCGATCTTGGAAACGTCGAGGATGTCGTTGATCAGCCCGAGCAAGTGAAGCCCGGCGTGGTGGATGGCGGTCAGGTCCTGCGACTGCGTCTCGTTCACCGGCCCGTCGATGCCCTTGAGGATCACACGCGAGAAGCCGATGATCGAATTGAGCGGGGTGCGCAGCTCATGGCTCATGTTGGCCAGGAACTGCGTCTTCAGCCGATCCGCTTCGCGCATCTCCTCCAGGGCCTGCTCGGTCAGCTGGACCGAACGGGCGTCCTGCAGCGCCACGGCCAGCTGCTCGCTGATGCCCAAAGCCATGGTGATGTCGTCGTCGTTCCAGGGGCGGCCTTGCTCGTTCTCATCGAAGGCCAACACGCCCAGCACTTCGTCTTTGACTTTGATCGGGACCAGCAGCCGGCTGCCTTCGATGCGCGGCTCGCTGATGACCTTCCCGGACTCGGCCGAGATCGGCTGGATGCCGGCGGCGGTGTCGAGGTAGGCCGTCGTCGGGCCCCAGGCCGCCAACAGCGGCGGCGACTCCATCGGGCGGATATCCTCCGCCGCGACGGCAGCCGTAACGGCGAGTTGTGAGGCCAGCGGGCCGGTCTGACGCCGGAGCGAACCGGTCTGGCGGCGCAGGCTGCCGGTCTGCGGTCGGGCCGCCGGCCGGGTAGGTCGATCGAGCACGCGTCGTTCCTCGACGGCCGGTTCCGGCGCCTGAGCGTCCGCCGCCGGAGTCCCTTCGGTGGATGGCGCTTCGAGAGCAAGCTCGACAGGCGCCTTCACCGGGGCCGGCGCTTCGAGGTCCATGGAGGGCCACGCCGCCGATTTGGCCGCTTCAGACTCGCGCGCTTCGACCGGTTCCGTCGCCGCGGATCTTGGTTTCGGCGACGGAGGCGCGCTCTCGGTCACCTGCGGCTCGGAGGGGAGGACGAGGCTGAGAGGATCCGCCGGCGCCTCGGGCACGTCCAGCGCAACCTGGCCCGCCTCGGGTGCGGCGGCAGGCGAGATGCTCAGGACTTGAACGGCGCCTCGGTATCCGGCCGGCTTGCCGTTGAGGCCGGGGCGGAGCTGGGCGCTGAAGAGAAGCTGGATCTCGCTTCCGTCGCTGGCGCGCGCTTCGAGACGCACGCCGTCGACCGCTCGACCGCTGGTGATCATCGGCCGCACCATCGCCGCCGATTCGTCGCTCAAGCCGATCCCGGCGACATCCTTGCCGAGCAGCTCGGCAGGTCGCCAACCCAGGAATCGTTCGACCTCCGGGCTGCACCAGGTATAGCGGCCTTGCAGGTCCGCCTCCCACAGCCAGCCGCCCGGCACGCCCGAGGCGAAGGGCGATCGCCCGCCGCCGCCGTTGGATCCCTCCAACGGATCGGCCGCGGGCACCTCGGCGAACAAGCCCTCGAGACGGTTATGCAACTTGTGCGAGGGTCGCTTGGACATGTTCCGTCAATTCCAGCGCCAGTTCGCGGTACTGCTGCGCACCGCGGCTGGCCGGGGCGTACTCGGTGATCGGCTTGCCGAAAGCCGGACTCTCTCGCAGACGGGCATCGACTTCGATGGCGCTGCGGAACACGGCGGCGCCGAACGCCAGGCGGATCTCCTCCGCCAGAGAGCGGTGCATCGCATTGCGCAGGTCGACCATCGTCAGGAGCAGGCGATAGCGCAGACTCGGGTTGACCCGCTCCCGAACGGAGCGCACCAGGTTGATGACCTGACGCAAGGCAAAGGCCGAAAAGAACTCGCACTGCGTCGGGATCACCAGGAGATCGGCGGCGCCCAAGGCGCTGCGCGTCAACGGCCCGAGCGCCGGGGGACAATCGACCACGACGCTATCGTAATGCGGACTGGCGCTCAGCGCGTCGCGCAGGATCAGTTCGAAGTCCTGGCGGACGGGCAGGAAGCGTTCCGCCTGCAGCAGGTCGTCCGAGGCCGGCGCGATCGACAGGCCGGCAACCTGGGTCGGCAGCAAGATGTCGGACAGCGCCGCATCGCCCAACAGGACATCGGCGATCGACGCCGGGGCCTGCCCGGGCCGCAGACCGACGCCCAGAGTCAGGTTGGCCTGCGGGTCGAGATCGATCAGGAGGACCTGCTGGCGCAGCTCCGCCAGCGCGGCGCCGAGCGAAAGCGCGGTGGTCGTCTTGCCCACTCCGCCCTTTTCGTTGGCGATGGCGACGACCATGGTCATGCGGCGCCTCCGCCGTTGCCACCATCGCGGTTGCCGCCGTCGTCGGGCGGCGCCGGGGCGTTGAGCCAGATCTGAGCCTGGCGGGCGCCCATCGCCTGACGCATTTCACGCACGGCCGTGCGCAGAATGCCGTCGATGCCGCCGCTGGTGCGGATCTTGGAGGTGATCTCGACGATCGCCTGCTCGCGCTGGGCGCGCCGCAGGGTAGCCTCGAACAGCCGCGCGTTCTGCACGCCGACGGCGATCTGGTCCGCCAGAAGTTCGAGCACGGTGATGTCGTCGCGTCCAAAGGCGTTCGGCTGGCTGTGACGGATGAGAATGGCGCCGAAGACCTGATCGCCGATCATCAACGGCAGGCCGAGTTCGGAACGGGCCGTCGGCAGGTACGGGGTCACCTGGAAATACGGGTCTTCGGCGTCGTCGCTGGCGGCGTAGGCGTTGCCGCCCTGGATCACAACCCCGAGAACCGTCTCGGATCCGACCGGGACGTGATGCGCATCGGCCAACAGGGCCTCGGCGCCTTGCCCGGCGGCGGCCTGGACGACGGCCGCCGCCGCCTGCCAATCCAGCCGGTAGATCGCCACCTGATCGTAGCCGAACCGCTCGTGCAGCAGATGGACGGCGCGGTTGAGGAGCGTGGCGCTGTCCAGTTGGCTGGTGGTCTCGCGCGAAATCTCGGCCGCCGCTTGCAGCTGCACGGCGCGCCGCCGGATCTCCTCCATCAGGCGCGCCTGCTCGAGCGCACCGGCCAGCTCCTCGGCGACGGCTTCCAGGATGATCTCGTCTTCCCGATCGAGGTCGCCGCCGCCGCGCCCGCGGATATCGAGGGCGCCGATCACTTCGCCGCGCACTTCGATCGAGGCCGTCATCTCGCTGTCATCCCCGGCGGGGTCGGCGCCCGGCTGGTAGGTGCCTTCGCCGCTGGGCGGCTGGCGGGTGTGGAGGATCTGTTGCCAGGCATCCTTCGACTGCTGGCGGTACAGGCTGTCGATTTCGTTCAGACTGCGGTGGGACTCCTCCACCAGGCGGGCGTTCTCGAGCGCGGCCGCCAGCGGGCCGACCAGCAGGCGGAGCAATTCCAGGTCTTCCGGCTCGGCCTCCATCTGACCGCGTCGCGTGACGGCCAGGACGCCGATCAGGCGGCCGGCTCCCCGGAGCGGCACGGCGATCGTGACCTGATCGCCCTCCAACTCGACATCGTGTTGCTGGACGAAATCACCGTGGGCGATCGCCCGCCCCAGCAGGCCCTGGTTCATCGAAATGGTCGTGCCCAGCTCGGGCGGATTCGGGTCGTTCTCGTCGGCGGCGCTGCGAATGACGATCTGGTCGCCCTCGGTGATTCCGAGCAACGCCCGCTGGAAGCCCAGGGCGTGACAGATATCGCCGGTAACCTCCAGCAGCAGCCCGTCGTACGAGGTCTGTTGGGCCAGGCGCGAGTAGATTTCGATCACCCGCTGCCGGTCGGCTGACTGCCGTCTCAGGCTGTCAAGCAGGCTGGCGTTCTCCAGGGCAGTTGCCAGCTGGTCGGCCATCGTCTGCAGGACGACGGCGTCGTTCTCATCGAAGGCATTCGGCTCGGTGCTCTGCACGTCCAGGGCTCCGATGATTCGCTCGCCGACGCGCAGCGGCAAGGCCATTTCCGAGCGGGTGTGGGGCAGGTCCGGGTTGGCGAAGTGCACGGCGTCGGCGCCGACATCCAGCGCGATACGCGGCTTGCCGGTGCCGGTGACATAGCCGACCAGGCCGACCTTCCCTACGGCGAGGCGGTGGCCGCGCTCGAGCATGCGCCGGCCGCCTTCGGACGAGACGGCCCGCAGAACGGCATCGTTCCCTTCCGTCAGGAAAATAGCAGCATGGTAAAAGGCGAAACGGTCGGAGATCAGGCGCACGACCTGGTCGAGCAGGGCGTCGACATCCCGAATGACGGCGGCGTCGCGCGCCACCTCGGAGGCGGTCTGGATCTGGTGCGTCCGTTCGGCGACGCGCTCCTCCAGGGAGCGGTACATCGACGTCAGCTCGGACGCCATGCCGTTGAACGACTCGGCCAGCCGGCCGACCTCGTCACGGCGATCGATCGGCACCCTCTGCTCGAACTGGCCGCGGGCGATGCGCTCAACGACCTGGGCCAGCGTCGTCAACGGGCGCAGTGATTGGCGCGTGGCCAGCGGCACGAGCAGAACGACGCCCAGTATCGTTATCGCCAGCAGGACGATGAAGAACGGCGCCAGGCTGCTCAGGCCGGCATAGATCTCCGCCTGAGGCACTTCCAGCACCACGCCCATGCCCTGCTCGGCCGACCATTCATAGGCGCCCACCACGGGACGTTCGGCCAGGCTGGCGTATTCGGCTACACCGCGCTGCTGCTCCGGGCCGAGGGAAAAGACCGGATGGATCAGGCCGCTCAGGATCTCGGGCTCGGTGGCGAAGAGATACTCGGGGAGCGTCACGAGGATGTCCGGGGCGACGGTCAGGTAGGTCTGCCCGGCATCTTCCCCAAATCCTCCACGCTCGGCCCATAAACCCTGCATCTGGGTCAGCAGGCCCGTCATCCTCAAGCCACGGCTGACGCCAATCATGTAGGCGTCGACCTCGCCGCCTTGAGAGCGCATCGGAGTCGAGGTGACGATGGCGAAATCATCGGGCCCGAACAGCGGATCGTTGAACACCGGCGTCGTCGCCACGTGGTCAAGCGGAAGCGTCCCGTTCTGCACTGCGGGGACGATGCGGCCCGCCAACTTCAGGTCGGTGGCCGCCAGGACCTGCTGATCCGAGGCGCGCACGACCATGACGTCGGTAAACAGGACATCGTTGCCCGAGCCCTGCACCGAGCGTAGCGAATCGACCAATTGAGCCCGGGAGGCGAACGCGGCAGGGGCCGCGAGCAGGGCCGCCACCGGCTCCCGAATCCCGGGCGATTGCGATCTACCGGCGATAAGCTCCTCGCGCGTATGCGCCCAGGACTGGAGCACCTTGAATTCAGCCCCCACGGCGCCGGTGAGTTCGGCGTTGGCTTGCTGCCGGATCAACTGCTGAGCCCGCAGGTAGGCGGCCACGCCCATAACGAGCAGCGGGATGATCACCAGCGGCAGAAGCGTCAGGGTCAGGCGGACGCCGATGCTGGTGCTGGGACGAGGGCCGGCGGGGGTGGCAGTCGTCATCGCTCGGATCCTGGTTCGGCATCCGGCGCAGGCCGGGACTCGCCGAGCGACGGCGGCTCGGCGGCCGGCTTCTCGCCCAGGCGAACCGTGGCGCGCGAGGCGTTGAGCGCCCGGCCAACCTCGCGGGCGGTCGTGTCGAGGATGCTGCGCATGTCCGGGGAGCGGCGCATCTTGCTGGTGATCTCATGGATCAGCCGCTCACGCCGGGCCGTGCGCTGGGTTTCCTCGAGCAAGCGGTTGTTCTGGATGGCAGTCGCCACCTGGCTGGAGATCGTCGCCAGGAGCGCCGAATCGTCTTCGGTGAAGCGGGCCTCCTGACGGCGGTCCTGGACGGCGATGAGGCCCAGGAGACTCTCGCCCGCCAGCAGCGGTGCGCCCATCCAGGAAAGAGGCGGGCGATCGGGGAGGTCGATACCGAAGATCGCCGCCTGTCCGGCCAGATCCTCGGTCAGCGTCAGCGGCTGGCGGGTGCGCAAGACGTAGGCCGCCATGTCGTTCCCCACTGGAGCCAGCCTGCGCTCGCTGACCTCATTGTCCTCGGACCAGAAGGGATATGCCACCTGATCCGTCGCCGGGTCGTACAAACCGATGGCCAGGTCCGTCTGGGGCAAGACCTGCGACATCTGGGCGTGCACGACGCGGAACAGCGAGTCCAGCCGCAGCAGCTGCGAGACGGCCTGGGCGACGCGGTTGACCACTTCCAGCTCGGCGACGCGGCGCTGCTCCTCGGCATATTGGCGGGCGCTCTCCAGCGCCAGGCCGACCTGGACGGCGGCCGCCTGGATCAACTCGATGTCATCCTTGTCCCAGGGTTCCTTTTCAGCCGGCCGGCGGGCGGAAATCGTAGCGATCGCTTCGCCGCGCACGACGACCGGCACGGCAACCTCGCGCCCGTCCTCGGACTGGGCCGTGGCCACACTGTCGAAAGCCTGCTGGGTGATGGCCATGCCGGCCTCACGGAACTCGCCCTCCGTGGCGCCGACGCGCAGCATGGTTGGCACGCCGGCGCGGGCGAAGCGCGCCCAGGAATCGCGCGCTCGACCGCGGTAGAGACCCTCGGCGCGCTGAAGCTCGTCGGCGGTCTCGCGCACCAGGCGGGCGTTGTCGATGGCGATGGCCAGCTCGCCGGTGATCGCTTCCAGGGCGCGCACGTCCTCTTCGGCGAAGGCGTCCTTCTCCGTGCTCTGGACGTCGAGCACGCCGATCAGCCGGCCGCCGACCGACATCGGCAATGTCAACTCGGCCCGGGTATCGGGGAGCAGCGGGTTCTTGAAGTGGAACGGATCCCGGCCCACGTCGTTGCTCACGCGCGGCATACGATTTCCGGTGACCCATCCGACCAGGCTGGCCGAGCCGACGGCCAGGCGGTGGTTGCGCGACAGCAGGTTGCGGCCGGCTTCGCCGGTGCTGGCCCGCAGAACGGCCCACGCGCCCGTTTCGTCCAGCGTGAAGACGGAGGCGTGGTAGAAGCCGAAGCGGTCGCGAATGAGCTCGACGGCCTGGATCATCAGAGGCGCCGGGTCGGTGCTCTGCACGGCGATGCGGGCGATCTCGGCCGTCGTCTGAAGCTGCAGCGTGCGGCGCTCGGCGCCGCGCGAGCGCTCGACGACCAGCCGCTCCAAATTGGCCCGGCCGGCCTCGGCCTCGGCCGCCAGGTCGCCGGCGCGGCGGAAGGCGTGGAGCAGCCCGCCTTCCAACAGGGCGACCGGTACGGCGACGAGGAAGGCCACCAGCAGGAAGACGCCGGCCGACGAAAGCCATGATGTGACCTCGGTCGACGGCATCACGGCGGTAGAGAAGGGGATCGTGCCGCTGATGAAGCCAAAGGCGACCAGGGCCGTGGCGGCGATGCTCAGCAAAAGGGTGACCAGCCCGCCGCCCATGCCGAACAGCAGGACCCCCAGCGCGCAGAAGGCCAGCAGAAGCAGGCGCCCGCTTCCAGGGAGTCCGGTCGTGAGCAACGCATCGAGAGCCAGGATGAACAAGACCGTCAACAAGGTCGCCGCGCGCA
>CAZMVJ010000070.1:0-13549 GCA_964569445.1 uncultured Anaerolineaceae bacterium | reverse complement strand
ATCCTGGAGGCGGTCGCCGCCGCCATGGCCCCGCCGACCTTGCGCCTCTACGCCTGGGACCCCGCCTGTCTGTCGCTGGGTCACGCCCAGCCGATCGATGCCGTCGATGGGGCCAGCCTCGTCGTCGAGGGGTGGGATATCGTGCGTCGGCCCACCGGCGGCCGGGCCCTGCTCCACACGGATGAACTGACGTATTCGATCGCCGCCCCCGATTCGGTTCCGGGCCTCGCCGGAGGCGTCTTGCCCAGCTACCGAACCCTGAGCCGCGGGCTGCTGGCCGGCCTGGAGCGACTCGGTCTGCATCCCGACGCCCCGGCGCTGACGGTTGTGGGCCAGTCCGATCGGCTCAACCCGGTCTGCTTCGAGGTCCCCAGCGCCTACGAGATCACCGTCGGCGGGAAGAAGCTGGTCGGAAGCGCGCAGCTTCGACGGCGGGGCGCCATCCTCCAGCACGGCTCCCTGCCCCTCACCGGCGACATCACCCGCGTCGTCCGAGGGCTGCGTTACCCCGACGAAGACTCTCGTCGCCAGGCGGCCGCCCGGCTGCGACGCCATGCGACGACGCTGGAAGTGCAGCTCGGCCGACCGATCTCGTTCGACGCCGCGGCCGGGGCGCTGGTCGAAGGCTTCGTCGAGGCGCTGGGATGGTCGATCTCGCCAGGCCCTTTGACCTCCAACGAGCAGTCGATGGCGCGCCAACTCGAGGCGACGCTCTACCGCCAGGTTGACCTGGCGCCGGCGGCCCCCGCGCCGGACGCGGGGCGGAGCGCATGAGCCAGCGTCACACCGCCCACGTCGCCGTACTGCAGATCGAGCTCGAGCTGCCGGCCTGCCGGACGTTGAAGGACAAGCGCAGCGCCCTCAAGCCGCTTCTGATCGCCATCCAGCGCGAGTTCGCCTGTTCGGCGGCGGAGCTCGATCGGCTCGACGATCCCGGCCGCAGCGTCATCGCCTGCGCCGTCGTCAGCAACGACGGGCGCCTCCCCCAACGCATCCTGCACAAGATCCCCAGGTGGATCGAGACCCATCGGCCGGATCTCGACGTGGTCGATTCTCAAGTCGAGGCCCGCTGACCGGTCGTCCTCCCGGAACCGCGCCGCGCCGGGCTGTATAATTCTCGATCGTTCTCTGCGTTCAACCGACCGGAACCGTCCCACCGTCCAGCGCCGACCGGGAGTCGTGGAGATGTCCCTCTCGGAAGACCGGCTGTCGCTCTTGTACCGGGTCTCACAGACCTTCAACTCGTCGCTCGACTTGAGCGAAGTGCTCAATCGCGTGATGGATGAGGTCATCGCCGCCACCCGCGCCGAGCGCGGATTTCTCATGCTGCGGCAGGACGACGGCGCCTTTCGCTTCGGCGCGGCGCGCGGGCTGGACCAGCAGACGGTCGAAGCGCCCGAGTTCCAGGTTTCGCGCGGGATCGTCGACCGCGTCGCCGCCGAGGGCAAGCCGTTGTTGACGAGCGATGCCCAGACCGACGCCTGGCTGGCCAGCCGCGACAGCGTGCGCATCGTCGGAGTGCGAGCGATCCTGTGCGTCCCGCTGGAGTTGAAGGGGCGCGTCGACGGCGTGATCTACGTCGACAGCCGCTTGCAGACCGGCGTCTTCTCCTCCGACGACGTCGACCTGCTGCACGGGATCGCCTCCAGCGCCGCCATCGCCATCGACAACGCCCGCCTGTATCAGGTGGCGGTCGAGAAGGGCCGCATGGAACGCGAGCTGCAGGTGGCGCGCGAGGTCCAAACGAGCCTGCTGCCGCAGTCCGTGCCGTCCTTTCCCGGCTGGGAATTCGTCGCCTGGTGGCAGCCGGCGCGCGAGGTCAGCGGCGACTTCTACGACTTCGTCACTTTCCGCGACGGCTCGCCGGCCGCCCTCATCGGCGATGTCACCGACAAAGGCATGCCGGCGGCGCTCTTCATGGCCAGCACCCGCAGCGTCGTGCGCGCCAACATCGCCGCCTCGGATGATCCGCAGGCGGCGCTGCGTCTCGCCAATCAGACGCTGTGCGCCGACGCGCCCAACGGGATGTTCGTCACGCTCCTGCTCCTGCAGCTGGCCGGCGACGGCGGCCGAATCCGGCTCGCCAACGCCGGCAACAACCGTCCCCTGCTCTACCGGTCGGAGCAAGATGAATTCGTCGACTTTGGCTCCACCGGCCTTCCGCTGGCCATCGATCCGGCGTTCCCCTACACCCAACAGGAAGACGTTCTGGCCCGCGGCGATTTCCTTCTCCTCTACACCGACGGGCTGACCGACGCCACCGACATCCAGCGCGACCTCTTCGGCCGCGAGCGACTGCTGGCCGCCCTGTGGGAGGTGCGCCGCTCGCCGGCCGACGCCATCCGCCAGCGGCTGCGGCTGGCAGTGGCCGCCTTCATCGGGGCCATGCCCCCCTACGACGACGTGACCTTCGTGCTCGCCCGCCGGACGACGTAGCCGCATGGCGCGCGGGCCGCTCAACGACCGCTATCGTCTCGAGGGCGAACTCGGCCGTGGGGGGATGAGCATCGTCTACCGGGGCCACGACCTGCTGCTCGATCGGCCGGTGGCGGTCAAAGTGCTGCAGGCGGCGCGGGAAAACGGCGGGTGGAAGCGGATCCTCTCCGAAGCCCAGTCGGCGGCCCGGCTCAATCACCCCAACATCGTTTCGATCTATGACGTCGGCGAGACCGAGATGGACGGCGAACTGACGCCCTTCATCGTGATGGAGCTTGTCGAAGGCCGGCCGCTCAACGTCGATCCTCCGCGCGAGCTGGCCGCCGTCGTCGCCATGGCCGACGGGGTGCTGCAGGCGCTGGGCCACGCCCATGAGCACGGCGTCATCCATCGCGACCTCAAGCCCGAGAACATCTTGCTGACGGCGAGCGGCCGGGTGAAACTGATGGACTTCGGCCTGGCCCAGTCGGTCGCCTCGCGCCTGACGCAGAGCGGCGAGGTCGTCGGGACCGTCTTCTATATCGCACCGGAACAGGCGATGGGCCGCGCCGTCGACGGCCGGGCCGACCTGTACGCGTTGGGCGTGGTGCTCTACGAACTCGTCGCCGGCGAGCTCCCCTTCACGGCCGACAATGCGCTGGCGGTGGTGTCGCTCCACCTGCACGCCCCGGTGGTTCCGCCGCGCGCCCGCCGGCCGGATCTGCCGCCGGCGCTGGAGGCGGTGATCCTGGCCCTGCTCGCCAAGCGGCCGGAGGATCGCCCGGCCTCCGCCGGCGATACGCGACGCCTGCTCGACGGCGTCCTGGGGGACCGCGGCATCGGCGCCGAACTGTCCCTGCTCGACCGGATCGTGCGTGGGCACCTGGTTGGGCGCGAACAGGAACTGTCGGAGGCCATCGGGCACTGGCAGCGGGCCATCGCCGGCGAGGAGCAAGTGCTGCTTGTCACCGGCGAGCCGGGGATCGGCAAGACGCGGCTAGTGCGCGAGCTGCTGGCGCACGTCGAGGTCACCGGCGGACAGGTTGCGCGCGGTGAGTGCTTCGCCGAGGGCGGCGCGCCCTTCGCGCCGTTCGCCGAAATCTTGCGCCGGGCGCTCTCCGATCAGCCGCCGATCACCATCCCCGACCCGATCCTGGCCGAGCTGCTGACCTTTGCCCCCGACCTGGCGCTCCGCCGTCCCGGGCTGAGCCGAACCTCGGATCTCGATCCGGCCGGACAACAGCAGCGGGCCTTTGAGGCCTTCGCCCTTTTCCTTGAGACCCTGGCGGCCCGCGCCCCGCTGGCGGTCTTCATCGACGACATCCACTGGGCCGACGCCGGAAGCCTCCAGCTGCTGCATACCCTGGCCCGGCGGGTGCGCCGCATGCCGGTGCTGCTCGTAGTGACTTATCGCGAAGTCGAAATCGACGAGAATCCTCCGTTCGCCCGCTTGCTGCAGGACCTGACGCGCGAGCGGTTGGCGGAACGGGTCAAGCTCACCCGGCTGACGCGCGAGCAGACGCGGCAGCTGCTCCAGGCGATGTTCGCCGAGGAGATCACGGCCGAATTCCTCGACGGCGTCTACACCGAGAGCGAGGGCAACCCCTTCTTTATCGAAGAGATCTGCAAGGCAATCCTCGACTCGGGCAAGATAGCGTTCGAGGACGGCCATTGGCGCCGGCCCGGGGTGAAAGACCTCGAGATCCCGCAGAGCATTCGCGGCGCCATCCTCTCCCGCGTCGCCAAGCTGCCCGAGGCGGCCCGGGAAGCGATGCTGATGGCCGCCATCCTGGGCCGCGAGTTCGAGTTCAAGACCCTGCGTCAGGCCACTGACATGCCGGAGGAAAGTCTGATCGGCGCGCTGGAGGCGGCTGAGCACGCGCAGCTGATCGCCGAAGCCCGCCGCAACGGCGATGTCGTCTTCTCCTTCGCGCACGCGCTGATCCCCGCCAGCCTGGCCGAGTCGGTCAGCGTCCTGCGGCGCCGCCTGCTCCATCGCCGGGCGGCGGCGGCGATCGAAGCTGCCCACCCCGAGGCGTGGGAGGTGCTGGCTTACCACTGGATCGAGGCCGGCGAGGACGAACTGGCGCGGGCGTTCTCCATGCGGGCCGCCGATCGCGCCTATGCCTCTTTGGCCCGCGCCGAAGCCGTGCGCCATTACAGGTCAGCGCTCGAGCGTTGGCCTGCCGGAGACCCGGCCGGCCGGGCCGACCTGCTGGCCAAACTCGGGGACTGCTTGTTGGTCACTGTCGGCGGTGGGACAGGCGACACGTACCGCGAGGCCCGCGACCTCTACCGAAAAATGGACAATATGGTGCGGGTCGGCGAGATGGAACGGCGCCTCGGCCGGCTCTACTATGAGGCCGGCGACCGCGAACGGTCGATGCAGCACTACCAGGAGGCCCTGAAGATCCTCGAGGCCGGTCCGCCAACGGCCGAGTTGGCGATGGCCTACAGCTCGATGTCGCAGATGCTGATGCTGGCCTCCGAGTACGACCAAGCCGTGCATTGGGGCGAACGGGCAATTACCCTGGCGGGGGAGCTCAGCGTCGAAGATGTCAGCATTCACGCCCTCAACAACGTCGGCGCCAGCCTGACCGGGATCGGCCGGACGGATGAGGGTCTGGCGATGCTCCACGAAAGCTGCGACCGGGCCATCGCCGCCGGCCTGGTGCATGACGCGGCGCGGGCCAAGATAAACTTGGGGGACATCTACTACAACCTCGGTCGGCTGAACGAGGCGCGTGCGACCTATGAGGAGCTGGTCGCCTTCGTCGTGCCGTACCACGTCGTCGGCTTCGAGTCGGCGGCGCGGGAGCGTCTGGTGCTGATGCATTGGCTCCTCGGCGCGTGGGATGTGGCGCTGCGGCTGGAGGCCGACCTGCGCGAGGCAGGCCTGGACTCGACGGGCCTCACCCGTGTCTGGCACGCCTCCACGATGGGATTGATCTTCAACGACCTCGGCCAGCCGGCGCGCAGCCTGGCACTGCTTCAGGAGATGCACGAGGCGGCGATGCGCAACGAGGAACTACAGACGCTCATCCCGTTCCTGACTCAGTTGGTGAGGGCGCACAGGCTCCTGGGAGATCCGGAAGCAGGCCGTCCGGCCGCCGAGTCGATGCTTCAGCACATGGACGCCGTCTCGTACTTCGATGGGTCGTGTGGACCGGCTTTGCTGGAGCTTGTGCGCTGGATGGCGGCCCACGACGGTGAACGACAAGTCGAGGCGGCCCAGGCTTGCCTCAAACGACTTGAGGCATTGGTGGCACAGCTCCTCCCGGTCGACGCGCCGGCGATCCTGGCCGAGGCGCGGGGCGAAGTCGCGGTCTTGAGCGGAGAGGCGGCGCGCGCCGCCACCCATTTCGCCGCGGCCGAGGCGGCCTGGGCGGATCTCGGTCGCCCCTTCGCGCGGGCGAAGATGTTGGCTCAGTTGGGCCACGCCCTGACGGAGCTGGGCGAGCATGAGCGCGCCGACGTGGCGTCGACCCAGGCGGTTGAACTGATCGAGGGGTTGCTGGGGCGCCTCACCGACATCGGCCTGCGCCAGTCGTTCTCGGATTCAGATCTGGTGGCGAGCCTGCGGCTGAGCAGCTCGCGCCTCGGCTAGACCACGGGCCGCCGGACCGCCGGCGCCCATCGCCCCGCCCCTTCCCTGGCGGCCCGCAGCCGCTCGGCAGAAGTCGCCAGGCTTGCCCACATAGGAGGTTTCGATGGATCTCGGCTTGAAGGACCGCGTGGCGTTGGTGACCGGTGCTTCGCGAGGTCTTGGCCGCGCAGCAGCAGAGGCCTTCGCCGCCGAAGGTGCCCGTCTGGCGATCTGCTCGCACACTCCCGCCATCGAGACGGCCGCCGACGAAATTCGGGGCAAGTCCGGTCAGCCGGTGATGGCGATGCAGGCGGACATCGGACAGCGGGCCGATGTGGATCGATTCGTGGCGGCGGCGGTCGAGGCCTACGGGCAGATCGATATCCTGATCATCAACGGCGGTGGTCCGAAACCGGGCCCGTTCCTCGAATTGAAGGTCGAGGACTGGGAGGCGGCCGTCCGTATGGCGTTGATGAGCAGTGTCTACCTGTGTTATGCGGTTGTCCCTCACATGGTCCGGCAGGGATCGGGGAGCATCGTTGCCAGCCAGTCGTACTCCGTCAAACAACCGATCGACAACCTGGTGCTCTCGAATTCCGTCCGGGTGGCGGTCGTCGGGCTGATGAAGTCGCTGGCCAACGAACTGGGGCCGAAGGGGATCCGGGTGAATTCGATCCACCCCGGCTGGACGGCGACCGAGCGCGTCGTCCATCTTTTCGAGGACCGCGCCCGCCGCAGCGGCACCACCCCCGAGATCGAGGCGGAGAAGATCATCCGCAGCGTGCCCCTAGGTCGCCTGGCGACAGTGGAGGAGTACGGGCGCACAGTGGCCTGGCTCGCCTCGCCGGCGGCGTCGTTCGTCCACGGGCACGCGTTGTTCCTGGATGGCGGGATCGTCCAGGCGGCGCTTTGAAGATCGGGGCAGCCGTCGGGGCTTCGTTGCGGCCCGCCGAACTCCCTCCCCCTCGGCAATCACCGCCCTGGGCGCGGCCTCATCAGGCCGAGGGGGAGGATAAGGGTGGGAGTGTCTCAGATATGTGTCCAGGGCGCTGAGGTCCACGCCTGTCGCGCGCCCCGTCGAACCCCCTCCCTCCCCCTGCACCGTCGGGATTCGCTGACGGCGAGCTCTGCAGGGGGAGGGTTTTGGTTTCGTAAAGGGGAAGGGGCTGCCTTGCAGCCCCTTCCCCTTTACAGAGAGTTTCCCCTCCCCCGCAAATATTGTCGGAGGCTGTGCGCGCACATCGGGAGAGGGGTCAGGGGTGGGGGTGCCGAAGGGGCCGTGGCCGGTCCGTCCTCCCCAGAATCCTCACCGCCCACCAGATGGTGGGCGGCGAGGAGAGCGAAACGCGGTTGCCAGACCAGCGGTTTCTCCGGAGGAGGGAGTCAGGCCGCGCGCACGTGTTCCTTGGGTACCTGCCGCCGCACCAGCGTTCGCAGGCGCGAGGCGAGCAGGCTGGCGTGCACCGGTTTGATCAGATAGTCGTCCGCCCCGGCATCCAGGGCACGCGCCACCGAACCGGGCGCGCCCAGGGCCGAGAGGATCAGGATCGGTACGTTCGAGAACTCACGGATCTTCTGGCAGACTTCCCACCCGTCCATCTCAGGCATCAGCAGATCGAGGATGACGACGTCGGGTTGGTCGTTGCGACACGCCTCGACCCCCTCGTGCCCGGTCAGGACCGAATGCAAGTCGAAATCCTGCCCGCGCAGGAGGCTCTGCATCACTGCCGCCAGATCCGGGTCATCGTCGATGAGCAGGGTGTGGATGGCCATGGTCGTTCCTACGGACAATACGATTATGCGGGACCTCCCCTTTTGAGAACCTTACAGGCTCCTTGCTGCTTGCCGGCGTGAGATCGGCCCGCAGACCCACCCCGGGCACCGGATCAGGCCCGGCACGGCGCTGATCGGGAACATCCTCACAAGCAGGACTGTACCGAATGAACCGGCCGCCGCTCCCCCGTCCGCTCCTGCCCTAAACAGGCCTGCTTGCCCCTTCGTGTGGGAGCGGCTATTATTCGGTCGCCAGGCCTGCGCAACGCTATGAGTCAACCCGCTCCCGTCGGCCTCACACCTGTGGACTGCCCCCATTGCGGGCAGCGGCTCCCGTTCGACAGCCGCGTCTGCCCCAACTGCGGCCTCGACCTGGTCCTGGTCTCGCTCCTGGCGGAGCGGGCCTATGCCGGCGGCGCCCCCTCGGCCTCCCTGGTCGCGCCGCTGCCGGCGGCGGCGATCCCCAAACTCGGCGCATTCCTGCTGGAGCAGCATCTGATCTCGGAGGACCAACTCGGCCTGGCGCTGGCGCGCCAGCACGAAGCCGAGGCGCGTGGCGCGCGCCAGCTCCTGGGTCAGACTTTGGTCGAGCTGGGATACGTCAACCGCGAGACGATCGACCAGGCCGTCAATCGACAGATCCTGGAGCTGCACGCGGCGCTGACCGCCTCCAACCGCCAGCTCGAGCAGCGGGTCGAGGAGCGCACGGCCGAACTGCGGCGCGCGCTGGAACGGCTGAGCGAACTCAATCAGCTCAAGGCCAATCTGATCTCGAATGTCTCCCACGAATTGCGCACCCCGCTGGCCCATATCAAGGGCTACACCGAACTGATGGCCGACGGCCAACTCGGGGGGCTCAACGACGAACAGACCAACGCGCTGGCGGTCGTCCGCCGCGCCACCGAACGCCTGGGGCGTTTGATCGACGACTTGATCGAGTTCTCCTCGGCCTCGCGCACCGGCCTGGCCCTCAACTTGACGCCGGTCGTGCTGCCGGAATTGCTGGCCGAAGCGATCGACGGTTCCCGCGAGAAGGCCGGCAAGGCGGGCGTCCTCCTGGCGCTGGAGGCCGCCGAGGGGCTTCCCACCCCTCTGGCCGATCGCGAGCGGCTCGGCTGGGTCGTCCATCAGCTCCTCGACAACGCCATCAAGTTCACCCCCGACGGTGGACGGGTGACGGTGCGCGCCGCTCGGGAAGCTCGGGCCGTCCTGGTGGACGTCTCCGACACCGGCATCGGCATCCCGCGGGAGCGGATCCGCGAAGTCTTCGAGCCCTTCCACCAGTTGGACGGATCTCCCACGCGCCGCTACGGCGGCACCGGATTGGGGCTGGCGCTGGTCCGCCTGATCCTCGACGCCCATGGTGCACCGCTGAATGTGGACAGCCGGGTCGGCGAAGGAACAAGCATCACGTTCACCCTCCCGGTCGAGGCCCGGGTCGGATGACCGGCCCGCTCGTCCCCGCCGAACCCCTGACCTACGGCACCGAACTCAACGCGGTTTACGCCATCGCCCGGGTGGTGGCCGAGACGTTCGATACCGAGACCGGCCTGGACACGATCTTCCGCCTGTCGCGCACGATCTTCATCTTCGATGTGATCTCGCTGTTCCTCGAGGACGAGGACACCGGCCAGCTCGAGCCGTCGTATGCGCTGGCGCTCGGCCGCGGGCGCGACCGCGAGGCCGAGCTGGCCTGGGGCGAACAGGCGGCGGTCGAGGCCTTTCGCACGGGTCAGACCGTGCTGCGCCAGGAGGACGTCGGCCCGGCCGTCCAGGGCCGGGACCGGCGCCGCGATTACCTCGGCCTGCCGATGATGGTCGGCGGCCGCTGCGTCGGCGGTCTGGTGTTCGGCCGTTTCGGCGGGCCGGTGTTCCCGGCGGAGCACATCCGCCTGGCCGAGTTCATCGCCTGGCACGTCGGGCAGCTGCTGGAGAACCGGCGCATGGCGCGCCGCATTGCCTCGCTCGAAGCGGCCCGCGAGCTGGCTCGCATGCAGGACGAATTCGTCTCGACCGTGTCGCACGAGTTGCGCACTCCGCTGGGCTTCATCAAGGGCTACACCACCACGCTGCTGCGCCAGGACGCCGAATGGGATACGACCACCCGCATCGAGTTCCTGAGCATCATCGATGAGGAAGCCGACCGGCTGCGGGAGCTGATCGACAACCTGCTCGACTCGTCGCGTCTGGAGTCGGGCGCCATTGGGATGACCCGCGAGCCGACGCGCATCGCGCCGCTCCTGCGCAGCGTCGCCGAGCGCGCCCAGGCGGCCTACCCCGAGATGGCGCTGCGGGTGGAGGCGCAGGACGGGCTGCCGATCCTCGAGATCGACTCGACCCGCATCGCCCAGGTGCTCGACAACCTGCTGTCGAACGCCGCCAAGTACGCCCCGGGGGCGCCGGTCGAGCTGCGCGCCCGGCGGGAGGGCGAGGCGATGCTGATCGAAGTGGAGGACCGCGGCCCGGGGATCGCCGCCGAACATATGTCGCAGATGTTCCAACGTTTCTATCGCGTGCCCGAGACCCAGCGCACGGTGCGCGGCACCGGCCTCGGGTTGTACATCTGTCGTAAGATCGTGGAGAGTCACGGCGGCCAGATCGGCGTCGACAGCCAGCCCGGGCAGGGGACGCGCTTCCATTTCACCCTGCCCCTGGCGGCGCTGGAGGCCACGGAGGGTTAAGATGAGTGATTCGAAGACCATCCTGCTGGTCGACGATGAGCCCCGCTATCTGCGCCTGATGGAAGTCAACCTGCAGACCGAGGGCTACGGGGTTCGCACCGCCGCCGACGGCCAGCAAGCCGTCGAGAGCGTGGCCGCCTCCCAACCCGACCTGATTCTGCTCGACGTGATGATGCCGGTGATGGACGGGTTCACCGCCTGCGGGCGCATTCGCGAGTTCTCGACCGTGCCGATCATCATGGTCACCGCCAAAGGCGAGGAGCGCGACCGGGTGCGCGGGCTCGACGCCGGCGCCGACGACTACATCGTCAAGCCGTTCAGCGCCCAGGAGCTCCTGGCGCGGGTGCGGGCCGTCCTGCGCCGCGCCGAACGCCAGGACATGGGCACCTTCCACCAGCCCGTCTTCCAGCACCACGAGCTGCACCTCGACCTGGCCAAGGCCGAGGTCCTCAGCGACGGCAAGCCGGTGATGCTGACCGCCACCGAGTACCGCCTGCTCCAGACCCTGGCGGCGTCCGTGGGACGAATGCTGACCCCGGAGGACTTGCTGACCACCGTCTGGGGACCCGAATACCGCGACGATAAGGAGATCCTGTGGGTCTGTCTGAGCCGGCTGCGCCAGAAGATCGAGCCGGATCCGAAGAATCCGATCCACATCCTCACCCGCCAGGGTCTCGGCTACTACATGCCGCCCGAGGAACCGGCCAAACCGGCCGGCTAGCGGCGTGCCGATGTGCGCCGGGCCGGGCGTCGGTCGGTCCGGACGGCGCAGCCTTCGAAAACCGGCGATGCTATAATCCCGTCACTTTTCCCTGGAGGGAGAGGCATGGCGGATCGTCAGACGACTCAGCTCCGCACCAAGATGCTCGGCGCCGTCCTACGACAGGCGCGCACCGCTGCCGGCCGGACGCTGAAGGAGACGGCCGCCATGATCGGCGTATCCAGCGCCATCCTGGCCTCGTACGAACGCGGCGCCCGCGGGATCTCCCTCCCGGAGTTGGAGTTGCTCGGGTATGCCCTTCAGGCCCCGCTGCACCGCTTTCTCCGCCCGACGCGCAATGAGACGGTGAGGCCCGAGGTCAATCCGGCCGTGCTGATCTCGCTGCGCCAGCACTACATTGGCGCCATGATCCGCTCGCGCCGGACCGAAGTCGAGATGAGCCTGCGCGACCTGGCCAAGTTCACCGGCGTCCCGGGCGCCCGCCTGTCGAGCTACGAACAGGGCGAGCGGCCGATCCCGGTCGCCGAGCTCGAGGCAATCTCCACCGCGCTCAACCGCGACCTGGGTTTCTTTCAGGACGCCCGCGGTCCCGTCGGGGAATGGCAGGCGACGCAGGAGGCCTTCGAGGCCTTCCTCAAGATGCCGGCCGACCTGCGCGATTTCATCGGCTCGTCCGCCAACGAACCCTACCTGCGAATGGCGCAGCGCCTGAGCGACATCCCGGTCGAGAAGGTCCGCTCCATCGGCGAGGGTTTCCTCGAAATCACTTTGTGACCTCGCGGCCTTCATCAGCGCCTTGTCCGAGGGCCGCGGGTTGATCGCGCTTCGCAGCCTAGAGGGGATCGCGCTGCGACAAGGATGTCATTGCGAGGAGCCCCGAGCGTCAGCGAGGGGCGACGTGGCAATCTCACCAAGTGCCGCATGGAGATTGCCACGCCGCCCCTCGGTTCCCTCGGTGCGGCTCGCAATGACAACACAGGCGGAAGTGCCGTGACTGCGGCGCCAACCCTACTGATGGCGTCCGTCAGCTTCCTTCGTCAGGGGAGCCCCGCTCCTTGATCCCCCAACCGTCCGAGCTCGAGCATCAGGCGATGGCCGCCTACCGCGGCGGCGACCTGTCGGCTGCCGACGACGGCTTCGCCGCCGCCCAATCCGCCTATCAAGGCGTCGGCGACGATCGCAAGGCGGCCGAGATGGCCAACAATCGATGCGTCGTGCTCGTCGGCCTGGGGCGCGGTGAGGAAGCGGTGCGAGTTGTGGAAGGGACCGCCGCCGTCTTCGCCTCGGGAGGGGATGCGGTCATGGCCGCCAAGGCCGCCGGCAATCTGGCGGCGGCGCTCGAGTCGGTCGGGAGACTCGACGAAGCGGCTGCCGCCTACGAGCGGGCGTTGGACGGATTCCGCGCGGCGGGCGACCGGGCGAGCGATTCGGAGACGTGGCAGGCCCTGTCGCGTTTGCAGCTCCGCCGCGGCGACGCCTTCGGCGCGGCTGCCTCGGCCCAGGCGGCTCTCGACTCCGGCCCCAAGCCCGGCCCGTTCCGCCGCCTGCTGCGCCGCATCACGGCCAAGGCCTTTCGCTTCCCGAGAGTCTGAGGCCGATGCGCTCCAGTGCGGATCTGGTCTTGCGCAGGGCTCGGTCAGCCGACCGATCCGAGGTGGCCGGACTGCTGAGCCGGGCCCATTGGCGCCATTTCCACCTCGATTGGCGCGACCCCCTCGACCTGCTCTCGCAAGAGCCCAACCTGCTCGCCTTTCACGGCGACCGCCTGGTGGCCCATTTCGCCTCCCCTCCGGATCCCGATCGGACAGCCTGGGTTCGCAGTTTCTGTGTCGATGCGAGTCGAACACCGCTGGCCGTCTGGCGGCCCCTGTGGGCCGAGGCCGCCGCCGCCTGCATCGCCCTGCAGGTCGGCCGCGTCGCCTCGCTGCTCTCGGGAGAATGGATGCGGCCGCTCCTGACGGAGGCGGGTTTCCGGGAGTCGAACGCCGTCGTCTTCTTCGAATGGCGCGGCGGAGCTCTCGAACCGCGCCCGTCCACTCTCGGCCAGCTCCGGTCCCTGCGTCAGGCCGATCTGCCGGCCGTCGTCGGCGTCGACGAGCGGGCGTTCGCGCCCTTGTGGCGCAACAGTCTGGAGAGTCTCTCGGCCGCCATGAGCCAGGCGATCGTCGCCACCGGGGTCGAAGTGGACGGCCGGCTGGTGGCCTATCAGGTGACAACGGCCTCGCCCTTCGGCGCGCACCTCGCCCGGCTGGCGGTGGACCCCGGCCACCAGCGACAGGGACTGGCGACGGACCTCGTCGTCGACCTGATCCAGCACCTCGCCCGCCGAGGATTCGACAGCGTGACGTTGAACACCCAGGCCGACAACCTGCG
>CAZMVJ010000069.1:0-13687 GCA_964569445.1 uncultured Anaerolineaceae bacterium | reverse complement strand
CGCCGCCAACCCGTTGTTGCGCCGCATGCTGCGCAACTCCGGCTACCTGCTGTCGGCCAACGGGCTGGCGACGGCCGGCAGCATGCTCCAGGGCGCGCTGGCGGCGCGGCTGATCGGGGTGGAGGGGCTCGGCATCATCGGCTTGGTGACCGACTTCGCCACCAATGTCAACCGGCTGACGTCGTTTCGCATGGGGCAGTTGGTCGTGCGCTACGTCGGCGAATACGGCGCCGCCGACGATGAAGAGAGGGCCGCTGCGGCTTTCAAGGCCGCCGGTCTGATCGAAATCGCCAGCTCGCTGGTGGCCGTCGTGCTGATCGTGCTGCTGGCTCCGCTGGCGGCGACGGTTCTGGCCCACGATCCCGATGCCACTCCCCTCTTCATGCTCTACGGCGTGGCGATCCTGGCCAATCTGATGAACGAGAGCGCCACCGGACTGCTTCAACTCAACGATCGGTTCGGCTTGTTGGCGCGGATCACCGTCGGTCAGAGCCTGCTGACTCTCGTTCTGATGGTGTTGGCCTTCGCCTCCGGGGGCGGTCTGACCGAGGTCGTCCTGGTCTATACGCTGGGCAAGGCCGCCGGGGCCGTCGCCACGACCGCGCTGGCGCTGGTCGAAGCGCGGCGCCGGTGGGGCGCCGGCTGGTGGCGGGCGCGCCTGCCATCCTTGGCGTCGCGTTGGCGCGAAATGGCCCGCTTCGCAACCAGCACGAACCTGGCGACGACCATCACCCTCGTCACGCGCGACAGTGAGCTCCTGTGGCTGGGATTGCTGAGCGACCCGGTCCAGGTGGGCTACTACAAGATCGCCCGCGCTCTGGCCGGGATCGTCGCCCTGCCGGTGGAGCCGATGATCAGCACGACCTATCGCGAAACGGCGGTCGAGGTCGGTCACCGCCGTTGGCCGAACGTGCGCTACTTGCTGCGCAGCGGGAGCCTGCTCGGCGGGGCCTGGACGCTGGCGGCCGTCTTCGGCCTGGCGGTCTTCGGCCCATGGATCATCCGCCTCGTCTATACGGCCGAGTTCCTGCCTTCGTACCCGGTGCTGGTGGTGTTGCTCATCGGGGCGGCGTCGGTCAACACCTTCTATTGGAATCGAAGTCTCCTGCTGCTCCTCGGCATGCCGCACTATCCGAATTGGGTCCACGGAATCGCGGGGGCGCTCAAGATCCTGGGCTCCATTCTGTGGGTCCCGGCCGGCGGAGCGATGGCGATGGCCGGGTTGTTGAGCGGCTATTTCGTCGTCACCACGGGCGTCCTGGTCCGGAAGTCCATGCAGGTTCTGGGGCGAGCCCAGGCCGCCCCGGCCGGCAACGGCTGACGCCATGCGAATTGCGGCCATCGCCACCTCGCGCATCCCGTCGCGGTCAGCCAACTCGATCCGGGTGATGAAGGTCTGTCAGGCGATGGTCCGGCTGGGGCATGAGGTCGAGTTGTGGACCCCCGGTCCTTCCCCGGCGCCCACCTGGGCGGATCTGCGGCGGATCTACGATGTACGGGCCGAGTTCGAATTGCATCGCGTGCCGTCGTGGGGCGCGCTGCGACGCTGGGATTTCAGTCTGCGCGCCGCGGGGCAATCGATCCGCGCCAAACCCGACCTGTGGTACGTGTGGCCCTACCAAGCGGCGGCGGCACTCGCCCGACTCGGCCATCCGACCGTCCTCGAGGTGCACGATCGCCCGGCTGGGGTGGCCGGCCCGGCCCTGTTTCGCTTGTTCCTGGGAGGGCGCGGGGCGCGCCGGTTGTTGGTCATCACCGAGGCCTTGCGGGCTTGGCTGGAGGCACGCTATCGCCGGCCGCTGCAGCCGCCGTTCACCGTCATCACTCCGAGCGGGGTCGACCTGGAACCTTATGAGGGCTTGCCGTCAGCACGAGAGGCGCGCGCCCGACTCGGCTGGAGTGGAGCGTTTGTCGCCGGTTACACCGGTCACCTCTATCCCGGTCGCGGCCTGGAGCTGATGCTGGAGCTGGCCCGCCGATCGCCGGAGATCGTCTTCGTCTGGGCCGGCGGTGAGCCGGAGGCGTTGGGAGGGTGGGCGACTCGGCTCGAAGAGGAGGGGATCCAAAATGTGCGCCTGCTCGGGTTCGTGCCGCAGCGTGACCTTCCGTTGATCCAGGCGGCGTGCGACGTTCTGTTAATGCCGTACCAGCGTGCGATCGCTGTCAGCTCCGGAGGCGATACGGCGGCCTTTGCCAGCCCGATGAAGGCCTTCGAGTATATGGCCGCCGGCCGTCCCATTCTGTCGAGCGACTTACCCGTCTTGCGCGAGGTGTTGAACGACGGCAACGCCGTATTGCTCGATCCGCAGGAGGTGGACGCGTGGCAGGCGGCGCTGAAGAGTCTTGTCGGAGATGAGCCGCGGCGGATCCGGCTGGGAGAGGCGGCACGCCGGGGAGCGGCGCGCTACACCTGGCTGGAACGGACGCGGCGCGCGCTGGAGGGGCTCGCGCCGGCGCCGGGGAACGGCGGGAAATGAGACGCCTGACGCCCAACCCGTCCGTGATTGTCGGAGGGATCGTGGCCCTGGTCGGTGCGGTGCAGCGGGTCCTCCTGTGGCGGGTGTACGGTCCTGTGAGTTACGGCGACACCGGGTCCTACTTCCGATCGGCGGAGGTGCTGGCCCGCCTGACGCTCGACGGTTATGACGGCACGCGCGTCCCCGGCTACCCGGCGTTCGTGGCGTTGATCGGGGTAGACCCCGATCGCGTCTTCGCCGCCCAGTTGGTTCTAGGGTTGCTGATCACGATGCTGTTGTACAGCTGGACCTGGCAGACGACCCGCCGGACGTCCCTGGCGGCGGTGGTTGCCTTTGCGTACACCCTGGTTCCCGCGTTGTTCCTGTTCGAAGCCAATCTCCTGACAGAGACGTTGACCGCCTTCCTGCTGGTCCTCAGTTTCGTTCTGCTGATCTCCTTGGAGCGCACCGCTGGTTGGGCCCGAGGCGCGTCGGCCCTCGCCCTCGGCCTGACCTCTGGGGCCGTCGGCCTCGTGCGCATTCTCTTCTACCCTTTGACGCTCTGGCTGCTTCCTTTCGTGTGGGCGGCCGGTGGCGGTCGGCGGCAAGGCCGGCTGCTCCGCTCGGCGTTGTTCCTGGCGGCGGCGCTCCTGTTACTCGGGAGCTGGGTCAGCTACATCTACAACGCCTTTGGGTTCCTGGCGCCCACGACGATGGGCGGCTACAACCTGGTGCAGCATGCCGGCGTCTTCTTCGAGTACCTGCCCGATGAGGATGCCGTCCTGCGCGACACCTACCTGGAATACCGGGAGGCGCGCATCGCCGAACGCGGCAACCAGACCAACACGATCTGGGAGGCCATCCCCGAGCTGACCGAGGTCAGCGGCTTGGGGTTTTACGATCTGTCGCGCGAAATGCAGCGCCTCTCGTTGAAGCTGATTCGGGCCCACCCGGACCTCTACCTGCGCAACGTCGCCGAAGGCTGGGTCGATTTCTGGAAGGCCCCGGTCTATTGGGATCCGGCGCAGGCAGCCTCGCCGGCGGTGGCGGATGTGCTGCGGCCGTGGGCGGCCGTCGGCCGCGCCCTGATGTTGGCCGCCAACGCCGCGTTTCTGCTTCTCAGCGCGTGGGTGATCCTTCGCTTCCGGCGGTACAGCGGCCTGCTGCGCGATCGCCTGTGGCTGGCCCCGTGGGGCTTCATTTGGTTTACGTCGGTCGTGCAGGCATTCGCCGATCACGGGGACAATCCTCGCTTTCTGATACCCTTGCAAGCCGTGGTCTTCTACGTCGTCATCGTTGGGGGGGACGTGATTCTGCGCCGTGAACGGGGCCGCTCATGAGCCTCTCGAGCCGCCGACTCGGAGTGTGGATCGTCGGTGGCGGACTCGTCGGCTTCGGGTTGGCCGTCTGCGACAAGCCGGCTCCGGCGGCGTGGCTCGCCTACCTGGTGATCGGCATCGTTGCCGGCATCGCCTGCGGCTGGATCGGGCGCCAGATCGTGGGCGACGAACCGGCGCGCGGCTTGCTGATGGCATTTGTCATCGGCCTCTTCCTCAGGCTCGCCGTCGGGTTGGCATGGGTCCCGGCGCTGCCGGTGTATGGGAACGATGTCGTTCATCACAGCCAGGGATTCTTCTTCCCGGATGCGTTCGAGCGCGATCGTTCGGCGTGGTCGATCGGACGGACGGAGACGAGCCTTCTGGATTCCTTCGACAGCGGCAAGGGGGATCAGTACGGCACGCTGCTGTTTCTGACGGCAACGGTCTACCGGGTCTTCGGCCCGCAGGTCGACTCGACCGTGCTGCCGACGGCCGGCGCGGCCTTGTTCGGCGCGCTCGCTGTCCTCTTCACCTGGGGTTTCGCACGAAGGACGTTTGGGGTCCGAGTCGCCGCCCTATCGGCCTGGGTCGTCGCCCTCTATCCGGAAGCCGTCCTCTTGGGGTCGCAGCCAATGCGGGAGCCGTTCATCATGGCCGGCGTCGCCGCTGCGTTCTACGGGTATGCCTGCTTGCGGGAAGGCGATTCGCGTGCCGGAGCGGGATGGATCGTCGTTGGCAGCCTGCTGAACTTGGCGATCTCGCCGCCGTTCGGCGTCGTGACAGCCCTCCTCATCGGGATGGCCTGGGTTTGGGAACGAGGCGTCCGCCCTCGATCGGCTCGCTGGCTCGCCTTAGGGGTGGGGGGACTGGTGCTCCTGGCCGCCTTCCTGACAGTCCGCGCCTGGAGCGGACTGCCGGGAAGCGCTTCGGGTCCCGCTGGGGCGATCGCCTATTGGCTTTCCGGCGTTGAATTCGAGCTGCATAAGCTGCAACTGGCCTCCGGCTGGATTCAAGACATCTTCGGCAGGACGCCGGACTGGGCGCACGTTCCACTGGCAACTCTGTATGGGATGGTTCAGCCGTTCCTGCCGGCCGCCCTGATGGATAATTCCGGTGTGGTCCTGATGCGCGTGGTGATGGTCTTGCGCGCGTTGGGTTGGTTCGCCGTCCTTCCGATCTTGCTCTATGCGACATGGACGGCGCCGCGACTGACGGGATGGCGGAGCCTGGCCACTTTTCTAACCGTTGTGGCGCTGCTCTCGGCGCTGCTGATCTCGTATCGTTTTGCCGGCGATCAATGGGACAGCCCTCGTTACCGGGCGGCGCTCCTGCCCGTCGTGGCGGTCCTGTTCGGGTGGGCCTGGGATTTGGCTCGTGGACGTCGGGACTTCTGGTTGGTGTGGTGCTACGCGCTGATCGGAGTCGAGGCGGCGGTCATGAGCTGGTGGTATGCCGGCCGGTACTACCATATCCCGCGCCTGAGCCTGTACCGGACCTTCGGGCTCGTCGCTCTATCAGGGGCGGCGCTGTTCGCAGGGGGGCTGTGGTACGGCAGGAAACGTCGATCATCTTGACGGCCTTTCGCGCGGCTGTATAATTCAGACGCTGAATTTTGGAATCGAGGCGGGCCGATGCAGAAAGCGCTCATCACCGGTGTCACAGGTCAGGATGGCTCATACCTGGCCGAGCTCCTGCTCAGCAAGGGGTATGAAGTCCATGGGCTGATCCGCAAGGCGAGCACCTTCAACACCGAGCGCATCGAGCATGTCTACCAGGACCCGCACGATCCGGCGGCCCGCTTGTTCCTGCACTACGGCGATCTGACCAATGCCGAGCAGCTGACCAATATGATCCACGGCCTCCAGCCCGACGAGATCTACCACCTCGGGGCGCAGTCGCACGTGATGGTGTCGTTCGAGATGCCGGAATACACCGGGCAGGTGACCGGCCTGGGGACGACCCGGATTCTGGAGCGGATCCGGCGGGCCGGCGTGCGGGCCCGTTTCTATCAGGCATCGTCGAGCGAGATGTTCGGCTCGGCGCCGCCGCCGCAGTCGGAGACGACGCCTTTCCGGCCGCGCAGCCCGTACGGGGTGGCCAAGATCTACGCCTACTGGATGGCGGTGAACTACCGCGAGGCCTACGGCATGTTCGCCGTCAACGGGATCCTGTTCAACCACGAGAGCCCGCGGCGCGGGGAGACGTTCCTGACGCGCAAGGTCACGCGGGCGATTGCCCGCATCAAAGGCGGGATGCAACACAAGCTCTATCTGGGGAACCTCAAGTCGCGCCGCGACTACGGCTACGCCCCGGAATACGTCGAAGCCATGTGGCGCATGCTGCAGTTCGATCGCCCGGAGGATTTTGTCATCGGCACCGGTGTGGCGCCGACCATCGAAGCGTTCGTGGCGGAGGCCTTCGGTTACGCCGGACTCGACTGGCGGGAGCACGTCGAGATCGACCCGCGCTACTTCCGCCCGACCGAGGTCGATGACCTGCGGGCCGACGCCGGCAAGGCCCGTCGCCTGCTCGACTGGGAACCGAAGGTCGACTACAAGGCCCTGGCCCGCATCATGGTCGATGCCGATCTGGAAGCGCTCGGACTGGCGGCGCCCGGCGAAGGGGTCGCTTTGCTGAAGAAGCACTTCAGTGACTGGCACCGCTGGGACAACAGCGTCCGCCCGGTGCTCCAGGGCGCCCGGGCCGGGGTCGACTGAGGCCGCCGGCCGGTCCCGATGGACGTCTCCGTCGTTATCCCGATCTTCAACGAACGCGAGAACTTGCCTCCGCTGTATCAGGCGTTGCGCGATGCCCTCGGCGGCCGCAAGGTGGAGCTGGTCTTCGTCGATGACGGCTCGACCGACGGGAGCCGCCAGGAGCTGGAGCGCCTGGCCCGGACCGATCCGGCCCGTGTCCGGGTCGTCGAGCTGAGGCGCAATTTCGGGCAAACGGCGGCCATCGCCGCCGGGATCGACCACTCCCAGGGCGAGGTCATCGTGCTGATCGATGCCGACCTGCAAAACGACCCGGCCGACATCCCGATGATGCTGGACAAGATCGGCGAAGGCTACGACGTCGTGTCGGGCTGGCGCGTCCGGCGCAAGGACGCCTTCCTGACCCGCACGCTCCCTTCCCGCATGGCCAACAGCCTGATCTCCTGGGTGACCGGCGTGCCTCTGCATGACTACGGCTGCACGCTCAAGGCCTACCGCCGTGAGGTGTTGGGAGGGTTCCGTCTGTACGGCGAAATGCACCGATTCATCCCCGCCTACGCCGGGGCGGTCGGGGCAAAGATCATCGAAGTACCGGTGCAGCACTATCCGCGGCGGTTGGGCAAGACCAAGTACGGCCTGGAACGCACCATCAAAGTGCTGCTCGACCTCTTCACTGTCAAGTTCCTGATCAGCTATGCCAACAAGCCGATCTACCTTTTCGGTGGGGCGGGGATGGCGCTGATCCTGCCCAGCCTGTTCGTGCTGGCCGTACTCCTCTTCCGCCGTCTGACGGAGAACGTTTCGGTGACGCGTTCCCCCCTCTTCCAGACGAGCACGATGCTGATCATCCTGGGCGCCCAGGCGATTCTGATGGGCCTGATCGCGGAGCTGCTGATCCGCACCTACCATGAGTCGCAGGCCAAGCCGACGTATTCGGTCCGTCGGAAACTGAACCTCCCCGCCGATCACTCTTGACGGCCTCTTCCCGATCGCGCTGGATCACGCTGCTGCGCGCGGCGGTCTCCGCCGCCGGTCTGCTCCTGCTCTTTGTCCTGTTGGCCTCCGAGGATTGGAATCAAGTCCGCCGGCTCGTGGCCGGGATCGGCATCGGACGGATGATCCTGGCCCTGGCAGCGACCTTTGCTTCACGGCTGGCCGTGGCCGGCCGGTGGCACGCGTTGCTGCGGGGCGCCCAGGCTCCGGTCCGTCCGCGCGCAACGATCGAAATCACTTTCGCCGGGCTGTTCGCCACGAATTTCCTCCCGACGACCGTCGGGGGAGACCTGGTTCGCCTGGCAGGCGCCTTTCAGCTCGAAGTCGACCGGGCCGTGGCCGCCGCCTCGCTGATCGTCGACCGGCTGGTGGGCATGGCGGCGATGGCCTTCGCTTTGCCCTTGGCCCTGGCCCAGGGAATCGGCGACCCGGGTCTGGGACGCTGGCTCGGTCCGGGCATTCTGCTGGCCTCCGCCTGGGACGTGCCGGAATGGCTCAGGCGCCCGGCCTCCGCCGTCCGGTCCGCGCTGCGCCGGGTCTGGCAGGCGTTCGGACTTTGGCGTCGCAACCCCGCCTCGATTGCATTGGCCTTTGGCTGGACGTTCGCCCACATGGCGCTGCTTTTCGGCACAATCCTGCTCCTGCTCGATGGGATGGGTGCGCCGAGCACCTTTTTCGCCGTGGCAGGAGCATGGAGCCTGGTCTACTTCATCACGCTCTTCCCGATCTCGCTGAACGGCCTCGGCATCCAGGAGGTGGCACTGACCTTCATCTTTACCCGGCTGCTCGGTCTGCCGACCGATGTGGTCCTGGTCTTGGCCGTATCGATCCGGTTGCTGCAGATGTTGGCCAGCCTGCCGGGAGCGTTCTTCCTCGGCCGATTGCTGCCTCGCGTCCGGTCGGGCGACGCCGTCGAGGCGGGAAGTTGAGCCGGTGCGAATCCTGGTCTTGAACTTCGAGTATCCGCCGGTGGGCGGAGGCGGCGGCCGGGTCAGCGCGTTCCTGGCTCAGGCGCTCGAGCGACGGGGTCACCAACTGCTGATCCTGACGACCGGAATCCGCGGGACCCGCGGGCGGGAAGTTGAAGCCGGTGTCGAAGTCGTCCGACTGCGAACCGGCCGTCGTTCGGCCTCGCGCGCCTCCTTCCTGTCGATGTTGAGCTACGTTGCCGCCGCAGGGGTCAAGGGAATACTGCTTGTGTGGACCTGGAAGCCGGACGTGCTCCACGCGCACTTCGCCGTGCCGACCGGGGCCGCCGCCTGGCTGGTTTCCCGCCTGACCGGCATCCGCTACGTCCTGACGGTGCACCTCGGGGATGTCCCCGGCGGCGTTCCCGAGAAGACCTCGAGCTGGTTCCGCTGGATCGGCCGGCTCACACCGCCGATCTGGCGCAGGGCGGCGGCCGTCGTGGCGGTCAGTGAGTACACGCGCGACCTGGCGCGGCGCCGCTACGACGTTCCGATCCGCGTCGTCCCGAACGGCGTACCCCTCGATGGCCGATCCCGCCAGGCAGCGCCCGTTGCTTCGCCGCCGGTCATCGCGTTCGTCGGCCGGTTTCAACGGCAGAAGGATCCGCTCTTCGCCGTGGAAGTGCTGGCGGAGATCGCCGACGCGCCCTGGCAGGCGGTGCTCGTCGGCGACGGTCCGCTGCGGCCGGCCGTAGAAGAGAGAATCCGGCAGGCCGGGCTCTCCGAGCGCGTGCGCCTGACCGGATGGCTGGAGCCGGAGGCGGCGGATCGGGAGCTGGCCGCGGCCGACATCCTGCTGATGCCTTCGCACGCCGAAGGGCTGCCGGTGGTCGGGGTGCAGGCGCTGGTCCATGGGGTGGCGATCGTCGGAAGCCGCGTCGGCGGGCTGAGCGAGTTGATCGTCGATGGGGTCAACGGCTACGGCCTCACCCCCGGCGATCGCGACGGGTTCGTTCGAGCGCTGCGGAGCTGCCTGGAAAACCGAACCCTGCTGGCCGGGCTCAAGGCTGGCAGCCATTCCATGGCTTCCGCTTTCGACGTGGCCAAGGTCGCCGAAACGTACGAGGCGATCCTCGGCGGAGCGATGCGGAAATGACTCCGCAGGCCGCCTACGATTTCCATCGCCTGGCCGGGCTCGAATTGGCCTCGGCAGACGCGGCGGCCATCGACTTCTTCGCTGCGGAGTACGCCTTCTTTCGAGGCGCGGCGGAGAGTCCCGAGGCGAAGGTGTCGCTGGCATGGGAGCGACGACCCGCTTTCGGAGCCGTGCCGCCGGGCTACCGTCGCCATACCCACAAGCTCCTGGCGCGCTGGAACTATCGCCTGCAGGTTGGCCCGGATCGTGTCGAGCTGGATGCGGCCGGAAATCGCGCGGCCATCCCCATGGTCCACCACATGATGGTCCACCCGGCGTTGCGCTATCTCGTCAGTCGACGCCAGACCCTCCTGCTGCACGCCGCCTCGGTGGCGCTGGAGGGGCGAAGCCTGATCCTCACCGGGAGCGGCGGCGTCGGCAAGACGACGACGGCGTCGCTCCTGCTGGCGTACGGGGATCCGCGCTGGTGCCTCCACGCTGATGACTATGTCTTCCTGCGATCCGACGGAACGAGCCTGGCCTATCCGACTCGCTCCCATCTGTATCAGAACTTGATGACGTGGGTGCCGGAGTTGGGTGATCGCCTGCGGCCATCGGAGCGCCTCCGCCTGAGGCTCCAGTGGTGGCTGCGACGCGGGCTCGGGGTGAAGTTGCCGCTACGCCTCGGGGCAGCACGGCTCTGGCCGGGTCGAACGGTCGCCCCGCAGGCGGAGGCCGCGGCGATCGTTCTGTTGCAGCGCGGCGCAGGCGACCAACCACGCCTCACCCGGCTGGCATCGGGAGCGTTCCCGATCGAGGCATTGATCGAAGTCAACTTCCAGGAAGCGCGCCACTTCCTGCGCCTGGTTCGACAAGCCGACGTCGACGCGGCCGCCGATCGCTGGCTCGAGACGTGGCGCAGCTCCGAGACGGAAACTCTGCGCGCGCTGGCGAAGCGAATCCCCGCGTACTCTCTGGAAATCCCGTCACAAAGGCCGGCCGTGCGGGCCGGAGGGGAGCGATTGGCGATGTCGCTGGAAGCGCTGGTTCGGGGGGGCGCCGCATGATCGATGCCGCGCCGAACCCCAAACGCAGCCGTGGCTGGCTGCAGATCGCCGGCACGCTGGCCTCGCTGGGGCTGCTGGCCTGGATTTTGTCACGGCAGGATTGGCATGCGATCCAGGCCTTTGCGGCGGGGATCCCGGGGTACCTCCTGCTTCTTGCCCTCGGACTGGCCTTTGCCTCACAGGGTCTCAGCACGTTGCGGTGGTGGATCCTCATGCACTATCAGGCGATCCGGGTCGACTACCGGATGGCTTTCCGTTTGACCTCATCCGGTCTATTCGCCTCCAACTTTCTGCCAGGCACGATCGGGGGAGACGTCATCCGGATCGCCGGCATCCTGCCGCGCTCGCCAAGTTCCACCGTCGGGATCGCATCGGTGGTGGTCGACCGGGGCATCGGCGTAACGGCGATGCTGTTCGTCCTTCCGCTGAGTCTGGCGACCTTTGGCCCGGTCCTGGTTCCCTTGCTGAAGGGGAGCCCGGCGGCGTCGGCCGTGGGCGCCGGTTGGACGGCACCGGTGGCTCGCTTCGGGCGCAGGCTGGGTGACGTCCTCCGACCGTGGCTGGCCCGACCCCAATCCCTCCTGGGCGCTCTGGTCGCGGCGGCCTTGGCCATCGTGGCGTACGTCATGTGCATCTGGTTCGTCGCCTACGGCCTGGGGATCGAGGTGACGCCGCTCCAGGTCGCTTCCGTCACCGGGATCACCTATTTCCTTTCGCAGATCCCGATCTCTTTCAATGCCCTGGGCGTCCGCGAAGCAGCGATGATCGCGCTCTATTCGCAGCTCGGGTCGACAGCCGAACAGGCCGCCGCGCTGGCGCTGATCACGCGCGCCCTGGTGATGCTCTCGACCGTGCCCGGCGCGATCTGGCTTCCCGGCTCGCTCGCTTCCGCCCGCGCCCGCCGGGCGGAGGGTGGAGAATGAGCCCGGCGCCCGATATCGGTCGGGGAGCACGGACGGCGGGCCCCGAGGGGGCGCCGCGCCGCACCGCCCGCCGCACTCGAAGCCTGGCGTTCCTCAGTCTGATCCTGCTCGCCTGGGTGGCTTGGGACCTCTGGGGCGTCGCCAGCGGGACAGGGACGATCGCCGGGAGCCTCTCGTCGCGCTGGGCGGTCTATCTCACGGCTTACCTCGTTCTGGCCGTCGTCGCCGGCGGCGCCGCCGTGGCGGCGGCCGTGAACCCCGTTCGATTCCTGAGGGCGGCGGGACCGCTGGAAGCGAAAGCGCAGAGCCTGCCTCGCGCGTGGGGCTGGGTGTTGACGATCGCCTGCCTCTTGGCCGCAGGCGCCCTGCTCCTTGCGCACGATGTCGACACGCTCCAGATCTTCTCGCTTCGCCTGCTGCTGTTGCTGGGGGCTGGCCTCGGCGCGGCGCTCTTTTTGCCGATCCCCGGCTGGGGCTACGGGGCCCGGCTGGGCTCGGCCGTGATGGCGCTGGCTTCCGTCTACGTCGTCGTCACTCGCCTGAGGCTGGTCACCGCCTATCCGTTTTCGCTGGGCTGGTCGGAAGGCAACCGTCTGTGGGACTACTCGCTCCTCTTCGGGCGCGCCGCCTACCAGGTGGCGGGCGAGTTCTCCTTTCCTTCGTACTTCGCTCCCGGTCGACATGGCCTGTGGGGGCTGGTGTTCTTGATCCCGGATGTTTCGATTCAGGTCGCTCGCCTATGGGATGTGGTCCTATGGACGGTGCCCTACTTCCTGCTGGGCCTGGCGCTCAGCTCCCGGATGGGAGGCGTGCACGCTCGGGCGGGGCGGTGGTCGTTCGCCCTGTGGAGCCTGCTGTTCATCAACCAGGGCCCGGTCTACGCGCCGCTGATCGTCAGCGGGCTGATCCTCGCCGTCGGATACGATCGGCGGCGGCCGGCCCGAACGGCGGTCTTCACGTTCCTGGCCTGCCTCTATGCCGGCGTCAGCCGATGGACGTGGCTGGTGGCACCGGCGATGTTGGCGGGGATGTGGTCGCTCCTGGACGAACCGCCGAACGCGCGGATCGTCCGCCGACTGCGAACCCCGGTGGCGATTGGCCTTGCCGGCCTCGGGGGAGCGCTGGCGTCTCAGCTCTTCATGTCCTTGGCGTTCCCGCAACCCGAGGCGGCCTTCGCCACAACGGCCCGCCAGACGCTGTTGTGGTATCGGCTGCTCCCCAGCCCCACGAACCCCCATGGGATCCTTCCTTCCCTTGCCCTTGTCCTGAGTCCACTCGTGATCCTGCTCGTGGTATGGGTGGCGCGCCGGATCGTGCGGTGGGATCGACTTCAAGCTTTCGGAGTGCTGGCGGTCCTCGGCGCGTTCCTGGTGGTCGGCCTGGCGGCTTCCGTCAAGATCGGCGGAGGCAACAACCTCCACAACCTGGATATGCTCCTGATGGGCCTCGTCTTTCTGGCGGCGATCGGGTTGGCGGCGCTGGGCGATCGGCTTGAAATCGCCATCGATCGAGCGGAAGTCCTGCTGGGCCTGACGGTGCTGATCCCTTCGGCCCTCGCCATCCAGGCCTCCGCCCCGCTGGCCTTGCCTCCGCCCTCCGTCGTCGGCGCCTCGCTGCAGCGCGTGCATGCGGCGGCGCAAGCGGCCGCCCGCCATGGCGAGGTCTTGTTCATCGACCAGCGGCAGCTCTTCGCCTTCGGGCAGCTGCCCGACATCCCCCTCGTCCTCGACTACGAGCTGAAGGACCTGATGAACCAGGCGATGGGCGCCAATCGCGTCTACCTTGACCGCTTCCGCCAGGACCTCGCCGACCATCGCTTCGCGCTGATCGTCGTCGATCCGGTGACGGATCAGTTCCAGGGCCGCTTCCGGGCCTTCGGTGAGGAGAACGACGCGTGGGTGGAGCATGTCTCCGGCCCACTCCTCGAGTTCTATCAACTCGCCCAGTGTTTCGATGAAGTCGGTGTTTGCCTGTATGCGCCCAAGGATTGACGGGAGCGTGGCATGAGCCTCCGGCGTCGGCATGAGGAGCCAGGCGAAGCGCACCGTTCCCGTGGGAGGAAGCTCCTAGCAGGGTGGGGAAAAACGGAGCCCGCCTTCCAACCCCCTCCCCTGACTCCTCCCCCTGCGCCCGCGTGGGCTCGCGTCCCAAGCTTTCCTGCAGGGGGAGGGG
>CAZMVJ010000068.1:0-13817 GCA_964569445.1 uncultured Anaerolineaceae bacterium | reverse complement strand
GGCCCCCCGCCTCCTTAGAAGTCCTCTCCTCTCCTCCGGCCCTGTTCCCCATGGCCTGAATCCTGCGGGCCGGGGGAGGCCCTGCGCTCCGCTACGGGCTGCTTCGCGAGGGTCAGGGGTGGGGGCAAGAGGTAACCGCCCTATTTTCGCTGACTGCTATCCATCGCCCGCGGCCGGGGCGGCCGGTCGGGGCGCGGCCTTCTCGAGTTGCTTGACGGGAACTTTGTTGACCGTCCGGCAGCGGGTGCAGTGGACATCGTAGTGCTGCCCTCCCTTGGCCCGCGCCGACTCCAGAGCGAAATCGACCTGTTCCCGGCTCAGGGAGAAGCTCCAGCCACAACGATAACACCGAAGCTGCATGTCGAAATCCCTCTAGCGGGCGGGCGCACCGAACGGTCTCCATTGTACCCGGGAGCCTAGACCCGAGGCTCCGCTGGATCGGGACGTTCGTCGCACGGGATTTCCATGAGCTTGCTTGACAATATCCCTTCCGGCGGACTAGAATGCTCTCGCTGGCGGTTCTGCACGTTGTCTCGTCCATTTCCGCCCCGCCGCGATCATCGGTGATCGCCGACCCCAATTGGAGGTAGCTTCCGATGCCTTTCGAACTCCCGCCTCTCCCATACCCCCACGATGCCTTAGAGCCGCACATCGATGCCCGCACGATGGAAATCCACCATGGGAAGCATCACGCGGCCTACGTGACCAACCTGAACAATGCCCTTGAGGCACATCCGGCGTGGATGGGCAAACCGGTCGAAGAGATCGTGCGCGACCTGGCGGCCGTCCCCGAGGCCGTCCGCACCGCCGTGCGCAACAACGGGGGTGGCCACGCCAATCACACGATGTTCTGGACGTTGATGGGGCCGGGGCAGGGGGGGTCGCCCAAGGGCGATCTGGCCAACGCGATCGACAAGTCCTTCAATTCCTTCGATGCGTTCCGAGAAACATTGGCCAAGGCGGCCATGGGACGGTTCGGCAGCGGTTGGGCCTGGCTGGTCGTCGACAAAGGCGACCTCAAGGTCGTCTCGACAGCCAATCAGGATTCACCGCTGACCGACGGGCAGACGCCGGTGTTGGGGCTCGACGTCTGGGAGCATGCCTACTATCTCAAGTATCAGAACCGCCGGGCCGACTACGTGACCGCCTGGTGGAACGTCGTGAACTGGGCCGAGGCCGATCGCCGCTACCAGGCGGCGCGCGGCTGAGGCTGCCCTTACAACCCCTATCCTCCGGGAGGATTTCCAGCATGACACACATTATCACCAGCCTCTGCCTGCGCGACGCCGGCTGCGTCGACGTTTGCCCGGTAGAGTGCATTGTGCCGGGCAAGCCGGTCGAGCAGTGGCCGTGGTTCTACATCGATCCCGACACCTGCATCGACTGCGGGGCCTGCATCCCCGAATGTCCCTTCGAGGCCATCTTCACCGAGGACGAAGTTCCATCGGCTTACGCCGCAAAGGCGACCGATCGCCTGAGCATGCCCGCCGGAACCGCCGGCTTCGATCAACCCTTTGACGGCAAGGACCATCATGGCGAAGCCGTCCACCTCGATCACACCAAGGCCCTGGCGGCGGGCGAGGTCGTCGACCTGACGCCGGATACAAAGCCAAACTACGATTACTTCAAGACCGGGCCGGGCTACAAGGCGCTGGAGAAGTAACGGGCCGGCGCCAAACGATCATCCGGGAGGGAGCCGATCGGCTCCCTCCCTTCACGTCCTGCAGCCCTTTGCGGCGGTGGCAGCCGACGCCGGGCGGGAGGAAGGACAATGAGCGGCGCGGAGGGTTTTCGCCTCGAGCGCGATTCCCTGGGCGAGGTGCGCGTCCCCCAGAACGCGTTGTACGGGGCGCAGACCACCAGGGCGGTCGAGAACTTCCCGATCAGCGGTCTGCGACCGTATCGCGCGTTCATCTGGTCGATGGCCACGGTCAAACGCGCCGCGGCCGAGGTCAACGCGGCACTGGGGCTGCTCGACCCGGCGGTGGCTGAGGCCATCGCCGGCGCCGCCGAAGAGGTCCGGGCGGGAAATTGGGACGACCAATTCGTCGTCGACCCGTTCCAGGCCGGCGCCGGCACCAGCCACAACATGAATGCCAACGAGGTCATCGCCAACCGCGCCACCCAGCTCATGGGCGGGCAGTTGGGCGAGTACCGCGTCCATCCCAACGATCACGTCAACATGGCCCAGTCGACGAACGACGCCATTCCGACGGCCATCCGCCTGGGCTGCCTGTGGCGCCTGGACGAACTGCTCGGGGTCGTGGCGGACCTGGCGTTGGCGCTCCAGCGCAAGGCGGAGGAGTTCGACCCGATCGTCAAGTCTGGCCGGACTCATTTGCAGGACGCCGTCCCACTGCGCCTCGGCCAGGAGTTTGGGGGCTACGCCACGGCCGTGGCCCGCGACGGGGATCGCATCCGTCGGTCGGCTGACGGTCTGCGCCGGCTGGGCATCGGCGGCACGGCCGTGGGCACGGGCCTCAACGCCCATCCCGAATACCATGCCCGCATGGTGCGCCGCCTGAGCGAGCTGGCTGGCCGGGAGCTGCAGACCTGCGACAATCTCTTCGAGGCGATGCAGTCGATGGCCGACATGGCCGACTTCTCGGCCTCGCTTCGGACGCTGGCGATCACCCTCACGCGCATCGCCAACGACTTCCGCTTGCTGGCCTCCGGCCCGGCGACGGGCCTGGATGAGCTGCGCCTGCCGGCATTGCAACCGGGTTCCAGCATCATGCCCGGGAAGGTCAACCCGGTGCAGGCCGAGATGCTCAACATGGCCATGTTCCACATCATCGGTTGTGACACGACGGTCGCCCTGGGTGCGCAAGCTGGCCAACTCGAGCTGAACGTGATGATGCCGGTGATCGCCCACAACCTGTTCGAGATGATGCACGTGACAATCGGGGCTGTGCGCTCGTTCACCCAACGCGCCGTCCTCGGGCTGCAGGCCAACCCGGCGCGGGCCACGGGATGGCTCGAGCGCAACGCCATCGTCGCCACCGCCCTCACCCCGCTCATCGGCTACGCCGCCGCCGCCGAGCTGGTCAAGCGGGCGCTGGAGCAGGATCGTTCCATTCGCGAGCTGGCCGAGGAGCAGGCCTCCGCCGGCCGCCTGACATCCGTCGACGGTTCAGGACGAAAGCTGACAGTGCAGGACGTCAAGAAGGCCCTGGGGGATCTGCGGGCGCTCACCGACGGCGGCATCCACGCCGTTGGCGGGGGCTGACCAGGACGAAAGATGTCATTCCCGCGGAGGCGGGAATCCAGACTTCGAATTCGGGCTGGACTGGACCCCCGCTTCCCCTTCGGGATCCCGAAGGACACCGGGACAGGTGTGCGAAGCGCAATTTGCGGGGTTACATCAAGAGCACGTCATTCCCGCGGAAGCGGGAATCCAGGGACCATCGCCTGGGCCCCCGCCTACGCGGGGGCGACGACTCTAAGACGGACGTCGACCATCCGGCGAAATCGGGAAGATCGCCGGTCTAGACTATCCCGGTACTCTGAAGAACAGCCCAACGACGTACCCCACCAACGCGCTGGCGGTGCCGATGAGTGCCATCTCCAGGCCGCTCCGCCCAGGGCGGCCGACGGTCAGACGGGCCTTGAACGCGCCGACGGCGAAGAGGGTGCCGGCGGCCACCACCAGCGAGGCAACCATCGCCGGCACGATCGGCAACAGGATGAACGGGGTCAAGGGAATCAGCGAGCCGATGATGGCGGCGACTCCGACGATGAGCGCGGACTTCACCGCCGCCCGGTGATCGACCGGCGACAAGCGCAGTTCCTCGGCCATCATCACGCCGACCCACACGTCCTCGTCGGCCGTGATCGTACGGACGATCCCGTCGAGGGCTTCACCCTGGAAGCCCTTGGCGGCGTAGATTGCCCGCACTTCCTCCTGCTCGACGGCGGGAACCAGGCGCAGATGGCGGAACTCGCGAGCCTTCTCGCTTTCGTAGTAATCCTGGTCCGCCCGGCGCGAGGTGAAGGCCACCGCCGCCATCGAGACCGACTCGGCGAACGTGGCGGCCATGCCGGCCGCCAGGATGATGCGAGGGTCTTGCGTGGCGGCGGCGACCCCCAGAGCGATGCCAAGCACGTTCACCAGCCCGTCCTGCCCTCCCAGGATCACGTCGGAGATCGCCGACGCCTGGTGGTGCGGGTCGTGATGTTCGTGGAACTCCAGCTCGTACGGTGCGGGCGCCGGATGCATTTCTCGGCGCCGGGACGGTTCTTCGGCCTTGCTGCCCACCGCGTGAGCGTTCATCGGGGCAAATCCGGGATGGAGGCGTTGGGACGATCCAGGGGTTCCATGTCGTCGGCCCTCGGTGGCGGTGTGATGGTGGATGCTGTTCGAGGTCCCGCGCTGCCGGGCAGGAGCTCCGCCGTGACTGCAATCTACCACACCTGGCGGGGCACGCACCGGCGATTCCTCCCCGCCGCGTGAGGATACAATCCCTCGGAATGGCCCAGCAGCGGATTCGCCTGAGCGCCGCCCAGTGGGACGAAATCGTAGCCCACCTGGAGGCCTGCCTGCCGGAAGAGGGCAGCGGCCTCCTCGCCGGCCGGGCCGACCGGGTGGACTTGGTGGTACCGATCGAGAACGTCGAACACAGCCCGGTCCACTACACGATGGAGCCTCGGGCGCTGGTGGAGGCCCTCGGCCGGCTCGAGGCCCTCGGGCTGGACCTGATGGGCGCCTTCCATTCGCACCCGGGCGGTCCGTTCGGTGTTTCTCAAAGCGATGTGCGCGAGTGGCGGTACCCCGAGGCGGCGCTCGTCGTCTGCGCCCCTGGGGAGCAGGGGTGGGAGGCGAGGGCCTTCCTCGTCGACGAAGGGCGCGTGACGGAGATGCCGCTCCAGATCGCAGGAGCCTGACTCGTCGGTGCAATGATGGCTGGCAACGGGGTGCCCGAGTGACGAACTGGATTCTTCCGAGCGCCATCTTCACGGTGATCGTGCCGCTGACCGCGGGCTACCTGATCGGATCCGTTCCCATTGGGCTGGTGGTCGTCCGTCTGTCCACCGGCAAGAACGTCCTCAACGAACACAGCGGCCGCACCGGCGGTACCAACGTCATGCGCACCGCCGGCTTCTGGGCCGGGCTGGTGACGGCCATCGGTGACGTGCTCAAAGGCGGTGCGGCCGTGCTGCTGGCCCAGGCGCTTGCGCCGGGGGCCCCGTGGGTTCAGGCCGGCGCCGGGATCCTGGCTGTCCTCGGCCACAATCATTCCGTATTCTTGATGGACCGCAGCCAGGGACGCCTGCGATTCCGCGGAGGCGCCGGCGGAGCGACGGCGGTCGGCTGCGGAATTGCCCTCTCACCGGCGCTGGCGTGGGTCATCCCGGTCGTGCCCCTGCTGCTCTTCGGCATCGGCTATGCGTCGGTGGCAACGCTCTCCGTCGGCGCCCTGATGACGCTCACCCTGGCCGTTCAAGCCAAGGCCGGCCACGTGCCCTGGGCGTATGTCGGGTTTGGGGTGGGGGCGGAAATCCTGATGCTGTTGGCGCTTCGCCCGAACCTACAGCGGCTGCGCCGCGGCGAAGAGCGCCTCGTTGGAATTCGAGCGCGCGCCTCGCGTGGCGGCAAGCGCGCCAAGTCGGCCCGGCTCCCGAGACGAGAGGCGTAGATGGTCAGCCGTCCTCTTGAAGACTCACCCCTCACCCCAACCCTCCCCCCTCTGGGGGGAGGGGGCCCGCCCTCTCCCCTTGGGGAGAGGGTAGGGTGAGGGGTGAGTCTTCTCGAATCCTTTTGACTCCTTACGTCAGCAGGAAGACACCGACCATCCCCAGTCCGGCCACCGCCGCGTATTCCAGGGCTCGTGCCCGGGTCAGCCGCTGGCGCAGCAGAGTCACTACGGTCTGGATCGCCAGATAGGCGATCAGCCCGAGGACGAGCGCCGGCTGAAACGCCGCCAGCGGAAGATAGTACATCCCCCACATCAACTGGGCGACTCCTAGGCCGATCGCCACGGCGTACAGAGTCGGGCGCGACTCGGGCAGCCGCAGCCGCAGCAATCGCCAGGCAACGGCCGCCGTCGCCACGAACGACAGCGGAATGCTGAAGAAGGCCCGCACGCCCAGGCTGAGCAGGGCGAAGTACACCCCGGTCAGGAGGATCTGCGCCAAAGCCGTCAAGCCGATCAGGGCCGTCATCCGCCGCGGGTCTTGCGGGTCGATGACGACGAACTCGGCCACCAGGACGGCCAGCAACAGTCCCGCTGCCACGGCCAATCCGACCCACAGGCCGGGCCCCGGTTCGATGCGCGTCAGGATCGCCCCGGTCGCCAGCGTCGCCAGGCCGGGAATGATGACGTGCTCGAGCCGCGCCCAGCCGTCCGGTCCGCGCGGGTGACTTCGCGCCAGCCAATCGGCGCCGGCCACGGTGACGGCGGCTGCCAGACCCACCAGGACGACGGCGCGGTTGACCTCGACGCGAATCAGCAGACCGGCCACGGCGAACTCGAAGGGCAGGGTGGGCAGGATCACCACCCTCACCAGGGCGATGGCCAGCAGCACGAGCGCGCCGAGGGCGCTCAATCGTTCGCGATCGGGGCGGGGCAGTTCGGTCACGACGCGCATTCTAGCATGCGCCCCGCGGCCGGATGCTTATAATCAGCCTCCATGGATGCGCTGGCTGCCACCGCGCTGGGCTGGCTGGGGGGCGGCGTCGTCAACTGGTTGGCCGACTCCCTGCCGATCCACCGGCGACCGGTCCGCCCGCGTTGTCCAGCCTGCGGCGCCCCCCGCCGGACGGCGGCGTGGCTCGGCCTGATCGAGGCGCTCTCCGGCTCGCGTTGTCGATACTGCGCCGCTCGCCGCGGCGGCCGTCCGTGGGTCATCGAGCTTGTTTCGGCGGCGCTCGCCGTCTGGTTGGTTCGGCGCGATCCGAGCCTGGCCGCCTTCTTGCCCGGGCTGCTGGTCGGCCTGGTCTTCCTCTTGATCGCCGCCATCGACATCGAGCACCGTCTGATCTTGCGCGTCGTGGCCGTCCCTTCCGCCGTCGTGCTAGGGGTCATCGGCGCCCTTCAGCCGACGCGCGGTCCGGTGAAAGTCTTGCTGGGCGGAGCGGCCGGCTTCCTGATTCTGTGGTTGATGTATCTGCTTGGCCTGGCCTTCTCGCGCTGGATGTCGCGCCGACGCGGCACGCCGCTCGAGGAAGTCGCCTTCGGTTTCGGGGACGTCATGCTGGGAGGGTTGATCGGGCTGGTGGTGGGGTGGCCGGGCGTGATCATCGCCGTCCTGACCGGTGTGCTCCTGGCGGGCGCCTTCAGCCTCATCTACATCGTGGTCCTGTTCTTGAGGCGGCGGTACTCTGCTTTCACGGCCATCCCCTATGGCCCGTTCCTGCTGTTGGGCGCCGGCCTGGTGTACTACGGGGGCCGGACGGCGCTCGAGACCTTGATTGGGTGACGCGTTGGGTCTGATTTCTAATGCTTATGACTCTGCCAGGGACGGCGAAATATCCTGGACGGACTTGAATCCAGGCCTGGCAACCCCGGTGGCGTTGGGCGGCGAATGTGCCTCCGACGCTCTCCCAAGCGTAGGGACGGGTTTCAACCCCGCCCCTACGAAAGTCCGAAGCCCCGGCAGGGCCATGAGGGAAGGAAGGCTCATGCACGAGCGAAACCCCCGCGTATGTTCTGATTGCGTTACAGGCGTGTCTAAGCCGGAAGACAGCTGGCTCCGGCTACCCCTTGGGTACTACCCGGCACCCCGGCCGGCCTTCTATAATGTGGGCAGTCAGGCTCAGGATTGCATATGAAGCGGCCAACGTTCTTGCGGCGACTTCCATTGATCCGTTCGATTCGCTCGGCGCGCGGGCAGAGCCTGGTCGAATTCACCATCTTGCTGCCGGTGCTGCTGATCATGATCTCCGGGCTGATCGAGTTCGGCTTCATGTTGAACTACTACCTGGACCTGATCGACGCCGCCCGCGAGGCCACCCGTTGGGCGGCGGGCGATGACCCGGTGCATTGCGACCCCACCGTCGCTTCTCCGGGCGACGCGTTCTGCGATTTTGAGAATCCTCCGGACCCCTGGACCTGGCAGAACACCAACTTCTACGGCCGCGTCTGCCGCATCGCCAACGATTCGATCGACGTTGGCTCGGGTGGCCAGATCGATCTGGATGCCACCGTCGATGACATCGTCATCTCCGCCTTCTCCGTCTCCGGCGGGACGGTCTCGCGGCGATTCCCGCCGACCAACGGCCCAGCTGTACAGAGCATGGAGAGTGGCTACTCTTGCATGCGTGCCATCGGCGGCGCCGGCGCAGGATACGACTCGCAGTTCACGTCGGCCGAGGTGCAGGCCCTGCTCAACCCGGCGGCGCCCAACACCGGCGTGGTGATGGTCGAGATGTGGTACGACTACAACATGATCCTCGGGCTTCCGTGGATCACCGCCTTCGTTCCCAATCCGGTCACGCTCTACGCCTACAGCATGATGCCAAACGCCAATGTCGAACCGACGCCTACCTCCCCTCCCTGAGAATTCGCCGCGGCCCAGCCGACGCGAGCGCGGCCAGGCGCTGGTCCTGATCGCGCTGGCTTTCATCGGCCTGGCAGCCTTCATCGGCCTGGCGGTCGACTCGGGCATCCTGTTCACCCAGATCGGCCATCTGCGACGGGCGGTCGACGCCGCCGCGCTGGCAGCCGCCAACCAGTTCCGCGAGGGACGCACCGTCGGCGAGTTGACGGCGGCCGCCACGCAATTCATCAATCTCAACAGCGTCAGCACCGGGACGGCGCAAGTCTTCATCTGCGAAGAACCCTTCGGCCCGGGGCCGTATTCGCCGGCCCACGATCCGAACTTGTGCCCGGCCTCCGGCTCGGGCGACCCCTACCGCAAGTTCGTCCGCGTCGAGGGCGAGGTGGTCGTCAACTTCGCCTTCCTGCCAATCATCGGCATCTATAACTTCCCGATTCACGCCAGCGCCGTCTCCGAGGCGGCCTCGATCGACGTCGTGCTGGTCGTCGACGTTTCGTCGTCGATGTCTTTCGATTTGTGCCGCGACCTGATCGACAACGATGAAGACGGTGTGATCGACGACTGCAACGGGTTCCCGCAGCCGCAAAACGGACCGGTGCCAGACAGCGATCCGGCGACGTGCAACCTCAACCGATTCATCGCCGACCCGAGCCCCGATCCGATAGGGGGCCCCTATGACGACGAGCCCGGTCCGCCGCCCGACGGCGACCGCGAGGACGACTGCCATCCGTTCGAGGAAGTGCGCAACGCCACCGAAGCGCTGCTCTCGCGCATGTACTTCCCCTACGACCGCATGGCGGTCGTGACCTTCGCCAACGTGGGATCGCGCCAGCTCCATCTGGCCGACGGCAACAACGTCCCCGACATCTTCAATACCCTGGAAGCTCTGGAAGTCGCCGCCGAGCCGGGCAACCCGCCCTGTGACTTCGGCGCCGGCGACCCGCGCGGCTGCACCAACACCAACACCGCCGAGGGCCTGCTGATCGGTGGCAACTACTTTGGCGATGCCAACGCAGACGGGACCTCGGCGCCGGGCGAGATCCGCGAAGAGGCCGTCTGGATCTTGATTCTCCTCGGCGACGGCGGCGCCAACGCCCTGCGCAACCCGGCCTTTCCGGTGTTCGTCCGCGATGGTTGGATCTGCCCGAACAGCCTCGGCGCCGGCCAGCCGACCTGGGTCCAGCCGTTCTGCCGCGACCCGCTGGCCTCCACCCGCCACGCCTTCGGCAACGCCAACTATGACGCCGACGACTCCGCCCGCGATGCGGCCGACTTCGTCGGCTGCCCGGACGCGTTCTCGCCTCAGCCGGCGGGTTGCCCATCGCCCGGCCAGGGGGCCGTCATCTTCTCGATCGGCCTGGGCGACCTGGTGATCGACAACCCGTGCTGGCCCGGATACGGCGGCACGTGTGACCCCGACCTGGGCGAACGTCTGCTGCGCTATGCCGCCGGGGTGGGCGACGACGGGAACCCGGCCTCGCCTGGCGACCCGTGCAACGGCGCTCCCAGCGGGACGGACTGCGGAAACTACTACTTTGCCCCGACCGGCGCAGGACTGCTGCGCGTGTTTGAAGCGATCGCCTCGCGCATCTTCACCAGGCTGACCCAATGAGAATGAGAAGGAACCCGCCTATGGACGCTACACACTCCGCTCCCCGATCTCGACCCCGCCGGCGCTTCCGCGGCCAGGGCGTTGTCGAATTCGCCCTGGTTCTGCCGGTAATGCTCCTGGTGATCTTCATGATCATCGAGCTGGCGCGCGTACTGCACGCCTACCTGGCGATCGAGAACGGCGCCCGCTTCGGGGTGCGCTACGCCGTCACCGGCGAGTTCAATCCGACCTATTGCGCCGGATTCCCCGGCGGCATCTGCGACACCCGTCCCGAAGAGGATATCGCCCGCCTGCCTTCGATCGAAGACACCGCCCGCGCCGGATCGTCCTCGATCATGCGCGACGAGAGTCTCGTGCCGACCCAGCCAGGGTACTTCAATATCACCGTCTGTTCGAGCCGCGACGCGGCCGGGGACGATCCTCCCACCCCGGACTTCCTCCTGTGGCCCTCGGACCAGGCGACTTTCCAGCCGGCCGAGTGCGCTCCGTTTGAGGACGCCGGCGGGCCGGGAGACCGCGTGTCGGTGACGATCGACTTCGAACATCCGCTGATCGTTCCGATCATCAGCTCGGTCTGGCCGCAGCTCCATCTGGTGGCCAAGCGCGAGGGGATCATCGAGCAGTTCCGCACCGCCCGCGTCGTCGGCCTGCCGGCCACCATCGGCGCCCCGACCTTCACCCCGACGCCGTCCTTCACTCCGTCGGACACGCCGACGCCGACCGATACGCCGACGCCGTCGGATACGCCGACGCCGACCGATACCGATACGCCGACGCCGACCGATACTCCCTCGCCGACGATGACGCCGTCGAACTCGCCGACGAGCACGATGACGGCCACCTACACACCGACCCGCACACCAACCCGCACGCCGACGACCACCGGGACGGCGACCAACACGCCGACGATCACCCTGACCGCCTCGATTACGCCGACGCGGACGCCGACCAACACCCGCACCCCATCGCGCACGCCGACGATCACGCGGACTCCGACGATCACCTACACGCCGTCGATCACGCCGACCCCGTCGCGGACCCCGACACCGTCCAATACGCCGACGCGAACCAACACGCCGACGCGCACCAATACGCCGACGATCACCCTGACGCCGTCGCGCACGCCGACCCGCACAAGCACCGCCACGCGCACCAACACACCGACGGCGTCGAACACGGCGCCCCCGCCGACGGCAACGAACACGTCGCCGCCGCCGACGGCAACGAACACCTCGCCTCCACCGACGGCCACGCGGACGCCGACCAACACCTTCACGCCGCTGCCGCCGACGTCTACGAGCACTCGCACGCCGACGAGGACGCCGACCAATACCACCCTGCCGCCGACGGCCTCCCAGACGTCGACGCCCTCGAAGACTGCAACGGTCCCCTGTATGGACTGCTGAACCACACGCCGAAAAGCGGGCGGCCCTGAGCGTAGTCGAAGGGCCGCCCGCTCGATTCCCAAGCGCGGCTCGAGTCTCATCAAGGGGTTTGCTCCAACCCTGACGCCTGCGTACAATGCGCGGCATGAACCGGCTCCGCCTTCCGGCCGACCGCAAGGGGGCGGCGGTGCTCCTGGGGGCTGTCCTGTTGTCCCTGGGAGCTCTGTGGGCCGCCTCTCAGCCTTCCACGACGGGGGAGGCTCTGGCAGGCATGGGTTTGCTCGCCCTGGCCGGGATCCGCGCCGGCGCCGGAGCGCAAGCCTTCGCAACCGCCAACCGCCTCGCCGGCGCTGCCACGGGCAAGGCCTGGCGGTTCCTGACGACTTCCTGGGTCCTGGCCGCGCTCAGCGCTCTCCTCTTGTGGGGCGGTTGGGCTCTGCGTGGACAAGTCCTGGAAGTCCCGTCGCTGGCCGACCTGCTGCTGCTGGCCGGATCTTCCTGTGCGCTTTGGGCAGTCGCCAGCTACGGGGCCGGGCCGAAAGAACGCTTCGGCCGGCTTCGCAACTGGCTCGACGTCGCCATCCTGCTCTTATCGGTCCTGGGACTCTCCTGGCTGGCGCTGCTGCAGCCGGTCCTCGAGGTTGGCATCGTCTCGCCGGTGCTGGCCTTCTGGGGACTGCTGTGGCCGACCCTGGAGCTCGTCTTCCTCGCCCTTCTGCTTCGTATCCTGCTCCTGGCCGAGTCGGGGCACGAACGGCGGTCCCTCGGCTTGCTCGGGATCGCCGGCGTCGTGGCGCTGGCCGGCCACCTGGCTGCCGGGCTGGCGGCGATCACCGGGGACGCTTCGCCGACGGGGCGGGTCGAGGTCCTGTTGATGATGGCGGCCCTGCTCGGGGCGCTGGCGGCATTCGAGGGCGGCCGGTCGACGGGGGCCGTCGGCCCGGCCGGGGGGCGACGCCGCGGCCGAGCTTCGCAGGCTGAAGCCCTCCTCCCGATCGCCTTCACCTATGCCGTCGTCGGGTTCGTGGGGGTGGACGCCTGGATTCGGAGCAGCGTCGATCCGTTCGGATTGGGGATTGCCATCGCGCTCACCCTCCTGCTTTTCGCTCGCCAAGGCGTCGTCGCCGGTCAATCCGAAATGCGCCAGTACGCGGCGCTGGTCGAAGGGGCGGCCGACATCGCCTTCATCTGCCAGGCGGACGGGCTGATCTCGTTCAGCAATCCCTCCTTCGATGCCGCCCTCGGCCGCAGGTCGAGCGGACGCGCGGCGCTTCATCTCAGCGAAATCCTCGCGCCGGAGCTCGATCTTGCCCCGGTTCTCGAGCGCGCCGCGGCCGAGGGGTGGAGCGGGGAAGTCATGTTTCACCGGTCGGATGGCTCGCGCTTCCCCGCCCGGCTCAGCCTGGAGCCGGTCATACTCGAACGTCAGCGCCGTCCGGTGCTGGCCGCCACCGCCGTCGATCTGGCCTTGATCAAAGAACGGGAGGCCTTGCTCCGCTCCGCGCTGGACGACGTGGCGGCGGCGCGAACGGAGCTGATGGCCCTTAACCGCGATCTGGAGGCCAAGGTCGACGAGAGGACGCGCGAGCTGCAGCGCACGGTCGAGGACCTCGATCGCCTCAACCAGGAGCTGCTTGCCCTGGATCGCATGAAGAGCGAATTCGTCACCCTGGTCTCGCATGAGCTGCGCGCGCCGCTGACCAACATCCGGGCGGGCGTCGAGCTGCTCCTGCCGGCGGAGGCGGGCCTGCCGGGGCCGGCCCGCACCTCGCTGGGGCTCATCCAGGAAGAGACGGCGCGCCTGGGCACATTTGTCGAAGCGATTCTCGACCTCTCGGCTTTGGACGCGGGCCGGTTTCCCTTGCGCGCGGCGCCGCTGGATTTCGCCGCCGAAGCCCGGATTGCTGTCGATCGGTTCCGCACCGTCGCCGGGCACGAGCGGATCCGGATTCGGCTGGAGGAGCACCTGCCGTCCGTTCAGGCGGACGAGCGCGCCCTGGCCAGCGTCCTGTATCATCTCCTGGACAACGCGCTGAAGTACGCCCCGCAGGGCGACATCGATCTGGGAGCGGAGGCGGAGGCGGACCGGCTCGTCGCCTGGGTGCGCGACCGCGGCCCGGGAATCGCCGAGGCCGACCGGGAGAAAGTCTTCGACATGTTTCACCGGCTCGACTCGAGCGACGCCCGGGATGTTTACGGGCACGGTCTCGGGCTGCATCTTGTGCGTCGGCTGCTCCTGGCGATGGGTGGAGGGGTGCGGATCGAGGCGGCGGGCGACGCCGGGGCCCGCTTCGTCTTCTGGCTTCCCAGGGCGGCGGCCG
>CAZMVJ010000067.1:0-14046 GCA_964569445.1 uncultured Anaerolineaceae bacterium | reverse complement strand
CAGGGGAGAGACCCGGCCGGGCCGGGCACCGAAGGGGCAAACCCCGAACGCCGCGCAGGCCCGGGGCGAAACTCTCAGGTTCAAAGGACCCTGGCTGGCAGGCCCTCTGGAAAGTCGTCCGACACCGACGGGGCAAGCCCAGGCCACCACCATGCCGGGGCGAATCTCTCAGGTCATGGACAGAGGGGCGCACGCTGTCTTGGCGTGCGCCCCTCTGTCATCTCTGGACCCGGGAGGCTGGTATGGCGTTTCCGAAGGATCTCAAGTTCACCAAGAACGACGAGTGGATTCGGGTTGAGGGCGATCAGGGCACGATCGGCATCTCCGATTACGCTCAGCAACAGCTCTCCGACGTCGTCTTCTTCGAGACGACGGTCGGCGTCGGCGAGACGGCAGCCAAGGGTGCCACCTGCGCCACCGTCGAGTCGGTCAAGGCGGCGGCCGAGGTTTACCTCCCGGTGGCGGGGACGGTCACCGCCGTCAACGACGCGCTGCCGTCGACTCCGGAGCAAATCAACAGCGACCCCTTCGGGGCGGCCTGGATGGTCAAGATCAAGATCACCAGCCCGGCCGAACTCTCGACGCTGCTCGATGCGACGGGCTACGAGGCCTACTGCCTGGAGCGGGCGACCTGATGGCCTACATCCCTCACACCGACGACGATCGGCGGGCGATGCTGCAGGCCGTCGGCGTGGCGAGCCTGGACGATCTCTATCAGGCCGTCCCGTCCAAATTCCGCTTCCCGGATCTCGACCTGCCGGAAGCCATCTCCGAGCTGGAGGCGGCGGCCGAGCTGCAGGCGCTGTCCGAGGCCAACCTCGACGTGCGCCACAACGCCTGCTTCCTGGGCGCCGGGGCCTATCACCATTTCATCCCGTCGGCGGTCGACGCCATCCTGCGGCGCAGTGAGTTCTACACCGCCTACACCCCGTATCAACCGGAAGTCTCGCAGGGCACGCTGCAGGCGATCTTCGAATACCAGAGCCTGATCTGCAATCTGACCGGGATGGACGTCTCCAACGCCTCCCACTACGATGGGGCGACGGCGCTGGCCGAGGCCGTCATCCTGGCGCTGAACCATCACCGCGGCAAACGACACAAGATCGTGGTCTCGCCGGCGGTCCACCCGCACTATCGGCAGACTGTGCGCACCTACATGCAGGGCATGGAACTGCAGATCCTGGGGGATGAGGACGGCCAGGCGCGCGCCGCCGATCTGAGCCGCCTGATCGATGCCGACACCGCCATGGTCGCCGTTCAGTACCCGGATTTTTTCGGCGGGATCACCGACTTTCGCCCGCTGGGGGAGGCGGCGCACGCCGTCGGGGCTCTGTTGTGTGTCGTGGTCAACCCGCTGGCGCTCGGGCTGCTGCGGCCGCCGTCGGACTTCGACGCCGACGTGGTCGTCGGGGAGGGGCAGCCGCTGGGAATCCCTCTCTCTTTCGGCGGGCCGTACCTGGGCCATTTCACCACCAAGAAGGACTACGTCCGCAAGATGGCCGGCCGTCTGGTGGGCGAAACGGTTGACAGCCGCGGCCAACGTGGCTTCGTCCTGACGCTGACGCCGCGCGAGCAGCACATCCGTCGTGAGAAGGCCACCTCCAATATCTGCACCAACGTCGCCCTGATGGCGCTGGCTTCAGCCGTCTACCTGAGCGTGATGGGGCGGCAGGGGCTGCGACGCGTGGCCGAGTTGTGCTACCACAAGGCTCACTACGCCGCCGCCGAGATCGGGCGTATCCCCGGCTTCCGCATCTGGAACGAAGGCGATTTCTTCCACGAGTTTGTCGTCGGCTGCCCCCGGCCGGTGGCCGACATCAACGAGCACCTGCTCGAACACGAGATCATCGGCGGCTATGACCTGGGGACGGACTACCCGTCGCTCGCCGGCCATATGCTGATCGCTGTGACCGAGATGAACAGCAAGGATGAGATCGACGACCTGGTGGCCGTGCTGGAAGAGGCGACCCATGATTGAGCCCCTGATCTACGACCTCTCCAGCCCCGGGCGGATGGGCGTGACCCTGCCGGAGCCGGACGTCCCGCTGGCGCCTCTGCCGGCGGGGCTGACGCGTGAAACGCTGCCCTTGCCGGAGGTCGCCGAGATCGACGTCATCCGTCATTTCGTGCGCCTGTCGCAGCTCAACCACGGTATCGACACCGGCTTCTACCCGCTCGGCTCGTGCACGATGAAGTACAACCCGAAGATCAATGAAGACGTGGCCCGCTTGAGCGGCTTCGCCCACACCCATCCGCTGCAGAACCCGATGACGGTGCAGGGCAATCTGGCGCTGATGTACAGCCTGCAGGAGTGGCTCAAGGAGATCGGCGGTTTCGCCGGCGTCAGCCTACAGCCGGCAGCCGGCGCGCATGGCGAGCTGAGCGGGATTCTCATCCTGCGCGCCTACCACCGCGCTCGCGGCCAGGCGGGTCGGACGAAGATCCTGATCCCCGACTCGGCTCACGGGACGAACCCGGCCAGCACGGCCATGGCCGGGATGCAAGTGATCGAGCTGAAGTCCGACGCGCGCGGCAATGTCGACCTGGAAAGCCTGCGGGCGGCTTGCGACGACACCGTCGCCGGGCTGATGCTGACCAACCCCAACACCCTCGGACTGTTCGAGGAGCATCTGTTGGAGGTGGTCGAACAGGTGCACCGCTGCGGCGGCCTGGTCTATGGCGATGGGGCCAATATGAACGCGCTGCTCGGCGTCGTGCGGCCGGGCGATCTGGGCTTCGATGTGCTGCACTTCAACCTGCACAAGACGTTCTCGACGCCGCATGGCGGCGGCGGCCCCGGTTCGGGGCCGGTCGGTGTCGCCGAATCGCTGGTGGAATTCCTACCTGGGCCGATCGTCGAGATCGTCGAAGACGACGAGACGGATGAGGCGCCGCTGTACGGGTTGGTGATGCCGGCCCGCTCGATCGGGCGGGTCAAGGCCTTCCACGGGCACTTCGGCATGCACGTGCGGGCCTTCACCTACATGCGGATGCAGGGCAAACGCGGGCTGCGCGCCGTGGCGGATCACGCCGTGCTCAACGCCAATTACCTGCGGGCCCGGCTGCGCGGTACATACCACGTTCCCTTCGACCGGATCTGCATGCACGAGTTCGTCGCCGAAGGTCGCTGGGAGGAGGCGCCGGACGTGCGCGCCCTGGACGTGGCCAAACGCCTGATGGACCACGGCTTTCACCCGCCGACGAACTACTTCCCGCTGATCGTGCACGAAGCGCTGATGATCGAACCGACCGAGACCGAGAGCGTCGAGACCCTCGACCGCTTCGTCGAGGCGATGGAGTCGATCGCCCGGGAAGCGCGCACCGAACCGGAGACTCTGCACTCGGCGCCGCACAACACGCCCTTCGGGCGATTGGACGAGGTGCGCGCCGCTAAGGACCTCGTCCTGTGTTGCCGCCCTGCGTTTCTGGAGCAGGAGAAGACTTAGCCGGCGGAGAGAAGGCGGACGCTTTCAAACCCCCCCTTGCCCTGGCGAAGCAGCCCGTAGCGCAGCGGAGGGCCTCCCCCGGCGCGGTAGCAGCCGCGGAACAGAGGAGTCGCCGGGGGAGGGGAGAGGTTTTCAAAGAGACGGGGGGCCGAAGGCCCCCCGTCTCCTTGTGTATCTCTACCCACTTCGCGCAGCACCCCAGAGGTGCTCCGCCAAGTCGCACCGTGTAGAACCCTGCCTGTCGGCGGAGGGGGGGTCGCGGATCGCCGGGCTGCCCAGAGTAGCCCCTGCAAGAGGCCCGGCGTCCTTCGGCCAGGGAGCTTCCCGGAAGCGCCAAGCTTCCGGGAAGCTATCATGAGCGAGTTGTGGATCGGAGCAGGGCTCCGCCTGGGCCGCCTGGCGAGTTGTTGACAGAAAGCACGCGCCCGGCCGTCCTTCGACTAGCTCAGGACGCCGGGCGTGCGCTTTGATGAAACCAGCCCCGATTCCCCTTGACCACCGGAGCCTGATGGACCTTGCTGAAGCCTAATCAGGCCGTCTCAACGGAGACTCAACGCTCCGGGTCCACCAGAAGGTAAGGCGGGAACGCCTTCTGGAGTAGAATGACTCGCCCCGATGGTCCCTTCGTCTCACCCGACCGCCATCTCGTCCGTTCACGAAGGGCAAGCCCGGCCGACGGTAGAGCTTCACCTACCGGATGGTCGGGTGCTCGAAGGTCCCCGCGGCGCGCCGCTGGAGGAATTCGTCCGGGTCCTGGATGACTACCCCGAACTGATCGTTGGCGGTGTCGTGAACGGCGATCTGCGCGAACTGACCTACCCGATCGAGATGGAAGCCAAACTGCGGCCGGTCACCCTGGGTGAACCCGACGGGATGCGCATTTACCGTCGCTCCCTGACCTTCCTGCTGGCGGCCGCGTTCGAAGAGCTGTTCCCTGGGGCCTGGCTGACGGTCGACCATTCGGTCTCGTCGGGCGGGTACTTCTGCCAGGTTCGCGGTCGCCCACAGCTGACCGGCCCCGAGTTGGAGCTCGTCGAGGGGCGGATGCGTCAGTTGGCCGAGGCCGATCTTCCGTTCGGCAAGGAGCAGGTGCCTCTAGCCCAGGCCATCGAGCTGTTCCGCCAGCGCGGCTACCTTGATAAAGTCCGCCTGTTGAGCCACCGGCGCAAACCGTGGCTGGTGCTTTACGCATTCGGGGACCACCGAGACTACCACCACGGTTACATGCTGCCGCGGACCGGGTTCCTTCGGCGTTTCGGCCTGACCCTCACCGAGGGCGGATTCACCCTGCGCTTCCCGCGCCGGCATGCCGCCGCCCAACTGCTGCCCCTGCCGGAGTATCCCAAGCTGCTGGCGACCTTCCGCCAGTACGGCGATTGGCTCGAGACGCTGGGCATCTCCTACGCCGGCGCGCTGAACGATGCCATCCAAGCCGGGAAGGGATCGCAGGTCGTTCTGGTTTCGGAGGCGCTGCACGAACAGCACATCTCTTCCATCGCCGGCGAGATCGCCCGGCGCCAGGACGAGATTCGCGTGGTCCTCATCGCCGGCCCGTCGGCCTCGGCCAAGACGACGTTCTCCAAGCGTCTCACCGTCCAGCTTCTGGCGCGCGGCGTTCGACCGTTCGCCCTCGAGCTGGACAACTTCTTCGTCGACCGGGAGGCGACGCCGCGCGGGGAAGACGGCGCCTTCGACTTTGAAACGCTGGAGGCGCTGGACCTCGAGCGGCTGAACCACGACCTGCAAGCGCTCGTCTCCGGCGAGACGGTCCGCCTGCCGCGCTACGACTTCAAGCGGGGGGTTCAGGAGGAAGGGCAGACGGCGCATCTCGAGGCGGGACAGATCCTGCTGCTGGAAGGAATCCACGGCCTCAATCCGGCTCTCACGCCGCGGCTGCCGCGCGGCCGGGCTTTCCGGATCTACGCCTCGGCCCTGACCCAGCTCAACCTCGACCGCTACAATCGCGTTTCGACGACGGATACACGCCTGATCCGGCGCATCGTTCGCGACGCCGCCCAGCGCGGCTATAGCGCCAGCGACACGATCCAGCGCTGGGAATCCGTGCGGCGCGGGGAGAAACGCTACATCTTCCCCTATCAAGAAAACGCCGACGTCCTGTTCAACTCGGCGCTGGTCTACGAAGCCTCGGCGCTGGCGCCCCTGGCCGAGCCGCTGCTGCGCCAGGTCCCCTTCGGCACGCCCGAACACGTGGAGGCCAAACGCTTGTTGGCTTTCCTGGAGTGGTTCTTGCCGTTGCCGCCCGACCTTGTGCCGGACAACTCCTTGCTGCGCGAGTTCATCGGCCGCTCGATCTTCGAGCACTTCACACCGTGGGCGGCGCTGGGCGCCGGCGAAGAGGGCTGATCCTGCCGAGAGGTCCGGCGGACGGGTGAGGGAGACAGGGGTGCCCGAGCAACGTGAGACCCGCCTGGGGATCGTCGGCGCCGGGACGATGGGGGCCGGCATTGGCCTGGTCGCCTTAAGGGCCGGCCTATTGGTCGTCCTGCAGGATGCCTCCGATCAGGCCCTGCAGCGGGCGACGGTTTACCTGCGCAAGTATCTCGAGAAAGCCGGCCAGCAAGCCGCTCTGGGACGGCTGACGACGACGGCGAGCATACGCGACCTTGCCGCGTGTGACGTCGTCATCGAGGCCGCGCCGGAAGAGCTGGGGCTGAAACAGTCGATCTTCGCCGAGCTCGATCGCCTGTGCCCGCCACCGGCGCTCCTGGCGACGAACACCAGCACGCTGTCGGTGACGGCGATCGCCTCGGCCGCTGCCGCCGCCGGGCGGGTGGCCGGGTTGCATTTCTTCAATCCTCCGCCGCTGATGCCCCTGGTGGAGGTCGCCCGCGGGGCGCGCACCACCGATGCCACGATCGAGTCCCTGGTGGCGTTGGTGGCGCAGCTGGGCAAGACGGCGGTCGTCACCGCCGATACGCCGGGCTTCATCGTCAACCGCGTCGCCCGGCCGTTCTACGGCGAAGCGCTGCGCATCCTCGGCGAGGGCACCGCCTCCGCCGAGCAGATCGATCGCATCGTCGAGCTGGGGGCAGGGTTTCGCATGGGTCCGTTCCGCCTGATGGATCTCATCGGGCTGGACGTGAATTTCGCCGCCACTCGTTCGATGTGGGAACAAACCTTCGGCGAACCGCGCTATCGTCCCCATCCCCTGCAAGCGCGCATGGTCGAACAGGGCGTCCTCGGCCGCAAGACCGGCCGCGGCTTCTACAGCTACGACGGAGCGGAGGCGCGGGCCGACCCCGAAGTGCCGACAGCCCGCCGCGACGCCAGCGGACTGGTCATCGTCAGTGAAGGCAGTTGGGCGCCGGGCCTGGCCGAACGCGTCGCCGCTTCCGGCCACGCGCTGCGCGAGGCTCACGGCGAGACGCCGCTGGCCGGCATCGTCGCCGCCGGCCGCGAGGAGGGCAGTCGGGTCATCCTCGAACGCCTCGACCGCGGGCTGGCGTCGGACGTCCCGATCCTGTGCCAGGCCTCCGATCAGACGCTGGCCGACGCCGCCGCGAATCTCGCTGGACGCCGGCGCATCTTCGGCTTCGACGGTCTGTTCGCCGGCGCCGGCCGTGCCGTCACGCTGGTGGCGGGAGGCGAAAGCGATCCCCTGGCGCGGGATCGCGCCGACCTCCTGATGGCCGGCCTCGGCCTGCGCAGCGAATGGATCGCCGACGGGGCGGGGCTGGTCCTCCCGAGAGTCATGTCGATGTTGGCCAACGAAGCCGCCTTCGCCCTCGGCGAAGGGACTGCCGACGAAGCCACGATCGACCTGGCGATGAAGCTGGGAGCCAACTACCCCATCGGCCCGCTGGAGTGGCTCCGCCAGGCCGGACCGGCCAAGGTCTTGCGCGTTCTCGAGCATCTGCGCGCCGTTTTCGCCGAGGAGCGCTACCGCGTGGCGCCCTTGCTGCGAAAGTGGGCGCAAAAGGAACGACCGGGGAGGAGCCTGCCGCGATGAAGCAATCGAGTGGCCTGCCGAAGGCCGGGAAGAAGTCTGCCCGTTCTCCATCAGGTTCCGCGGCGCGACCGCAGGACGCGGTTTCGTCGCCTCCGTGGAGGCCGCCCTATCCGCCCAGTTGGGCCGACCGCTTGACGGCCTGGGTCGATCGCCTCCCTGGCCCGGCGTGGGTCGTCTACGCGTCAGCGATGCTGGTCGGCGCTCTGCTGTTGCATGGGTTGATGTGGCGGGATGGCCTGCTGCCGATGTGGAGTCTGGGCGCGACGCCGGCGCTGCGGTCGGTGCTCGGTGTGTATGGTATCGCCATGGTCCATCTGCTCGACAGAACCGCCGCCCGTTCCTTGAAAGGGTTCCTCCCCGCGCTAGGACTAAACCCGCCGGCGCTGGACGAGCTGACCTACCGCCTGACGACGATGCCGGCGGTTCCTGCAGCCCTGGCCGGCCTGGCTGGGCTGGGGGCCCTGGGGGTCATCTACTGGACCACGCCGGGATACATCTCCCTTCTCCCCGGCGCACCTGCCGGCGATCTCTTAAGCCAGGCCTACCGAGCCATCGCCTTCGTCATCCTCTTCACCGTGGGCTATCACAGCCTGCGACAGCTCGTCCTCGTCTCTCGCATCCATCGCCAGGCACCGCACATTCATCTTCTTCGTCGCGAACCCCTGTACGCCTTCTCCTCGCTCACCGCCCGGACGAGCATCGCCGGCCTGATCCCTATTTACCTCATGGCTGCCCTCTACCCTCAACTAGTCCGGACCATCGTCATCGGCCCTTTGCTCCTGGCTGGAGCCCTGCTCATGATCGCTGTCTTCGCCTGGCCCCTGTGGAGCGTTCACAGTCGGCTCGTTGAGGAGAAGGCGCGGATGACGACGGAGGCCAACCAAAGGGTGGAGCACCTGATCGACCGCCTTCACCGGCGGGTGGACGCCGACGACCTGGCCCGGATGGACGACCTCAATAAGGCGATGGCCAGCCTGCAGACCGAGCTCGACATCCTCGCCCGCGCACCCACCTGGCCATGGCTTCCCGGCACCGTTCAAGCGGTCCTGACGGCGGTGTTGCTCCCCATCCTGCTTTGGATCTTGCAGCAGGTCCTGAGTTCCTATGTCTTCGTCTAGCCGCACAACGCTCCGCGCCAGCTGGGTCGACTGGATCATCGACCGGATCGACCACCTGGCCACACCACGCTGGGTTCCCTACGCACTATTCTTCTTGATCCCGCCTGCCCTGACGGTGGCGCCGGTGTGGCTGTCCGGCCAGGCGGTGCCGGCTGAGAACTTCGCCTCCTACTTCCTCATCGGCTTCTGGACGGTGTTTCCGCTGGCGCTGATGCACTATCTCGACCGCTTCTCCGAGCGGGCGCTCGAAGCGTTCCGCCCGGCGTGCGACCTCGACGAGGCGGAGACGGCGGCGATGCGGCGGCGCCTGACGACCATGCCCGCCGGCCCGGCGGCACTGGCTGGATTGCTGGGGGCGGTCTTCGTGGCCGCGTTGTATCGCGCTGCCCCACAGCTGTATCAAGTGATCCAGGCCTCACCGGCCCAGTTCGCCATCGGTTTCATCGTCCTGTCGGTGAACTTCGCCCTGCTGGCCAGCCTGATCTACCACACCGTGCGTCAACTGCGCCTGGTCAGCGCCCTCTATGATCGCGCCCGGCGCCTCGACCTATTCAATCTCACTCCGCTGTATGCCTTCTCGGGACTGTCGGCGCGCACCGCCATCGCCTGGGCGCTGGCGATCTATCTCTCCGCCGTCCTCTTCCCTGCGCTGACCGGCAACGCCATCACCATCGCCGTCGTCCTGCTGCAGATCGCGCTGCTGGTGGCGGTTTTCACCTTCCCGCTCATCGGGATCCATCGGCGCATCCAGGCCGCCAAGGATAGGGCGGTCCAGGAGGTCGGCGCCTCGCTGCAGCGGACCATCCGGGAGCTCAACCGGCGGACGGAACCGCTCCAGCTCGGCGAGATGGACGCCCTCAACAAACTCGTGACGGCGCTGATCGCCGGCCGCGACGTCCTGGCCAGAGTGCCCACCTGGCCCTGGAGCCCGGGCACGCCCCTCGCCGTCGGGTCAGCGCTCCTGCTCCCGGTGGCTCTGTTCGTGATCGAAAGGGTGCTGGCCGGTCTCTTCGGGCTTTAGTGTCCCGTTTCAGCGGTCCGATGAATGACTGCTTCTGCCAGGTGTTCCGTCTCCAAGGAGCATCCCGGCGATATCGATGCCGTACTGGCCTCTCTCCAGCCAGAGCGCGTTCAGCCAGGCCGCCAGGGAAAGCCCCATCTTCGGCAAGAAGCAGGGGGGTCCACACCGAAACCTGAAACGGGACACAGGCGGCGGCAGGGTAGAATCGACTCTCGAAAGCCCCTCCTCGCCAAAGGACCGGGTGATGCGCACATTCATCGGACAGGACCCAGCCAGCTTCGCCTTTCAGGCCATCCGCTACAGCAAGGGAGCCGGACGAGCCACGATCGTCCTGCACCGGCCGGAAGTCTTGAACGCCGTCAACGGGGTAATGCTGGGCGAACTCAATCGGGCGCTCAAAGACGCCAGTTGGGACGACGCCGTCGGCGTGCTGGTGCTGACTGGCGCCGGCGATCGCGCCTTCTGCTCCGGTGCCGATCTCGAAGACCAGCAGCAGTTCCTCGAGAGGCCGCGCGATTACTGGAAGTGGATGGGCGAGTTCATCGAGGTCCATGAGCGACTGCGCAACCTTGGGAAGCCGACGGTGGCGCGGCTCAACGGCATCGTCGTCGGGGGCGGCAACGAATTCAACCTGAGCTGCGACCTGGCGGTGGCGGTCGACGACATCTATATCCGTCACGTCGGCACGAGCCACGGCAGCGTGGCCCTGGCCGGAGCGACGCAGTTTCTGCCGCTGGTCGTCGGGGAGCGGCGGGCGCGTGAGATACTGCTGCTGAACGAGCCAATCCCGGCGGCCAAGGCGCTCGACTGGGGACTGGTCAACTACGTCGTACCGCGCGCCGAGCTGGACGCCAAAGTCGACGACCTGGTCGAGAAACTCCTGGCCAAGTTCCCCGAGAAGACGCGCTACACGCGGCAGCAGCTCAACTTCTGGCGCGACCTGAGCTGGCACCTGACAATCGGGCACGGCCGAGATTGGCTGGCAATCCACAACACCAGCCCCGAGACCCGCGAGGGAGTGCAGGCCTTCCTGGAGAAGCGTCCACCGGACTACGCCGAGATCCGCCGCCGCTGGGCGGAGGACGAAGGGCCCGAATGGCCGGAGGGCCGCCCTCCTCAGGAGAAGGCCGGATGACGGGCGACACCGAACGCCTGGCCGCCTTCGACGCGCGCATCACCGCCGGCGAGAAGATCGAACCGGGCGATTGGATGCCGGACGAGTATCGGCGGCAGCTGATCCGCATGATCTCGCAGCACGCGCACAGCGAGGTCGTCGGCATGCTGCCGGAGGGGGGCTGGATCACGATGGCGCCCAGCCTGCGGCGCAAGCTGGTGCTGCTGGCCAAGGTCCAGGACGAGGCCGGCCACGGGCAGTACCTGTATCACGCCGCCGAGACGCTGGGTATTTCGCGTGAGGAAATGCTGGAGGCCCTGCTGCAGGGGAAGGCCAAGTACTCGAGCATCTTCAACTACCCGGCCACCTCCTGGGCCGACATGGGCGTCATCGGCTGGTTCGTCGACGGCGCCGCCATCCTCAACCAGACGATGCTGGCGCGCGGCTCCTACGGTCCCTACGCCCGCGCCATGATCCGTATTTGCGCCGAAGAGAGCTTCCATTACAAGCAGGGGCTGGAGATCGTGTTGACTCTCTCCCAGGGCACGCCGGCGCAGCGGACGATGGTGCAGGACGCCGTCCGCCGCTGGTGGTGGCCGACGCTGATGATGTTCGGGCCCCACGACGCCGAGTCGCCCAACACGCCGACGCTCGTGCGTTGGGGGATCAAGACCCGCACCAACGATGAGCTGCGGCAGGAGTTCGTCAACCAGACCGTCCCTGATGCCTTCACCATGGGTCTCAGCCTGCCCGACCCGGAACTGCGCTTCGACGAAGCCAGCGGCAACTGGCGTTTCGGCGAGATCGATTGGGACGAGTTCTGGCGCGTGGTGCACGGCGACGGGCCGTGCAACCGGGAGCGGCTCGAGGCCCGACGGGCGGCGCACGACGACGGCTTGTGGGTCCGTCAGGCGCTGGAGGCTTACGCCGCCCGCGCATGAGCGACACTCAGTGGCCGCGCTACGAGGTCTTCCAACAGGAAACCCCGGATCGGCCCCACCGGCACGCCGGCTCGGTCCACGCGTCGGATGCCGAGATCGCCTTGCTCAATGGGCGCGATGTCTTCGTCCGCCGTCCGGAATGCTCGAGCTTGTGGGTGGCGCCGGCCAGCGCCATTTCGAGAGCGACGGCGGAGGAACTCGCCGGCGGCGGCCTGGCGACGGACTCCGTTGCGGGCGAGGCGGGCGATTTCCTCGTCTTCGCCAAACTCGATGCGCGCGGCATGCTGACTCACCTGGGGCAGGTGCGGGCGGCATCGAAGGCGCAGGCCCTTCAAGAGGCCGCGCGCGCCTGCGGACCGCAGACACCGTTGGTCCTGTGGGTCGTCCCCGCCGCCCAACTGACGCGCAGCGAGCCCGACCAGGCCGAGCCGCTTTTCGCCCCGGCGCTTGACAAGCCCTATCGCGACCAGGCCTTCTACCATATTCAGACCGCGCTGCGCCGCCTGCGCCAGGAGGCAGGGGGTTGAATCCCGGGCTGCGTGCCTCCTTGGCCGAAGCGCTGTTGGCCCTGGCGGACGACGAGCTGATCCTGGCCCATCGCGATTCGGAGTGGACCGGGCATGCGCCGATCCTGGAGGAGGACATCGCCTTCGCCAATATCGCGCTGGACGAGTTGGGGCACGCCGCGCTGTGGTACCGCCTGGTGTCCGACCTGCGAGGGGAAGATGCGGAGCGATACCCCGATCGGCTCGTCTTCCATCGTCCGGCCGGGGCTTTCCGCAACGTTCGCCTGGTGGAGCAGCCGAAGGGCGACTGGGCCTTCACTATCCTGCGTCAGTTCCTGTTCGACTCGGCCGAGCAGGTCCGACTCAAGGCGCTGGCCGATCATCCCCAAGCCTCCTTGGCTCAGACGGCGGTCAAGATCCTCACCGAGGAGCGCTATCACCTGCGTCATCTGCGGGCCTGGGTTACGCGGCTGGCGCTGGGGACTCCGGAGAGTCGTCGTCGGATGCAGGCCGCGCTCGACCAGCTGTGGCCGCTGGCCCGCCAGTTGTTCCAGCCGCTGCCCGACGAGCCGATCCTGGTCGAAGCCGGAGCATGGCCCGCCTCATCGGCGCTGGCGACCGAATGGCAGGCGGAGGCGATGGACTTCCTCACCGAGTGTGAGCTGACGATCCCTGCGCCGATCCCGCCCGACGAATCCGGGCGCCAGATCCACTCGGCCTACCTCGAGCCCCTGCTGGCCGAGATGCAATCCGTCGCTCGCCTCGAACCGCAAGGCGATTGGTGAACCCGTGACCCTGCCGGCCACCGCCCTCTCGGCGGAACGAGTCTGGTCCGAGCTCGGGACGATCCCGGACCCGGAGATCCCGGTCCTTTCTCTGGTCGAACTCGGCGTGATCGGCGCCGTGGAGGTCGACGGCCAGGCGGTCCGGGTGGCGCTGCGCCCGACCTTCGCCGGCTGCCCGGCGCTGCACACGATGCGCGTCGAGATCGACGACCGGCTGCGGCGACTGGGTGCGGCCTCCGTCAAGATCGACCTGGTGCTCGATCCGCCGTGGTCGACCGACGACTTGTCGCCGGAAGCGCGGGTCAAGCTGGTGGCCTTCGGGCTGGCGCCGCCTCCGACGCCGATTGTGCGCATCGAGGAAATCCTGGCCGCTCCGCGTCGCTGCCCGAACTGCGGCTCGAGCGAAACCGAGGTCCGCAACGAGTTCGGGCCGACGCCGTGCCGCACGATTCACTTCTGCCGGTCGTGCCGGCAACCCTTCGAGGGGATGAAACCGATCTAGGACCCTCACCCCTTGCCCCTCTCTCGTCCCGAGCGAAGTCGAGGGGCGGGAGAGGGGTCGGGGGTGAGGGCCGGAGGCTCCATGCGACTCATTGCGCTCTACCGCCAGCCGCCCGACCCGCAGGCCTTTGAGCAGGCTTACTTTGGGACCCACCTCCCGCTGATCGCCAAGGTCCCCGGCCTGCAAAGCACCGTGGTCAGCCGGTTCACGCGCACGATCATGGGCGACGGTTTCTACATGATGGCGGAGATGAGCTTCCCGGACGAGGACACCCTGAAAACGGCGATGCGTAGCCCACAGATGGGGGAGGCGGGCGCCAACCTGGCTACATTTGCCGATGGGTTGGTCACGCTGATGTTCGCCAAAGAGGAGCCGGCAGGTTGACTCCAGCCGAGGAGCGTTGCTCAGGCGCAGTCGGTGCGAGAAAAAGAGGTTCCCGTTGTAGAATTCTGTTGTATTCCCGGGGAGCTTGGCGGGGTCCGGCGGGGACCATGCCACGCGTTGACCCCGGGTTTGTCGTCTAGAGGGCCGGTGACGTGCTCGGATTGATCGGCAAGACGATCTCCCACTACACCATCCTGGAGCAGATCGGCCAGGGCGGAATGTCGAGCGTCTTCAGTGCCGTCGATCTGCGCGACCAGCG
>CAZMVJ010000066.1:0-14238 GCA_964569445.1 uncultured Anaerolineaceae bacterium | reverse complement strand
CGACGTGCGCATTCCGGCCAAGTGCTGGATCGCCCCCGAGATGCCGCAGGCGATGTACAGATCGGGCGAGACGACTTTGCCCGTCTGGCCGACCTGATTGGCATAGGGAATATAGCCGGCGTCGACGGCTGCCCGGCTGGCGCCGACGGCCGCGCCCAGCGACGCCGCCAGCTGGCGGATCAACTCGAACCCTTGGTGCGCCCGCCAGATCTCCTTCTGTTTCTCATCCGTGATCTCCGCCGGCGGGGTCAGGCGTCCGTTGTTGGAGACGCCGCGACCGCCGGAGACGATCACGCCGGCATCCGTCAGACTGACGCCGGCCTCGGAGGCCTTGTAGCCGAGGACCTGCGTCGCGGGCACAGGCGGCGCAGCCGCGCCCGCGTCGATAGACCCCCTCTTCGAACCGTCCGGCGACGGGCGCGGGAAGGCGCGCGTGCGGATCATGACGATCTGCGGCCGCCGATCGCGTGCGACTTCCTTGGTGAAGAGCTTCCCGGCGTAGATCGGCCGAGTCGCCACGACGGACCCCTGGTCCACTTCCAGGGCGATGGCGTCCGGCGTCACACCGGTCTCGAGGTCGACGGCGACCATCGCACCGAGCTCACGCGTGCGGCCGGTCGTCGGCATCATCAGGACCGCCGGCTGATGCTGCTTAAGGACCCCGGTGACGACATCGGCGTACGGTTCCGGGCGGAAGTCCTTGAGCTCGGCGCTTTCAAGCACGATCGCTTGAGTCGCTCCGTACGCGATCGCCTCCTCCGCCAGCCCGCGCACTCCCTCCCCCACCACCAGCGCCGTGACGCCGCTGGAGAGCGCCGCGCCGATCTTCAACGCCTCTCCCACGGCCTCCCACGAAGACCCGACCGCCTGGCCGTTGTAGTGATCGATGTAGACGAAGACCTTGTCGGCCATCAGAGCACCTTCTCCTCGATCAGCCGATCGGCGAGGGCGGCGGCCATCGCCGCCGGCGAATCGCCGGTGATCATTTCGCAGTGGCTGTCGACTTTCGGCGGAGCGATGATGGCCGGCCAGGTCAGCGCCGGGACCGGAACGGTGAAGCCCATGTCGGCGGCGGACCAGACGGGGATCTCCGCCTTGGAGGCCTTGCGAATTCCCATGAACGACGGGTAGCGCGGTTCGCCGATCTCTTTGACGACGCTGACGACTGCCGGCAGCGGCGCCCGCACTTGCTGGCGCGTCTCCTCCAGCATTCGCTCGACCTCTATCGTGCGAGCTTGCGGATCCACCGCTTTGACTGCCGCCACCAAAGTCAGCGAAGGCCAGCCGAGACGCCGCGCCACTTGGGCGGCGGTCACCCCGCTGTCGCTGTCGACCGCCTGCCGTCCGAAGAAGGCCAGATCGACGGCCTCCAGCTTCCGGAGGGCAGCGGCCAGCGCCGCCGAGACGACCAGCGTATCGGCCGAGGCGTAGGCCGGGTCGGAGAGCAGGATCGCCTCCTCGCAGCCCATGGCCAGCGCCTGCTTGAGCGCCTCGCGCGCGCCTTCCGGCCCGAGACTGATGGCGGTCACTTTGCCGCCGTGGGCCTCCTTGGTGCGCAGCGCCTGTTCGACGGCGAACTCGTCCCACGGGTTCAGAACGAGGGGCGCGTCGCCCCAGGTGACTCTGCCACCTTCGACGGTGACGGTCGCCGCCGTGTCCGGCGTTTGCTTAACGCAGACGACGATATTCAATTCGCCCTCCTGCCTGCGATCGGGGTGTCTGTCCCGGCGGTCAACTGCGCCAGATCGCCGGGTCGTAGGCCGGCAGCTCGCAGCGCAGCGCCGTATCCTTGCGCGTGCCGAGAGCGTAGCCGGCCTGCATCAGCTGGTGGATCTCGCTCGTGCCTTCGTAGATCATCGCCCCGCGCGCGTTGCGCAGGTAGCGCTCGACGTCGTACTCGTCGCTGTAGCCGTAGGCGCCGTGGATCTGGATCGCCTCCGACGCCGCCGCGAAGGAGGCATCGGTGGCGAACCACTTGGCCAGCGAGGTCTCGCGCGTGTTGCGCAGGCCGGCGTTCTTCATCTCGCCGGCGCGCAGGTACAGCAGCCGGGCGGCCTCGTAGGACTGGACCATCACCGCCAGCTTCTGTTGGATGAGCTGAAACCCGGCGATGGGCCGGCCGAAGGCGTGCCGCTCGTTGGCGTAGCGGACGCCGGCCTCCAGACAGGCCCGGATCAGGCCGGTGGCGCCGGCGGCCACGGTGTAGCGGCCGTTGTCCAGGCACGACATGGCGATGCGGAAGCCCTCGCCCTCCTCGCCGATGCGATTGCGGGCCGGCACGCGCACGTCCTGGCAGTTCACCCAGCCGGTCGAACCGGCGCGCACGCCGAGCTTGCCGTGGATGTCGCCGGAGGTGACGCCGGGGAGGTCGGTCTCGAGCAGGAAGGCGCTCAGGCCTTCATGCGGGTCGGCCGCCTCGGAGTTCGTGCGCGCGAACCACAGGATGTGGTGGGCCTTGGTCGCCAGCGAGATCCACATCTTCTCGCCGTTGAGGATGTAATCGCCCCCTTCGCGGCGCGCCGTCGAGGACATGCCGGCAACGTCGGAACCGACGCCGGGCTCGGTCAGCCCGAAGCCCGCCAACCGCTCGCCCTTCGCCTGCGGCACCAGGAAGGCCTGGCGCTGCTCCTCCGTCCCCCACTGCAACAGAGCCATGCTGTTGAGGCCCATGTGGACCGACATGACGACCCGCAGCGTCGTATCGACCGCCTCCAGTTCCTCGCAAACCAGGCCCAGGGTCAGGTAATCGAAGCCCTGCCCGCCGTATCGTTCCGGCAGACAGATCCCGAGGATGCCGAGCTCCCCCATGCGCGGCAGAATGTGCGGCGCCATCTCCTGCTTACGATCCCAATCGCGGATCGTCGGCGCGACTTCCTTCTGAACGAAGTCGCGGACCATGCGTACGACCATTTCATGTTCGGTAGAGAGGCGGAAGTCCATGCGGGAGGGCTCGCGAGGGACGGCCCCATCATTATAGCCGGGGCATCTGCCGCGACAGGGCCGAGTCGTGGTTTGGCGACAGACGAGTGACAATCACCGGAGGCTGTGCATGACACTTGTTCCCCGGCGCACGGTCACGGCGGGCCGCTATAATCGGCGGTCGCCATGCGGACACAGCCGTCGGCAGGTGGAACCTATCGAGGATTGGCGATGGCGCTGGGGGCCAGTCTGTTGGTCGCCGCGCTCGGGCCGCACCCACGGGCGTTTCCCTTCGATCTTCTCCTGTCGCGCGCCGCCATCGCCGCTGGCGCCGGCCAGCCGGCTGCCGCCCTGGCGTGGCTGGACGAAGCGATCGCATTCGACCCCGCGCTCGGCGCTCTGCACCTCCCGGCTGCGCAGCTCGCGCTGCAAGCCGGCGACGCGGCCGGGTTGAGGAGTCATCTCCAGGCCGCGCCTCCGGGGATCCAGGCCTCAGGCGATTTCGCCTGCCTGCTCGCGCACCTCCCTGCCGATCAGATGATCGAGACGATGGCGGCGACCGACGCCTGCAACCGGGGAGTCACTTCCCCGGAGGTGAGCGAACCTCACATTCCCCCACACGCCGAACTGGCTGCGGCGGCCGCCGCGCTTCGAGATCAACTGGAGGCGCAGCCGGAAGACCTGCCAGGTTGGGGGCGCCTCGCTGCGCTGACGGAGCTGACCGATCCGCCATCCGTCGAGGCCGCAATCCTACAGGCTTATCGGTCCTTCCCCGAAGGCAGCCAACTTCTGGACGGTCTCTGGCTGATTTCGCACCAGACCAACCCGAGTTTGACGATCGCCGAGCGCGCCGCACGGGCCGGCCAGCTGCTCGCCGCCCAGGGCGACTGGGCTCTGGCCGGAGCGGCGTGGACACGCGCCATCGCCCTCGAGCCTGACTTCCCTCAAGCGAGGGCGTACCTCGGCCTGGCGATGAGCAAGACCGGCGCCGATGGCCTCCCTCCTCTCCTGCTCGCTTCGGCGGAGGCGCCGGATGATCCAGTCATCCGATCGCTCCTCGGCCAATACTGGCTCGCCACCGGCGATCCGGCGGCGGCCGCGCGCGAGCTCGCCTACGCTCATCGTCTCGACCCCGAGAATCCCGCGATCACAGCCGCTCTCGGTGCGGCGCTCGCTCAGAACGGCCGCCTGGATGATGCGGCCGAGGCGTATCGCCTGGCGGCTACGTGGGACCCGCAGAACCCGACATTCTGGCTTCTCCTGGCCGAATTCTCCCTTCGCTACGACTACCAGGTCGAATCGATCGGTCTTGACAGCGCCAGGAACGCCGTGGCCCTTTCTCCGCAGGACCCCGCCGCGCTCTCGGCGCTCGGAATGGCCCATTCTCTTGTTGGCGAAGGACCGGCGGGAGAACGTCTGCTGCAATCCGCGATCTCGCTCGATCCCTCCAGCTCCCTTGGGTGGTATCGCTATGCGCTTGTCTTGCTCGATCAGGGGCGAGCCGACGAAGCACAACAGGCCCTGACCACCGCAGTGACCCTCGATTCAGGAGGGATCATCGGCCGGTTGGCGCAAGCCTCGCTTGCCAACCTGGCGGCCGGCATACGCTGACATCCCTATGATCAGGTCTGCGACGGAAGTCTTCAATGCTATCGGTGGCAAGCAACGGAAGCGCTGTCTGGCCGCCGGCGCCTTGGCGGCGCTGGGCGTCCTGGCCTCCGGCTGCGGTGCCGTGATCCCATCCGCACCCGGTGCCGTCCTCTTCCAAGACGACTTCTCCCGATCCTCGACCGGGTGGGACACGTTCGAAGAGCCTGGGTATCGGGCAGACTATGTCGACGGCGCCCTGCGCGTCCGGGTCGAAGCTCAAAACAGCCTGGCCTGGAGCACGCCGAATTTCGAGTTGGAGGACATCCGCCTGGAAGTGGACACGACGGCCCTTTCCGGTCCAGCCGACAATGCCTTCGGGCTGGTATGCCGATACCGAGATCCGGGCAACTTCACCTTCCTCCTGATCTCGAGCGATGGGTATTCGGGGATCGGCGTCGTCCAAGACGGGCAGCGCTCCCTGCTGACAGGGTCCGCCATGCTTCCCAGCGACGACATCTTGCAGGGTCTGAGTTCGAACCACCTGCGGGCCGAGTGCGTCGGCCCGCGCCTCAGTCTATACATCAACGGCGCCTTGGCGAACGAAGCGGCGGCGGCGGACTGGGAGGCGGGCGACGTCGGGGTCATCGTCGGCACCTATGCGACCCCGGGTGTGGAGATTCAGTTCGACAACTTCTCCATCGCCAACCCGTGAGACCGTTCGGCCCCGGCCTATCCTCTTGACGCCCCTGTCGCCTAGCAGGTTAGGGAACAATGCCAGTCGTTTTCATGCCCCCACCCCTTACCCCTCCCCCGGCGGCTCGCGGTCTCATCTCAGAGGGATTCATGCCGGGGGAGGGGAGAGGTTTTCTGGGGGGTGGGGGAGCTACGCTCCCCCACCCCCCAAGTTCCCCACCCCCTCTCCGCCATGTCGCTTTGTGGAAGCATCCGTTGTTGGCGGAGAGGGGAAGGGGGTGAGGCCGAAGGCTGTCTTCCTGCAGACTGCCCGACTGCGGGAGCTTACCTCGCAAGACCGTATGGGTCGGCCTGTATAATGACCCTATGGTGACCAAGTCCGAGCTGGAGACCGAATTGCACAGCGCCATGCGCTCCGGGGACGATCTGCGCAAGCGGACGTTGCGGATGATTCTCTCCTCGGTCAAACTGGCGGAGGTGGAGAAACGCGGCGAGTTGGACGAGGCGGGGATGCAGGCCATCCTGCAGCGGGAAGTTAAAACCCGACAGGAGGCGATTGCCGACGCCGATAAGGCCCAGCGGCCGGATCTGGCGGCGGCCTCCCACGCCGAGCTCGCCATCGTGCAGGCCTACCTGCCGGCGCAGCTCTCGCCCGACGAGCTCGAGCAGATGACGCGCCAGGCCATCACCGCCACCGGCGCCGCCGGGCCCCAGGACATGGGAAGGGTGATGAAAGAGATCATGCCCAAGGTCCAGGGGCGCGCCGACGGCAAGACGGTCAACGAGATCGTGCGCCGACTGCTGAACCCCGCCTGATCCCCTGATGGACGAACTCGAGCACGCCCGTCCTTCCCTTCGGGCGCGCCTGGGGCGCGGCCTCCAGGCCGCACGCTTGTGGGGGGTGGCGCTCTTTGGAGCGGTCGGGGTCGTCCTGGCGCTTTCGCTCCCGCTCTCGGCCCGCTCGGAATCGTTCGTCCTCGAGACGGGCGACGTCTCGGCGCAGGACGTGCTGGCCCCGTATGCCCTCGCCTATAACAGCGATGTTCTGACCGAGGACGCGCGTCGAGAAGCGGCCGAGCAAGTCGAGTCGATCTACGACGCGCCCGACAGCCGTGTCGCCCGCCAGCAGCTGGGCGAGCTCAAGACGCTCCTGGCCTACATCGACGCCGTCCGGAGCGACGCGTTCAGCACGGAGGATCAGAAGCAGGCCGACCTTTCGGCGATCAGCGCCGTCCGGATCGACGCCCCCGCCGCCGAGCTGCTGCTCGGGCTCTCGGCTGGCCGTTGGGAGGCCGTCAAGGTGGAGGCGACGACGGTGCTCGAGCAGGTGATGCGCAGCGAGATTCGGGAGGACCGCGTCGACGAAGCCCGCCGATCGCTCCCGGCCCTGGTCGGCGTCAATCTGCCCGAAGACCAGGCGAACCTGGCGGCGCTGCTGGCCTCGACCTTCGTCGCCCCCAACGCCTTCTTCAACCAGGCGGCCACCGACGAGGCACGCCAGCAGGCCCGCGACCGCGTCTCCCCCGTCGTGAAATCCTACGCCGCCGGCGAGACGGTCATCGGGCGCGGCGAACTCGTCGAACCGTCCCACCTGGAGTCGCTCAGCGCCTTCGGTCTGCTGCGCCCGCCGGAGGCCTGGCAAGAGGTGGCCGTCAGCGCGCTGCTGGCGACGATTCTCGCAGCGACCATCGCCCTTTTCGTTTATCGGGTCCACCCGCAGCTCGCCGTCAGCTCGCGCCTGGCCCTGCTCCTGGCGGCGTCCTTCATCATGGTGGCGGTAGTGATGCAGTTGATGATCCCCGGACGGACCGTCCTGCCGTACCTCTTCCCGGCCGGGGCGCTGCCGATGACGATGGCCGTGATCTTCGGACCGGGGATGGGGGTCTTGACGGCGTTCGTCACCGGCACGCTCGCCGGCTACCTCGGGGCGCGCGGCCTCGAGCTGGCCCTCTTCATTTCGCTCAGCGGCGCCATCTCGGCGCTGGTGATCGGCAAAGCCGAACGTCTGCTGACGTTCTTTTGGGCCGGCGTGGCCGGCAGCCTGGCGGCCGTGGCGGTGATCGTCGTCTTCCGTTTTCCCGACGCGGCCACCGATTCGGTCGGCAAGCTGTCGCTGCTGGCGGCCGCCGCCGCCAACGGCCTGCTCTCGGCCAGCCTGGCCTTCGGTCTGATCCTGCTCGCCGGCAGCCTGCTCGGGATCGTCACCAACTTGCAGCTGATCGAGCTCTCCCGCCCGGACCATCCGCTGCTGCTTCTGATCCTGCGCAACGCGCCGGGCACCTACCAGCACAGCCTGCAAGTCGCCAACCTGGCCGAGACCGCCGCCCGCGCCATCGGCGGGAACGGCCTGCTGACGCGCGTCGGCGCGCTGTATCACGATTGCGGCAAGTCCCTCCATCCGCTCTATTACATCGAGAACCAGGCCCCCGACCACAACGTCCATGAACAGCTCGATCCGAGCACCAGCGCCCACATCATCCTCGACCATGTGCGCGAAGGGATCGAGTTGGCCCGCCGCTACCGTCTGCCGCGCCAGGTGATCGCCTTCATTCCCGAGCATCACGGGACGCTTGAGCTGGCGTTCCAATATCAGGCGGCGGTCGAGGACGCCGGCGGCGATGAGCGGCTCGTCAACCGCAAGGATTTCACCTACCCCGGCCCGCGCCCGCGCACCAAAGAGACGGCGATCCTGATGCTGGCCGATGGGGCCGAAGCCAAGGCGCGCGCCGACAATCCGCGCGACGAGGACGAGATCGAACAACTCGTCCGCTGGGTCATCGAGGATCGCCTCAACCGCGGCCAATTCGATCGCACCGATCTAACCCTGAAAGACATGGACACGGTCCGCCGTACCTTGGCCGGCAGCCTGAAGGGCATGTACCACCCGCGCCTACGCTACCCGGAGCCTCCGATGGCCGCCCCGGCGCCGACCGAAGTGGTGAAGATGTCGAAGGACCCCGCGCCTCCCGCTCCGTGAAATACCGCATTCACCTTCGCCGGGAAGTCCCCGCCGGTCCGGCCGGGCGGCGGATCGCCGACGCCGCCGAAGCAGCGCTGAGACAGGCGCGCGCCCGGTCCGGAGAAATGACCATTGTGCTGACCGACAGCCGGCGGATCCGCCGCCTCAACGCCCGCTTCGCCGGTGAGGACCACGTGACCGACGTCCTGGCCTTTCCCACGACCCTCCCACCGCAGTCGACCGGCGCGCGTTACTTCGGGGACATCGTCATCGCCGTGCCCCGGGCGCGCCGGCAGGCCCGCCAGCGGGGTGTTCCCCTGCCCCAGGAACTGGCCCTGCTCACCGTGCATGGCACTTTACATCTCTTGGGCTACAGCCACGCGCGCCCGACCGAACGACGTCGCATGTGGAAGGTTCAGGCGGCCGCTTTGCGCCGCCTCGGCCTCGATCCGGAACGACTTGGCCCATGAGCGAGTCGCGACGCAGCCCTTCACGCCTGCGGTCCTTCCGCAACGCCTTTGCCGGAATGGTCCACGTCCTGCGGACGCAGCGCAACGCCTGGATTCATGGCGTGATGACCGTGCTGGTCGTGGTGTTGGGGCTCTGGCTTCGTATCGCCTGGGCGCAATGGCCGCCGCTCCTTTTGGCCGTCGCCCTGGTGTGGATGGCCGAGTTCATCAACTCCGCTCTGGAAGCAATCGTCGACCTGGCCAGCCCTGGCCGTCACCCTTTGGCCCGGGTCGGCAAAGACGTTGGGGCGGCGGCGGTGCTGATCGCCGCGCTGGCGGCGGCCGCCATCGGGTTGATCATCCTTCTGCCGCCGCTGACGGCACGGCTGGGGCTGGCGGGCTGACCGACCGGGAGCCCACGGACGAAGGGACCGGCGACGTAGTGGCCGCTGTCGCGGGATTCCCAGCTTGGAGGCCGTCCGCGCGGCCTTGGGACTGCCTTTGCCCCGCCCCCGCTCCTGTGCGATAATCCATCCGTCCGCGATCGCCGCAAGCCGCCAGATCGAACCAGGAGCAAGGAAAGGTCCTTTGTACCGGGCCGCGACGACACCCTTCGACGACGAGAATCCGGCTCAGGCGCTCAGCGCTCTCCTGTCACTGACTTGTGAGCTGACCACCTCGGCCCGCGCCGCGCTCTTCGAGCTGGACGAGGCCGAAGCCGGCTTCAGCCCGCGCCTGGCCACCGGCGCCTCTGTCGCCGACCTCGGCCGGCTGTCCTTGACGGCCGACCACCCCGTTCTCAAGCAGGTCTTCAAGAAGCGGCAGGCAACCACGACCGGCGGCTCACGCGGCTCACTCGGTCTGCCTTTGGCTCCGGGAACCGTCGCCTGTGCACCGTGCCTCACAGCTGGCGAGACGGTCGGGTTGCTCTTCATCGGTACCGACGACGCCAAGAGCTACAGCCCGGAGACTCTGCAGACCCTCGAGATCCTCGCCGGCCGCGCCGGGGACATTTTGACCTCCGCCCGCCAGTCGGCCGCCCACGGCTACCTGCTCACCAAGCTGACCCTGCTTTACCAGGCCACCCATGCCATCACCGGCACCCGCGACCGCCAGGAAGCCGTGCGGCAGACGGCCACCCACTTGCTGCGGGCGACGACGGCCGACCTTTGCGAATTCCAGGTGCTCGATGACGGCGAAGGCCTGACGACCCGCTTCCGCCATCAGCTCGGAAAAGGTATCCAACCGTCGCTGGTGGCGCTCATCACCGAGCGCGGGCCGGACTACCCGGTCAACCGGCAGGTGCTCCGCGAGCTCAAGCCGGCGACGGTCAACCTGTCTCCGCCGCTCGGTTCGTCGCGCGACCAGGAGCTGCTGCAAGGCGAAGGCTTCCAGTCGGCGACGGTGTTCCCCCTGGCGGCGCGCAATCAGGCCCTCGGCATCGTGCGCTTGATCTATACCCAGGCCGGCCGGCGCATCAACGAGCAGGAGCTCGAGCTGGCCCAAGCCATCATCAACGTCGGCGCCGTCGGGCTGCAGGACGCCATCCATCTCGAAACGGCCGACGCCCGATCGACGCAGCTGCAGACGTTGGCCGAGATCGGCCGCGAGATGACTTCCACCCTCGAGCTGGAAGCGGCGCTCGAGAACGCCATGCGGCACGCGCAACGGCTGCTTCAGGTCGAGGCCTGCGTGCTCTTCCTGCTCGATGAGCAGCGCCAGGAGTTGGTGCTCAAGGCCAGCGGCGGCGCCCAGCCGCGCATCCGCGGCGTCGCCATCACCCTGGAGGAGGGCATCGCCGGCTGGGTGGCGCGCAACCGGCAGCCGCTGATCGTCAACGACGTTCGCTCCAATCCGCTTTACCACAGCTCGATCGACGGCCAGACCGGCTTGCTGACGACTTCCGTCTTATGCGTTCCGCTGGAAACGCGCGGCGAGGTGCTGGGCGTGATCGAGGCCATCAACCACCCACACGGAACCTTCCTCGAGGCCGATCAGCAGGTGCTGGCTTCAGTCGCCTCGTGGGCCGGCATCGCCGTCGACAACGCCAATCTCTTCCGCCGCGTGGCCGAAGAACGCAGCCGCTTGGAGACGACGCTGGTCGAAACGGCCGACGCCGTGGTCCTGACCGACCGCATGGGCAGTACCATTCTGGTCAACAAGGCGGCCGGGCAGGCCTTCCGCATCAACCCCGAGCTGGCCACCGGCCGCCCGGCGTTGGAGATCTTCCACGGCCACCCGCTCGGCGACCTGCTCACGCGCGACGACGTGAGTCTCCCGACGACGATGGAGATCAGCACCCCGACCGATCGCATCCTATACGCCACGATCAGCCAGGTCACCGATATCGGCCGGGTGGCGGTGATGCAGGACATCACCGCCTTGAAACAGATCGATCGCATGCGCTCGCAGCTCCTGGGCACCGCCGCCCACGACTTGAAGAATCCGCTCAACGCCATCCGCCTGGGGGCCGATCTGCTGCACGACGCCCCGCTCACCGAGCAACAGCGCAAGGCGCTGACGATGATGGTGCGGGCGACGGACAGCATGACCAACCTGATCACCGGGCTGCTCGAGACGATCCGCGTCGAGTCGACTTCCAACATCGCCCTCGAGCCGGTCCAGATCAACGACCTGATCCGCCACTCGATCGAGGACCTGCGAATTCTGGCCGAGAAGCGCCGCCAGACCATCGCCTACACCCCGCCGGATGAGTCGCTCCTGATCATGGGCGATCCGGGGCGCCTCAACTCGGTCATGAGCAACCTGCTCAGCAATGCCATCAAGTTCACGCCGGCCCACGGGTTGATCCGCGTCGACGCCCGCTGGGACGAAGAAGAAGTCGTCGTCAGCGTCAGCGACAACGGGCCGGGTATCCCAAGCGACGAGATTCCGCGGGTCTTCGAGCATCTCTTCCGGGGCCGCGCCGCCATCCAGGACCCCAACAATCCGGTCGAGGGGACCGGGCTGGGACTGGCCCTGGCCAAGACCGTCATCGAACAGCACGGCGGACGGATCTGGGTGACCAGCGCCGAGGGCGAGGGCAGCACCTTCTATTACTCGCTGCCTCGGGAACCTACCCCGAAGACGGGATCGCTTCGAAAAGAGTAGCCGAGAGATCAGCCCTGTTCCCCGACGTCGAGAGGGTGGTGGGGCGCAGAAGACAGAGGGCGTGTCATTCCGAGTGGCATCCCGCGCGAGGAGCGAGGGACGCCGCGAGGAATCCCCGTGGCGAATCGGATCGCAATCAAGCGCCGGGCGCGAGGCTCGCGCCCGGGCTTCCCTACCTCAAGCAAGATCACGGGGATTCCTCGGGCACCTCACGTGGGGATCCTTCCGCAGGGCGGCGGACCGGGTGCCCTCGGAATGACATTCGCAGGGGTGTTGTAGCTCGATCGGCGAGACCAACCCGCGCTCCTCCACAGGTGATTCGATGCACGTCGACATCGAGCTCTATCGCCGGGAGCTGCGGCTGGGCGACAGCCCCCGGCTGGCACTCTCCTGTATCGATATCGCCCCGGAAGGCGCCGAACGGACGCTGGTCTTCCTGCACGGCTTCGGCGGCAGTGCCCGCCAGTGGCGCTATCAGCTGACGCACTTCGCCGACCGCCACCGGGTCATCGCCCTCGACCTGCGCGGCCACGGCCTCTCCGACCAACCCGACGGCCCCTACGGCCTGGCGACGGTGCTCAACGATTTGGACGCCTCCCTGCGACGGCTGGAGGTCCCCAAGTCGTTCGTCCTGGTCGGCCACTCCTTCGGCGGCGCGCTGGCCGTCGAGTATTGCCTGCGCCACCCGGCGCGCGTTTCGCACTTGATCCTGGTTGCCGCTTCCGGACGTTACCCCCTCGCCTGGTACTTTCGCTGGGCGCTCAATCTGCCCCTGCCGCTGTTGAACGCCGTCTACCCCTTGCTGCGCGGCACGATCCCGGCTCCGCCGCGTGTGCTGAAGCCCTTCTATTTCGAGACCCTGCTCCCCTGGGACGGCTGGGACCGCCTGCACTTGCTCCGTCCCCCGGCGCTGGTGATCCGCGGCTTTCGCGACCGGGTCTTCGCCCGGCCGCTCTTCGAGCGCGTGGCGCGTGAGATCCCCAAGGCCGAAGACGTTAACGTCGGCGCCTCCGGCCATATGGTCATGCTCGAACGGCGGGACGCCGTCAACCGGGCGATCGAGCGATTTCTCGGCCGCAGCCGCGGCTCGTGGCGTTCCCCCGCAGGCGAGCACGCCCGCCTGCGGGCGCGTCCCTGGCTGGCCGCTTACGATCGAGGCGTGCCTCCCGCGATCAGCGTTCCCCCGATACGACTGGACGAGCTGCTGTCGTCGGCCGCCCGCCGCTACCCCGGACGGCCGGCGATCGAGTTCTTCGCAGGCCGCCTCTCCTACCGGCGCCTGGACCGGGAGGCGAACCGCTTCGCCCACGGGCTGCTGGCCACGGGCATCGCCCGCGGCGACCGGGTCATGCTTCTCCTCCCCAACTTGCCCCAGATGGTCCTGGCGTTCTTCGGGACGCTCAAGGCCGGCGCCGTGGCGGTCTTCGCCACTCCCCTCTCCGAACCGGACGAACTCATCCGGCAGATACGGGACTCGGGAGCCCGGGCGTTGGTGACTCTTCCGGACCTGTCCGAGGTCGCCGCCCGCGCGCTGAACGAGACCGGCCTCGAGCACGTCATCGTGACCCGCGTCGCCGACTATCTGCCGATGTGGCAGGCAGCGCTGTTCCGCCTCCGCCGGGGCGGACGCCGTCGCCCGCGCCCGGCGCGCGGCTTCTCGACGTTGCGAGCGCTGATGGGCGGGCGATCCTCCGAAAGACCTCTGACTGACGCCGAAGCCTCCGACCTGGCCGTGCTGCAGTACACCGGCGGCACGACCGATCTGCCGAAGGGCGTGATGCTGTCGCACCGCAACCTGGTGGCCAATGCTCTGCAGACCCGCCACTGGTTGCCGGATGTCCGCGAAGGCCGGGAGGTCATGTTGGCGGTGCTGCCCTATTCGCACATCTACGGCCTGATGACGGCCATGATCGTGCCGGTGGCGATGGCGGCGGCGATGGTCGTCCTGCCGCGCTTCGCCACGCGCGAGGTGCTGCAAGCCATTCGACGCCGCCGTCCGACGCTCTTCCCGGGCGTCCCGACGATGTATACGGCGATCAATGATTTCCCCGCCGTGCGCCGCTACAACGTCGCCTCGATCCGCGCCTGTATCTCAGGCGCCGCACCGCTGCCGGTCGAGGTCCAGGAGGCTTTCGAGCGGCTGACGCACGGCCGCCTGGTGGAGGGATATGGGCTGACCGAGGCCAGCCCCGTCACGCACGCCAATCCCTTCGGCGGCGTCCGCAAGCCCGGCTCGATCGGCCTTCCCTTCCCCAGCACCGAGGCCAAGATCGTCGACCTGGCGACCGGGCGGGATTTGCCCCAGGGCAGGATCGGCGAACTCGCCATCCGCGGGCCGCAGGTCATGCAGGGATACTGGCAGGATCCGGCTGCCACACGCCAGGCGCTCACCCGCTCCGGCTGGCTGCTGACCGGAGACCTGGCGCGTATGGACGGCGACGGCTACTTTCAGATCGTCGCCCGCAAGAAGGAGATGATCCTGGCCGGGCGCTACCAGGTCTACCCGCGCGACGTCGA
>CAZMVJ010000065.1:0-14244 GCA_964569445.1 uncultured Anaerolineaceae bacterium | reverse complement strand
GGCGACCGCCATCCAACCCCCTCCCCTGACCCCTCCCCCTGCGCCCGCGTGGGCTTGCGTCCCAAGCTTTCCTGCTAGGGGAGGGGAGGGTATTTCTGGGGGGTGGGGGAGCTTTGCTCCCCCACCCCCCAGACCTCTTATCCCCTCTCCGCCATGTGCCTGCGGATCTTGGCCTCGCATTCCGCGGAGAGGGGGTAGGGGGTGAGGCCGGAGGCGGGTTTTTCCGCAGCCTTCTAGCGGAGGTGGCAGCCTTCGGCCTTGACGCTTCGGCTCGGCCCTTCTAGAATCCCTTGGTCGCCAGGAGGAGCCGCCGCACATGCTCAAGGGTCTGCTCACCATCACGATCGCCTTTCTCATCTGCGTCGCCGTCGGCGCGGTCTTCGGAGTGTTCGTCGGAGTCCTGGCGAAGAATATCCTGCTGTGGAGCGCGATTCTGGCGATGGTCGGCGGCGGCTTCGGCATCGCCATCGGCTACGGTTTCTTGCCCGAGCAATAGACCACCTTCCGGACAGGCTGGACGCCAACGGCGCCGGGCGACGAGGCCCGGCGTCTGTTGTTTCGGGGCCTGGCCGCCCCGGACGAGAGGGCGCAGACGCAAAAGGTCAGAGTTCGCTGACCTCGGGCGCGCGCTTCCGTCGCCGCGCGGCGTAGGCGAGCGCCATCCCGACGACCATCCCGATCAAATAGCCGTAGGGCAAGCCGGCGGCGATCAGCCCGACGAGTAGCACGATCGTCAGATCGGAGGCGGAAGCGGCCATATCGCGCACGAGCCGCATCAGGGCCAGGCTCTCGAAAAGCAGGATGACCCCCAGGACGGGCATCGGGAACACGACCACCAGGGCCTCGAACCCTTTGCCGAAGAAGAGCCCGATCGAGGCATACAGCGCCCCCTCGATGACCACCGACCCGCCTGTCCGCGCGCCGAAGGCGTAGTGCCCCGCCATGCCGCCGGAACCGTGACAGGTCGGGATTCCACCAAAGAACGGATTCACGAGGTTCATCAGACTGTACGTCAGACTGATTTGCCGGACCGTCAGCCGCCGGGACGGATACAGGTCCTCGGCGACCTGTCGCGTGGCAAGGAGGGAGTTGCCCAACGACAGGGGAATCTGCGGCAGGGCCAACACGGCAAAGCCCACGACGACATCCTGCCATTGTGGAACTCGTAGGGTCGGCAGGGCGAATCCGAAGCCCTGCCCGACGGCCGACAGATCCACACGGAAGAGAAGGGCGTAGATGAACCCGATTCCGACGATCAGCAGCGCCGCGGGATAGCGCCGATTGCCGAGCAGGGCGAGGGCGATGACGAAGGCGACAATCGCAAGGGCGTAGCCGGCGAAGCCGTCCGCCTGGATGTAGTCGCCCAGCGCCAGCCTGGCTAGCTGGAGCCCGAGGCCGAACTGGATGCCGCGCACGACGCTCTTGGGGACGATGCGGGCCAGCCAATCGACAGCGCCGGTCAGGGAGAGGACGAGCATGATGATCCCGATCGCCAAACCACCACCGTACAGGATCGGGCCGTCGATTCCCTGAGCGATGACGATGGCGGCCATGGCCTTCAGGGGTTGGACGGGCATCGGTATCCGGTAGCGAAGGCCGCTGAGGATCTGCATTACCCCGAACATGACCAGCACGCTGGTGGCGTCGAGGCCGGCGGCCAGAGTTACGCCGACGACGAGCGGGAGATCGGTGCCCAGGTCGCCGAACGCGCCGGCCAGCTCATTTCGATCGAAGCGGAGGGGGGGCCGCCTCGCGGCGAACGAGGCTGTCGCGGCGGCGACTTGGCCGGTTGGCTCAGACAAAGTCATCAGCGACCCTTCCATGGCGAACGTGCGGCGGCGACGGTGCGAGGCGGTCTTGGGCAGAGCCCGCCGAATGGTACACGGACAACCGGGGGTCGGCAAGACAGGCGCCATTGAGCTCCGTGCCCATGAAGGATGGTCCTGCCGCAGGTGGCGCCGGTGCGTTTGACGGGTCTCCCCCGAGCGCCTACAATCCTCGACAAGGATACCGATGGCATGAGTGAATTGCGCGCCACCAGCGGTCGCGAGATCCGGCTGACGAGCATGGCCACCTGCGCCGGTTGAGCGTCCAAGCTGAGCGCGGAAGCGCTGGCGCAGGTTCTGCGGCCGCTGGGCGATCTCTTCCAACACAAGCCGAATCCCGACTTGATGGTCGGGCTCGGCGCGCCGGATGACGCCGCCGTGTGGCGGCTCGATGCGCGTCGGGCACTCGTCGTCACAACCGACTTCTTCACGCCGGTTGTCGACGATCCGTTCGATTTCGGTCAGATCGCCGCCGCCAACGCGCTTTCCGACCTGTATGCGATGGGGGCGCAGCCGTTCCTGGCGCTCAACCTGCTGATGGTGCCGACGGATCTTCCGACGGAGGCCGTCGCCGCCATCCTGCGCGGTGGGGCGGAGAAGGTCAAAGAAGCCGGCGCCGTTCTGGCGGGGGGTCACTCGGTGCAGGACCGCGAGCCGAAATACGGTCTGGTCGCCATCGGCATGGCCGACCCGGAGGCGCTCCTGATCAAGGGTGGCGCCCGGCCGGGAGACGTCCTGGTGCTGACCAAGCCGCTCGGCACCGGAGTGACGGCCACCGCCCTCAAGAACGGCCGCGCGGCGGAGCAAGACATCACCGAAGCCGTTGGTTGGATGAAGCGTCTGAACGACGTCGGGGGGCGCATCGCTCTTGAGAACCGCCTCCACGGGGCGACCGATGTCACCGGCTTCGGTCTGCTCGGCCACCTGGCCGAGATGGTCGAGGCTTCCGGGTGTGGAGCCGAGCTCTTCGTCGAGAGTGTCCCGTTTCTCGGCGGCGCCCGCGGCTATGCCGCCGCCGGGGAAGTGCCGGGTGGCACGCGAGACAACCGCAAGCATTTCGGCAAGACGATCGAATTCGACGCCTCGATCGATGAGGTCGACCGCACACTCCTCTTCGATGCGCAGACCTCTGGCGGCCTGCTGCTGGCCGTCCCCATGGACCGGCTGCCAGGTTTCTTGACCCAGGCCGTTCTGGAGAACCTCCCTCATTGGCCCCTGGGAAGGGTCATCGAAGAGAAGACCATCCGCGTCCGACCGGGCAGCCTGGAAGACGTGCCGGCTGCCGGTCCGGACGCCCGATAAAGACCCCGCCTCATCCCGCGTTCAGCGGAGACCCACACCTGCGGAGGATGCATGCCGAAAGTCACCATCGTCGGCGCCGGACAAACCGGCGCGACAACCGCTCACTGGATCGCCGAGCGCGACCTGGCCGACGTCGTCCTGGTCGATGTCGTGGAGGGGATGCCGCAGGGCAAGGGCCTCGATCTGGCCCAGGCGATGCCGATCATCGGTTCCGACAGCCGCGTGAGCGGAACCAACGACTACGCCGAGACGGCCGGTTCCGACATCGTGATCATCACCGCCGGTCTGCCGCGCAAACCGGGGATGAGCCGCGACGACTTGCTGGAAGCCAACAGCAAGATTGTGCGCGCGGCCGTGCAACAGTCGCTGGCGGCTTCCCCTGAAGCGATCCTGGTGATCCTCACCAACCCGCTCGACGCCATGGCCTTCCTGGCGATGAAGGTCGGTGGTCTGCCGCGCGAACGGGTCATCGGTCAGGCCGGGATTCTCGACTCGGCGCGCATGCGGGCCTTCGTCGCCGCCGAGCTCGACGTCAGCGTGCAGAATGTCCACTGTTACGTGCTGGGCGGCCACGGCGATGAGATGGTGCCGCTGACGCGGCACTCGAACGTGGCCGGTGTTCCGTTGGCCGATGCCCTGCCGCCCGAACGCCTGGAAGCGATCGTCGATCGCACTCGCAAAGGCGGCGGCGAGATCGTCAGCTTGCTCAAGACCGGCAGCGCCTTCTATGCGCCGGCGGCGGCACTGGCCCAAATGGCGGAGGCGATCCTGCTCGACCGGCATCTGATCGTGCCGGCGTCGGCCTACTTGAACGGCGAGTACGGTCAGCGGGGAATCTTCTTCGGTGTCCCGGCTCAGCTCGGGCGAAAGGGGCTGGAGAAGATCATCGAGGTTCGGCTTTCGCCGGATGAAGCCAAAGCGCTCGAGATCTCGGCCGGGAAAGTGCGCGAAACGATTGAGGCGCTGAAGCTCTGAAGCTGTGCCGCCCGCGAGAGTGGCCGCACTTCCCTTCGTCATTGCGAGGCGCCCTGAGCCCTTCGACTTCGCTCAGGGCGAAGGGTGCCGTGGCAATCGCCACACCGGGGGAGCCCCAGGCCTGAGGCGATTGCCACGCCGTCCCTCGCCTCGGGCTCGGGACGGCTCGCAATGACTTTGAATGGGGTGGCTACGGCGTCGGCGTGGTGCCGGCCGCGCCCGACCAGGTCAGGTGGCGGTAGACGCTTGGGGCGCCGGCATCGACCCAGCGGGTCGTGCCGTCGTCGGCCGTGCCGGCCCGTCGCACGGTCACGACTTGCCAGCGCAGGATGTGGGGCAGGACGTCGTTCGGGCGGAAGGAGGCCGGGACGATGTATTTCGTGTCGGTGACCTCGTCCACCAGCCGCACCGTGCCCGAGCCCTCCGTCAGATCCTCGACGATCACCTGATAGGCCTCGTCTTCTCCCAGCGGCGCCACCGCCGCCCACTGCAGCGTTACGGCAGTGTCGGCCAAGGTGAACGCCTCGCCATCGCGCGGCAGGAGCAGGTTGGGCGCCGGGTACGGGGGCGGCGGGGTTGCCGTCGGCGACGGGCCGGGCGTCGGCAGCCGTTCGCATAAGGGGACGATCAGGACCTGGCCGGCGAAGACCGTCTGGCTGGTCATCCCGTTGTAATCCATGACGGCCTGGATCGACACGTTGTAGTTCTCGGCGATCCCGCCGAGGGTGTCGTTGTCCTGAACGGTGTAGGTGACCTTCTGGCACGCGACGTCCGTCGCTTCCTCGGCCGAGAGGGTCTCGGTCGGCGGCGGCAGCGGGGTGGGGGTGGGATGCGGGATCAGCAGCCTCTGGCCGATCGACAGCGGGCACGACGCCGGAAGCTGATTGAGCTCGACGATCGATTGGACCGACACCCCGAAGAAGGCCGCCAGACCGAGACACTGGTCGCCTTCAACGACGGTGTACTGGATCGGCGGTTCGGGAGTGCCGGTCGGGATGAGCGTCTCGGTCGGCGACGGCGCGAGGGTGATGGTGACCGTCGGCGTAATCGTCGGCGTTCCGGTGGGCTCGGCGGGCTGGCCCAGTCCCATCAGCTGAATCGCCCCGAAGGTCAGCCCGGCGGCGAGCAGCGCGAAAATGGCGAGCAGGCCGAGGGCGGCCGGCAGGGACAGGCTGACCTGGGCCGGCGAACGGCGTTTGGCGGCGCCGCCGGTTTGCAGGGGATTGCCGCAGACGACGCAGCGCGTGGCGGTAGGGGAAACGCGTGAGCCGCATTTCGGGCAGACGGTTCGGTCGGCGGGGGAGGTGCGGGGCGCGTCGCTCATCGATGCCGGCGGCGGGGATTATACCGCCCGAGGACCCTCTCCCAGCCCGCCTTGCGAAGGAACACGGGTTTGTGATCCGTCGAGACCGAGGTCGGAGGCGATCCCGGTCATCGCCCGCAGGACGTTGGCGACGTGCTCCCACAACTCGAGGCCGAGCTCCGCCGCACCGCCTTCGATCTCGTCGCGGCGGACGTTGGCGGCGAAGCGCCCATCTTTCCACTTCTTGCGAACGGAGGAGACCTGCATGTCGAGCAGCGAGCGCGACGGGCGCACGAGCGCCACGGCCGTGATCAGGCCGGTGATCTCGTCGCAGGCGAAGAGGGCATGTTCCATCTTCGTCTGGCGGGCCACCCCGGTGTGCTCGGCGTGACTCTGGATGCAGCGGATGATCGGCTCCGGGACGCCGCGGGCGAGCAGGATCGGAGCCCCGTCCTGTGGGTGGTGTTCGAGCGTCGGGTGGATCTCCCAGTCGAAGTCATGGAGCAGACCGGACAGGCCCCACGGTTCCGGGTCCTCGCCGAAGGAGGCGGCATAGGCGCGCATGGCGGCCTCGACCGCCAGCATGTGACGTACCAGGCCCTCGTTTTTGACGAATTCGCGAACCAGGGCGAGGGCTTCGTCCTTGGTCACCCCGCGGCCCTCTGTAAGGCTCGCATGGTGGGCCGCGGGGTCCCCTCCGGGATGCTCAGCGCGATCACCCCGCGGCTTACTGCGCGTGAGGATTTCATCCCTAGCGTGTCATTGCGAGGAGCCCCGAGGGTACCGAGGGGCACAGCCTGCCCCGAGCGCAGCCGAGGGGTGGCAATCTCCTCGGCGTAGGTTGAGATTGCCGCGGCGTCCCTCGCCACGCCTGTCCTGAGCGCAGTCGAAGGGCTCAGGACGCCTCGCAATGACGGGTAGGGCTGGAGTCTTCGGACTCCGATCATGGCCCGTCCTGAGCCGTCATGTGGAAGGTGTGGGCTCACGCCGCGCCAGAAGAACTTCGAACACCGCCACGAAGGAGGCCGGGTATTCCCGAAGCGACCAGATCCGGCGGGCGCGCGGGGAGTAGGTTGAGCGATCGGCGGCGACCCCGACGGCCTCGATGCCCACCGACCCGCACAGGGCCAGCGCCCGAGGCAAGTGGAAGCGCTGGGAGACAAGCAGGGCCGAACGGATTCCGGTCTGCTGCGCCCGGGCGCAGGACTCGTAGGTGCGTACCCCGCCGTTGTCGATCAGGATCGCCGCCTCCGGGACTCCCAGGGATCGGGCGCGGGCGGCCATGGCGGCCGGCTCGTCGTAGCCCTCGCGTGTCGATCCGGTCATCAAGAGGCGCTCGACTTTTCCGTCCCGGAACAGATCGACGGCGGTATCGACCCGGTCGGCCAGGACCGCGGTGGGCGTGCCGTCGCGGAGAAGCCCTGCGCCGAAGACGATGGCGACGTCACGCGGCGGAACCAGGTCGGCCGCCAGAATCCGGCGGCCGTACTGCCACCCCAGGATCCACTTGGGCGCGGTCAGGCCGAGAAGAACCAGGGCGAGAACGATGAGCCAGCGAGTCATGGATAAGCGCCCGGGAGGGCGGCCGGCATTGTACCAGAGCCGGCCGGGAGACGGTGTTGACGGAGGCTGAGCGGAGGAGTAGAATAGTCCATTGTAGGAACAATCGGATCAATCAGATGGATTAAAGGTATGGCGACCGACCTTCTCGACTACATTGCCCAGCAAGCCCGGGAGCCGGGAACGAGGGTCCCTCCGATCAGTGAACTCTCGGAGATGCTCGGCATCAGCCCATCGAAGCTGCGTGAACAGCTCGAGGTCGCCCGGGCGCTGGAGTTCGTCGAAGTTCGACCCAAGACCGGGATCCGAACCCGGGAGATTTCCTATCTCCCGCCTCTGCGCCTCGGGCTGCTTTCAGTCTTGGCCCAGGATCCTTCCCGCTTCGAAGAGATCCGAGCCCTTCGGACGACGCTCGAGGCGGCCTACTGGATCGAGGCCGTCGGTCTGCTGGAGCCTTCGGACCTCGATCGACTCGAGCGACTGGTTGCCCAGGCGTGGGAGAAGCTGCGCGGGACGCCGATTCAGATCCCGCATGCCGAGCATAAGGCGCTGCACCTGACCGTGTTTTCGCGCCTGCCCAACCTTCTCGTGCGCGCGCTGCTGGAGGGGTATTGGGAGGCGTATGAGGCGGTTGGTCTCAGCCTGTACGCCGACTACGCCTACCTGCACGAAGTGTGGACGTATCATGAGACGATGGTGGGCGCCATCCGCGCCGGCGATCCGGAGGCCGGGCTGCGGGCCCTTGTTCGTCACACTGGGTTGCTGCGCGCCCGCTCCTGGCCGGCGCGGGAAGGGAGCTCCCCCGGCATTCCATCGAGCAATTGGAAAGGGGACTTGGGATGAACGGCGATGTTCCCGCCGCCAAGCTGGCGGCGCCCGCCGACGCCACTCCCGAGCTGAGACTCAACGAGTTTTCGCTCGTCGTGGCGACGGTCAACGGATCCGGCAGCCAGACCTCGAACATGGCGATCATGCGCGCCCTGTTCCGGATGGGCATTCCGGTCAGCGGGAAGAATCTCTTCCCCTCGAACATCCAGGGGCTGCCGACCTGGTTCACGATTCGCGCCAGCGCGCGCTCGCACCTGGCCCGGCATGCGCAGGCCGAAGTCCTGGTGGGGATGAACCCCGAGACCTTCCTGGAAGACGTGGCCAACGTGCCCCCCGGCGGTGTCTGTTTCTACGCAGATCATTTCACGCAGGGGCTCGATCGGACCGATATCACGTACTACCCGATGCCGGTCCAGGAGCTGGTGCGCCAGGCCAACCCGCCGAAGGAACTGCGTGAGTACATCGCCAACATGGTCTATGTCGGCGTGGTGGCGCAACTCCTCGGGATCGAGGTGGAGGCGGTGCGCCAGGCGCTGATGACTCACTTCCGCGGCAAAGCCAAGGCCGTCGAATCGAACATGTCGATGGTCGAAGCGGCGGCTCTCTGGGCGCACGATCACCTCCAGAAGCGGGATCCGTTCCGCGCCGAACGCCGGGCGATGACCGAAGATAAGATCCTGGTCGACGGGAACACGGCCGCTGCCCTGGGTGCAATCTACGGCGGAGTGAGCTTCGCCGCGTGGTATCCGATCACCCCCGCCTCGAGCCTGGCCGAAGCCCTGCAGGAGTACCTGCCTGAACTGCGCCGTGACTCCCAGACCGGCAAGGCGACCTATGCCGTGGTTCAGGCCGAAGACGAGATGGCGGCGCTGGGCATGGCCGTCGGCGCCGGCTGGATGGGAGCGCGGGCGATGACCTCCACCTCGGGCCCCGGGATCTCGCTCATGGCCGAGTTTGCCGGCCTGGCGTTCTTCGCCGAGGTCCCGGTCGTCATCTGGGACGTTCAGCGGCTGGGACCGAGCACCGGGCTGCCGACGCGCACGTCGCAGGGCGACCTGCTGTTTGTGCGGTTCATGGGGCACGGCGACACCAAGCACGTCATCCTGCTCCCCGGGTCGCCGACGGAGTGCTTCGAATTCGGCTGGCGGGCCTTCGACATCGCCGAGCGTCTGCAGGGGCCGGTGTTCGTTCTGAGCGACCTCGATATCGGGATGAACCTGTGGATGACCGATCCCTTCCGTTACCCCGAGACGCCGATGGACCGCGGCAAAGTTCTGACCGCCGACGACCTGGATCGCCTGGGATCGTTCGGCCGCTACGCGGATGTCGATGGCGACGGGATTCCCTACCGGACGCTGCCGGGGACCGAGCACCCCCTGGCGGCCTACCTGGCCCGTGGTTCGGGCCACGACGAGCAGGCCAATTACACCGAGCGACCCGAGGCCTGGGAACGGAACATGCTTCGCCTATGGCGCAAGACCGAGACGGCGCGCCAGTACGTTCCTGAGGCGGTCGTCGACCGGGCCGACGGCGCCGATATCGGTTTGGTCTACTTTGGTTCGGTCGATCTCCCGTTGCAGGAAGCGCGGCAGCTGCTGACCGAAGACGGGACGGCGACCTCCAGCCTGCGCCTGCGGGCGATCCCGTTCGGCGACGAGGTCGGCGACTTCATCCGCGCCCATGCGGAGATCTACGTGGTCGAGATGAACACCGACGGGCAACTGCGCCAGCTGCTGCAGATCGAGTATCCGGCGGAGGCGGCTCGGCTGAGGTCGCTCCGCAAGAATGATGGCCTGCCCCTGACGGCCAGTTGGATCGCCGACGGGGTGCGCCGGAAGGAACGAGGTTGACATGACCGTCATGACCGAAGGCGCTTCGACGCGAGCTGCCACCAATCGCATCGGACTCGAGAAGGGCGATTATCGCGGACGGCCGACGACGCTGTGCCAGGGCTGCGGCCACAACTCGATCAGCAGCCAGATCATCGCCGCCGCCTACGAAGTCGACCTGGCGCCCGAGCGGGTCGTCAAGTTCTCCGGCATCGGCTGCTCGAGCAAGAGCCCGGCCTATTTCCTGAACCGGTCACACGGATTCAACAGCCTGCACGGACGCATGCCGGCCATCGCCACCGGGGCCCTGGTCGCCAACCGGTCGCTGCTGGGTATCGGCGTCAGCGGGGACGGCGATACCGCCAGCATCGGGTTGGGACAGTTCATCCACTTCCTTCGACGAAACGTCCCGATGGTCTACATCGTCGAGAACAACGGCGTCTACGGCCTGACCAAGGGTCAGTTCTCGGCGACGGCCGACAAGGGGCAGGTCATCAAGCGACAGGGAGAGAACCCCTTCCTGCCGGTCGATATCTGCCAGATCGGCCTGGACATGAACTGCGGTTTCATCGCGCGCTCGTTCGCCGGCGACCCGCGCCAGGTCAAGGAGCTGCTCAAGGCGGCTTTGTCGTTCCGCGGGACGGCCCTGCTCGACATCATCAGCCCGTGCGTCACCTTCAACAATCGGGACGAGTCCACCAAGAGCTACAACTGGGGCAAAGAGCACGAGGCGCCGCTGCACGACGTCACGCTGGTGCCGCGGCGGGAGGAGATCCACGTCGAGTACGGGGAAGGGGAAGCGACCCTGGTCGAGCTGCACGACGGGACGCAGCTGATGCTGCGCAAGATCGCCCGCGACTACGATCCAACCGACCGCAGCGCGGCGCTCCACCTGTTGGAGGAATCGCGCGCCCAACAGGTTCTGGCGACCGGCCTGTTGTTCGTCAACCCGAACCAGCCGAGCCTGCAGGAAATGCTGGGGCTGGTGGAGAGGCCCCTGGCGGCACTGCGAGCGGAGGACCTCCGGCCCGATCGCGCCAGCCTGGAACGGGTCGTCGCGGAATTCGTCTGAGCCGGCCGTCGACGGATGCGTCTCTCGGGGATCCTGGCCGGGCTGGCGGCGGCGAGCATCTGGGGCGGGATGTATGTCGTCAGCAAAGTCGTCTTGGAAGTTCTGCCCCCCTTCACGCTGCTCTCGCTGCGGCTGATCCTCGGGGCGGTCGCCTTGGGAATCGTCCTCCTGATCCGCCATCGGGCTCCGTTGTCGCGGCGGCAAGTCTGGCGGGTGCTCGCCATCGGCCTGATCGGTTTCGGTGTTTCTGTCGGACTCCAGTTTGTGGGCACCTCCCTCTCGTCGGCGGCCAACGCCGCTTTGATCACCTCCGCCTCACCGGCGTTCATTCTGCTGTTCGGTGCGCTGCTGCTCGGGGAAGCGGTGACGCCGCGGCGAATGGCGGCGCTGGCCCTGGCCAGCCTGGGCGTGTTGGCGGTGCTCAATCCCATTGACGTCGATTTGACACAAGACGCGTTCCGGGGGAACCTGGCGCTCATCGGCGCCGCCGTCACCTGGGGGCTGTACTCGGTCCTGGTGAAACGAGCCAGCCGAGACATGGCAACGACCGAGGTCAGTTTCTTTGCGTTTCTGGGGGGATTGCTGTTCAGCCTTCCGTTGGCCGCGATGGAAGGGCGGGGCGCTCCCGCCGGGGCGGTGACTCTGCCACTGGTCCTGGGTGTCCTGTACCTTGGCCTGATCTCGACGGCTCTGGCGATGGTTCTGTGGAATCGCTCGCTGGCGCTGCTGGAAGCCGGTCTGGTCTCACTGCTGTTCTTCGCGCAGCCCGTGGTGGGCGTCTCGCTCGGCGCCCTCCTGCTTGGGGAAAGCCTCGGGCCCGGGTTCTGGGTAGGATCGGGCCTGATTGGTGGAGGACTAGTTCTGGCGGCCCTTCCGGGGCGTCGCGCCGCGGCCGTGACCGGAAGACCGTCTTAGGAGAACCACATGAAAGGCTGCCTGCATTTCGCCTCGCGGGCCGCGGCCGTGCTGCTGGCTGCGGCCTTTGTCGTTTCCCTGCCGCTGAGTCTGCTGGCCTTCAACCTCGGCCGGATCGCATTCTCTCCCGAGCGAATGACCACCCTCCTCCTGGAGACGATCGATGAGACCGGCGGGCTGAAACAGCTCGTGATCGAGAGCCTCACGTCGCAAACCGCCGACCCCGGGACCGGAGGAATGGACTTGGTGGCCGCGCTCGAATTCCTCACTCCGCAGGAGCGGGATTACCTCGGGGAACAGCTCACCCCACCGGGCTGGGCCCAAACCCAGCTAGGGGCGCTAGTGGCGGGAGTCTACGAGTGGATCGACAACGATCGGGCCCGGCCGTCGTTCGTCGTCGATATCACCGACCTCAAGGTCGCTCTGCTCGCCGGAGGGGTATCGGACCTGGTCGAGACGGTGGTCGACTCGTGGCCGGCGTGTACGGTGGAGGAGATCGCCGAGATGAGCGTCGGGGCCTTGCTCGGCGAGGAGAGCCTCAAGTTCTGCGAACCTTCGGAGCCGTTGCGGAGCGGGCTGGTGGGGCTGATCAACGCCAGCGTGGCGGTCAGCCTGCGGGCTCTGCCGGACGAGATCTCGCTGGGCCAATCGGACTCGACGCCGGCCACGGCGGAAGTCATGCAGGCCAAGGCGCGACTGCACCGTGCCCGTTTTCTGGCTGGGTGGAGCTGGCTGCTATCTCCGGTCATGCTGGGATTGGTGATGGCGCTGGCGATCCGGTCCTGGAGGGGCCTGGCTCGCTGGTGGGGGATTCCCCTGCTGGTCGGCGCGCTGTTAGCGCTGGCGGCGACGGTCGGGGTGCGTGTCGGCGTGGAGGGTCTGGCCCGGTCGGCGCTCGCCGAGGCGGCGATGCCGGCCTGGATCGGTCAGATGATCCACGCGCTGATCACGGCGATGATGGCCGTCGTGTTCCGGCGGGTGGCGCTGCAGGCCGGGATCCTGCTCGTCGCCGGTGGGGTCGTGCTGGTGGGAGGGTGGCTCTTGCAGCGATCGGCCGAGCGACGCGCGGCGGCGAAAGCGCACTCCCCTGCCTCACGGTCCTCTGCGGGGACGACCAAGCTCAAGCCGATGGAGAGAAAACCGGCGCAGGCGGAGGAGCCGCCTGAGGCGGACGAGCCTCCGAGCGGGATGTTCGGCTGACGCGGCCGCATTACAGCTACGACGTCATTGCGAGGCGCCCTGAGCGCAGTCGAAGGGCGCCGTGGCAATCGCCTCAACGAAGGGGGAACAATGAGGCCGAGGCAGAACTACGTCTACATCCTGACGAACAGGCGCGATGGTGTCATGTACATAGGGATGACGAATAACCTGAAGCGCAGAGTGTTCGAGCACAAGCGACAAGAAGGCGGCGGCTTCGCCAAGCGGTACAACATCGACCGTTTGGTCTACTTTGAGGTGTTTTCGGACCCACAGTCGGCCATCGTCAGGGAGAAGCAGATTAAGGCCGGGCCTAGGCGGAGGAAAGTGGAGTTGGTCGAGGGGGTCAATCCGGCAATGGCAGGACCTCTACGATGAGTTGTAGAGCGCGCGCGTTTACGTGATGCGATTGCCACGGCGCCCTAACGGGCGCCTCGCAATGACGTCCGGGGCGATGCGATTGCCACGGCGCCCTGACGGGCGCCTCGCAATGACGTCCAGGGTGATGCGATTGCCACGGCTCCCCTCGGTTCCCTCGGGGAGCCTCGCAATGACATGCAGATGTGATGCGATTGCCACGGCGTCCCTCGCCTTGGCTCGGGACGCCTCGCAATGACTTCCCACTAGCGGGTCGGCTCACAGCGACCCTTGTCCGTTATAGAAACTTCAACTCACCGGCGGCGCGCTCCAGCTCCTCCCGGTAGTCCGGGTGGGCGACATCGATGAGCGCCCGCGCCCGCTGGCGGATCGTCTTCCCGTACAGGTGGGCCGTTCCGAATTCGGTGACGATGTAGTGGACGTGGTTGCGGGTGGTGGTGACGCCGGCGCCCGGCTTCAGCATGGCGACGATTCGGCTCAGGCGCGTGCCGTCCTTGAGCGTGACGGTGGATGGCAGGGCGATGATCGGTCGTCCGCCGCGGCTGCGGGCGGCGCCGTAGACGAAGTCCATCTGGCCGCCGACGCCCGAGTAGGGTCGCGGCCCGATGCTGTCGGCGCAGACCTGGCCCGTCAGATCGACTTCGATGGCGGAATTGATCGACACCATCCGCTCGTTGCGGGAGATCACAAATGGGTCGTTGACATATTCGGTCGGATGCAGCTCGACGATCGGGTTGTCATCGACGAAGTCGTAGAGAGCCTGGGATCCGAGGATGAACCCGGCCACGATCTTCCCCGGATGGAGCGTTTTCTTCTCGTTGGTGATGACGCCGGCCTGGACCATCCGCATCACCCCGTCGGAAAACAACTCGGTATGGACGCCCAGGTCGCGTTTGTCCCCCAACAGATCGAGCACGGCGTCCGGGATCGAGCCGATGCCCATCTGCATCGTCGATCCGTCCTCGACCAGGCTGGCGACGTAGCCGCCGATGCGCCGGCTGAGATCGGTCACCTCACCCATCGGGAGCTCGGCCAGCGGGTAATTGACCGGGATGGCGC
>CAZMVJ010000064.1:0-14631 GCA_964569445.1 uncultured Anaerolineaceae bacterium | reverse complement strand
AGAACTATCCTCCCGGGTCGTACTACGTCCCCCTGGGCGAAGTGTCGCTCGACGATTTCCGCTCGGTGCAGGACACGCTGGCGGCGACGGGCGGCGTCGGTTGGCAGGAATACTCGACACGCTATTATCCTTCCGGCGGTCTGGCGCCGCAGTCGGTCGGTTACGTCTCTCAGATCCAGTTGGATGAACTAGCCGACTACCAGGCGGCTGGATACCGGGGCGACGAGATGGTCGGTCGGGAGGGACTGGAGGACGTCTACGAAGACGAGCTGCGCGGCAAGCCGGGCGGGACGCTCTATGTCAACGGCCCGGAAGGCCAGGTCGTCGGGAGCCTGGTCACGGTTGACCCGCAGCTGCCGCAGGCGGTCTACACAACCATCGATCGCGACCTGCAGCGCCAGGCGCAAGACGCCATCGCCGATTTCGAGGGGGCGATCGTCGTGCTGGAACGTGATACCGGCCGCGTCCTGGCCCTCGTCTCCTCCCCCGGGTTCGACCCCAACCTGTTCGACACCCGCAATCCCAATTGGCAGTACGGCCTCTCCGCCATCTTCGAAGACCCGCGGGGCCCCACGATCAACCGTGCCACCGATTCCAGCTTCCCGTTGGGGTCGGTCTTCAAGATGATCACGATGTCGGCCGGACTGGAAACGGGTCTCTTCCAGCCGGACTCGGTCTACAACTGCACGGCGGAATTCACCGAACTGCCCGGTCAGATCTTCTACGATTGGACGGTCGAGGAAGAACTTCCCCCCTCCGGCGAGCTCACGCTGGTCGAGGGGTTGATGCGGTCGTGCAATCCGTATTTCTGGCATATCGGCCTGGCCGTGTTCGATCAGGGACATCCAACGGCGATTCCGGACATGGCCAAGGCCTTCGGCCTGGGCGCCTTGACCGGCATCGAGATCGACGAGTCGGCCGGGCTGGTGCCGGACCCCGCCTGGAAACAGCAGTCCGCCGGAACCGATTGGGGCCGGGAAGACTCGATGCAGCTGGCCATCGGCCAATCGGCGCTCAATGTGACTGCGCTGCAAGTGGCCCGTTTCATCGCCGCGCTGGGCAACGGCGGGACGCTCTACCAGCCGCAGTTGGTCGAACGGATCCAAACCGCCGAAGGCGTGGTCTCGCATCAGTTCGAGCCGATCGCCGAGCGGGACCTGCCGCTGTCCGCGGAGACGCTGGCGGCGGTGCGGGAGGCGATGGGGATGGTCGTCAGTTCGCCGCGCGGCACGGCCTATCGGCGCTTTCTCAACTTCCCGATCACGGTCTACGGCAAGACCGGCACGGCCGAGAGCGGGGCGGCCGACCCCCACGCCTGGTTTGCCGGCTACACCGATGAAGCCCGCCAGGGCCAGCCGGATATCGCCCTGGTCGTGCTGGCCGAGAACCAGGGACAAGGTTCCGACTGGGCGGCGCCTATCTTCCGCCGCGTCGTCGAAGCCTACTTCTTCGGGCAGCCCTTCATGACCTACCCCTGGGAATCGCAGATCGGCGTGCCGAAGACCGCCACGCCGACCCCCGGACCGGAAGAACTGCAGGCGACGGAGACCCCTTCGCCGTGAGGCGATGTCCGAGACGGGCCTGATCCCGGGCTTGATCCTGCGGGCCCAGTCCGGTTTCTTCGACGTCGATACCAAAGACGGAAGACTGCGCTGCCAGCTGCGCGGCCGACTGACGCGTCCGCGCCGCACCAGCGACGTGGTGGCAGCCGGCGATCGCGTGCAGGTGCGCGTGGTCGGGGCCGGGGAGGGGCTGATCGAGAAGGTCGAGCAGCGTGTGCGAGTCCTCTCTCGGCGAGCCCCGTCCGGGGGAGGCGATCGGCGCTTCGGACGCGAGCAGGTCTTGCTGGCCAACCCGGATCAACTGGGCTTCGTCTTCGCCGCCGCCGAGCCCGAACCGAATCTCCGCTTGCTCGACCGCTTGCTGGTCGTGGCCGAACGCGAGAACATCCCGGCGATGGTCGTCGTCAACAAGATCGACCTGACCGGCCGCCGCGAAGCGGGGCGCCTGTTCGACGTCTATCGAAAACTGGAGTATCCGGTATTCTATGTGTCGGCCAAGATGGGCAAGGGGCTGGAGGAAGTGCGCCAGGCGCTGCAGGGAAAGATCACGGCCGTCGCCGGGCGGTCCGGAGTTGGCAAGACCAGTTTGCTGAATGCGATCGAGCCCGACCTGGGGCGCCATACGCTTTCGATCAGCGAGGCCACGGGAAAAGGGCGGCATGCCACGGTTTTCCCGGAGCTCGTTCCGCTGACGGGCGGCGGTTATCTCGCCGACACCCCCGGGCTGAAGGCCTTCGCCCTGTGGGACATCGAGCCGGACGAACTGGACGGCTATTTCCGTGAGATCCGCCCCCTGGTCCGCGACTGCGCCTTCAGCGACTGCACCCACCTTCACGAACCGGGTTGCGCCGTGATCAAGGCCGTCGAAGACGGGCGTGTCGATGCGGGGAGGTACGAGTCGTATCTGCGGATTCGGCTCGGAGAAGAGGAATGAAATCGCCCTTGCACCCTCACCCCCTTGGCCCCCTCTCCCGGCCTGAAAGGTCGGGAGAGGGGCTAGGGAGGGTGAGGGCAGTATGGACCGTCGTGGCACTGGCCTTGCTGGCCCTGCCGGCGACTGCCGCCGCTCAAGACCAGGGAGGGCGCTACTACTCCGAGACCGGTCACACTCTCGACGCGCGCTTTGTGTCGTTCTTCGACGATCACGGCGCCGAGGCGATCTTCGGCTTTCCCATTACCGACTCGTTCATCGACCCGGCCAGCGGTTGGCGCATCCAGTACCTGGAGAACGCCCGCCTCGAGTTGGCTCCCGAATCGGGCAGCAGCCGGGTGGGCGTGCGCCTGGCAGCGCTCGGCGAGGCGCTGGGAGGCTGGGAAGCGCCGCTCGACCTGGATCGGATCCCGGGCGCGGAGGCCACCTGTCGCTATTACGGCGAGTCAGGCCACAGCGTGTGTCACGCCTTCCTCGACTTCTACCTGGCCCAGGGCGGCCCGGCGCTCTTCGGCTACCCGATCTCGGAGTTCAAGCTCGAAGGCGAGCGGATCGTTCAATATTTCCAGGCCTTCCGGGTCGACTGGTATCCGGAAGCGCCCGGCCGGACGCCGGTGCGCCTGGCGGCGCTCGGCCGTCAGCATTTCGACCAGATGGGGTACGATCCGGCGCTGCTGCGCCCGCGCCTGCCGGCGGATATCCTGCTGTATGAGGTCCTCGAGCTGCAGCCGCATGTGTCGGTGACCCATCCCATCCTGGGCGCCGCCGGTACGCAGACGGTCTTCGTCAGCGTGCGCGATCAGAACTTGAATCCGGTGCCGCAAGCGACCGTCGTCCTGACCATTCACCTGGCCGACGCCGACCGTATCCTGCTGCTGCCGGCGACCGACGAGCGCGGATTGTCGCGGATCACCTTCGACTTCGCCGGTCAACCGCGCGGGCTGAGCGCGGCCTTGGACGTCACCGTGGTGCGCGGCAGCCTGCAGGCGCTGACCCGCGACTCGTTCTTGATCTGGTACTGAGAACAGACCCCCTTCGTCCGGGGGTCGCCAGCCCCACCCCGCTTCGGACCGCCTCGAGCCCATCGGCGGAGCGACGCTTTCTTGATCTGGTACTAGAACCGTTGAGTAGGCTCCCAGCGATCGGGCATCCGAGCCGGCGGTCGCCGGGCAGACCTGGTTCTCGTCGATCTCCCGCCTGCGAGGAGTCGCTAGAGTTGCTCCGGCGGGCCGCAAACCACCGCCCTAATCAGACCACTCGGGATGGTATTAGGACGCACTTTGTCCTATTCTGAGGTGCGCGGGCCTCGGCCACGGGCGGCGCATTCATCGCAGTCATCAATCCAGTTGCCGGTGGAGCCGATGGCCGTAGGAGGAAGAATGCCCACTCTCTCCGTACGCCCACTTCTGGCTTCCGCCCTGACCGTCGCCGTCGTCCTGAGCCTGTTTCCCATTGGGAGAGGGCCCGCCGGTAGACCTCCGGGCCTCGGAGCCGCGCTCCGCCAGGGTCGGGGAGACACCCCGACGGCGGAGCGGCCGACCGAGCCTCCACCCCGGCCGACTGCCACGTTTCCGCCCCGGCCGACCGCCACGCCGCCCCCTCGCTTAACAGATACCCCGGGCCGCCCAACGACCTCACCGCAGGTCGCAACACCTACGGCCTCCCTCACCAGGACCACGGCTACGCCTGCTTCGCCTACCGGTTTCCCGGACGGCCCAAGCCCGACGGGAGTTTCTCCGGGCGTCGAGTCCCCCGACGGAAGGGTTGATTTCGTCGGCTGCACGCCGGGGTCCGACGAAGTCTCCATCGTTTTTCAGCCGGCGGACGGGACCGCCGGGGGCCTCCTGCCGGCCGGCGGACTCACCCTGCCGGCAGTCCAGTCCCCTTCGGATCAGCAAACTTTCATGTTCCAGCCGCCGATCCTACCGCCGGGAGAGATGTACGAGGTCAAGACGATAGTGCTGTCCTCGGAATGCGGCCTAGGAGGTGAGGCTTCGGCCAACTGGTTCCCCGGGGATATGCTCGAGTTCGAATTCATCCTGCCCGGGAATTACTGGCTGGACGCATCGAGCCTCGGGAAGTGCGCTCCCGGCCCCCCCTGCGAGGAGGTCATCTTTGGAAAGTGGGTGACCGAGTACCAGTGGGCCTCGCCCGTGGCGGGCTGGGAACAACGCTTCCGGCTCGACAGCGGGCTGGCGACGGTCGACCGGTGGATTCTCCAGGCCTCGGTCTTCCCGTTCCCCGGCGCATTGGATCTTGATCCGCCGGGCATGGTGCACGAGTGGGAAGTGATCTGCCAGACTTGCGGCTTCCCTTCGGAGTTCGTCGTCGATCTCTCGCCGTTGTCGACATCCAACGACGACGAAAGCGACGGGTCCTTCTTCACGATCTTTCTCGACGCCCTCCAGGGAGCCTGGGGTAGCGTTCAAACCTGGGCGATGGACGTGTTTCTTTCCCTGACGGGAAACCCTCCAGCGCCCGAGCTTACCGTGGTGCTGGCGCTGCCGGCGCCTGACGAATCCGCGCTAACGGTCCTGGGCTCGCCTGCCGCATCGCCGCTGGTCTTCAACAGCTACTACTTCCGCATCGTGCCCTATGTGGGCGAGCAGCTGGCTGGAGCCCCGTCGAATCCGGTCCATCTGACGTGGGGAGTCCCGCTGGAGGATTTGGGCATCCAATACGAATGTTTCCAACCCAACCCGCCGGGCTACTGCCCGACGCCGGTTGTGGCGGAGAAACCCTTCATCCTGGACATCCTTTCCTACCAAGGCATCCAATCGCCGCTGGAGGACAAGTTCGGGTGCTATGTCGTGACGGAGACGACGACCCTCTACAAAGGGACGGTTACCGAAATCACGCACCCGCAGGGCAAGGAATTCTGCCCCCCAAAGCCGAAAAACAAGCAATGGTACGAGGTGGCCGCCGAAGCCTTCGTCGACTTTGTGACGGGCACGGTTAACTGGGCGAGCGATGCTTTCGATGACCTCAAGGGGGCGGTCGTCGATTTCGTAGCCCAGAACGTGCCGGGGCTGACGACAATCTGCCCGAAATCCTGCCTGAGCGCCTTCCTCGACGCCGGGCTCGTCGCCTTGGGCGTCCCACCGAGCCTGCCGAACTTCGACCAACTGATGGAGCAAGGATTCGATTATCTGGCGCAGCAAGCCGTGTCGGAGATCGGTATCCCGCCGGAGCTGGTCGAGCAGGTGGCGGCCGAAGGAGGCATCGATTTGGCGACGGCGGCCGGGCTGGCGCTGGCCGAGGGGCTGGCCAAAGACGCCCTCGAGGAGGAGATCAAGCAAGGCCTCCAGGCCGGGGTCGAGGCCGCCTACGAGTCGCTCAGCTACTCCGTCGACTACGTCCCCGACGGCGTGCCGGTGAAACCTCACCCCCAGAGCGACTATCAGCCAGCCGCCCTCGTTCTCAAGGTAACGCGGAATCCGGCTGTGCCGCAGGAGACCTGCACGTCAAGCCCGAACGCGTCGGACGCCAACATAGTGGCCGTTTCGTTCGCGCAGGTCGATCCGAACCACCCGCAAGTGCAAAGCTTCAACGCGTTCCTCGACCCGGCCGAGGGGCCGGCTCTGGGCGGGACGAATCCCCCCCTCTACCTGACCAAAGCCGTACCGCTTCCGCACCTGCAGCTCGGGGAGTCGATCGAGCTCCCGATCGTCCTGTTTCCCCAAGTGCCGTGGGGCGGGCCGGGCGGTTACACGTCGCAGTCCGTGGCCAGCAGCGCGTGGTCGGCGATCTTCCAAGGGGGGACTGCGATGATTTCGGTGCAGAACAGCTGCTCGACCGGAGACTCGCTGACGGTGCCGGCGGCTGGGGCTTATGGCCAATGAAGGGCCGACCGTGTGGGATGTGAAGGCGGCCGACAAACGGCGCCCGGCCACGGTTGGTCCTGTGACGCCCGTCGGCCCCAGCCACATGTGTTCTCCCGCCTTGTTCGAGCGCCAAAGACGAAGGCCTGAGGCGAGGAGGGGATTTGGTTGCTCAAAAAGGCTGGGGGCTATGCCCCCAGCCTTTTTGAAATCTCCATCCCTCCCCCTGGAAGTCGGCTGCGGGGCGGGAAGAGCACACGCTCAAGGGGAGGGGCAGGGGTGGGGGGTGAATCCGGCGCAGATCCGAACAGATATTGATGATGGAGGGACGGTCTCGCCGCGGGGGCCTACAGCGGGCGCAGGACGCGGTCTTCGCGCAGGCGCTTGAACCACAGTGAGGCGCCGCGCGGCATCGACTCGACGGCCGCCTCCTGCCAGGCGCGCACCCCCAGGCCCTGGATCGTCTCCGGCTTGTAGCCGACGGAGCGCCAGGCGCCGGAATGCTGCGCCAGATACGGCGGCAGGAAGAGCAGCGAGGCTTCGCTTTGCAGCTCGGCCGAGGCGGCTTCGACGGCGTCCATCAGCGCCGGGATCGCCTGATCGAGTGCCAGACCGGGTTCGAAGTACAGCTCGTCGATGCGCGTCACCAGGTTCTCCACCTGCCAGCCGGCCACGCCGGCCAGCTTGTCGCCGCGTTCGATGAGCAGATAGGCCTTCTCGCCGAAAGCGGCCATGACGTCCTGGCGCGTCATCCGCTTCTTGCCGTGGCTGACGTGCGTGATGAAGCGGGCGATGTCGTCGGCGTCCTGCGGCCGGCCGCGCCGGACGATGAGCTGGCCTGGACGGGCGACCGGCGGAGACGGGAGGAAGGCCTCCTCGACGCGCGGCAGCTTGCCCCACGCCACCTGCACCTGGTTCCAGGTGTCCTCGAAGGAGCCGTCGTTGCGCAGCACCACTTTGGCGGCGCGCAACTTCATCGCCTGCGGGCTTTGGGCGGCGATCCGCTGGCGGGCGGCCGCCTCCGACATGTTGCGTTTGTGCATCAGCCGGGCGATCTGCAGCTCTTCCGTGCTGTCGACGACCCAGATCGTGTCGGAGCCCGAGGCCAGGTCCGACTCCAGGAGCTTGATCGCCTCGATCACGACCACGCTCTGCTTGGCCCGGCGAATCAACAGGTCGACGGCGTGGGCCACCAGGGGATGCACGATCGCCTCGAGCTTCTGCAGGGCATCCGGGTCGGAGAAGGCGATCTTGGCCATGCGACCGCGGTCGATCTGGCCCTCGTCGTCGAGGATCCACTCCCCGAAGGCCTTCAACACCAGGTTATAGCCGGGCGCACCCTTGGCCATGGCGCGATGGGCCAGGGCGTCGGCGTCGATGCCGTAGGCGCCCAGGTGCTCGAGCATCTTACGCACGACGCTCTTGCCGGTGGCGATGTTGCCGGTCAGCCCGATGACGTACTTACCCTGCCATCGGCTCAAGGATGGCCTCCTTCAGACAACTTGGCGGGGTGATTGTAGCCCCGCGCTGGGGCGGAGTCAAAGTGGACGGCGGCAGGCATAGGCTGGGCAAGATCATGGATTGGCCCAGACCCCCACCCCTGCCCCCTCCCCCGATTGGACGTGTGCTTGCTCCACAGGGAGCATTCCGGGGGAGGGGAGGAATCCCGAAGCGAAGGGAGCGGCTCCGCCGCCCCCTTCCCTTCGGAAAACTCATCCCCCTCCCCGCAGTGCGAAACAACGGCGCACGAGGGCTCTCTCGGGGAGGGGGCAGGGGGAGGGGCAAAGGAGAAGATCATCCACTGACCTGAAGGCCGCAACTGCGAATCACTGCGACGGCTGGGCGAAGTAGACCTGGTCGCCGGCCACCAGGAACAGGTCGCGCGGCGGCCCGACCGCCAGGTCGGTTGGCGTTTCGGACAACGGCGGGGTCGGGACGAAGCGCGCCTGGTAGGCCAGGCGCAGGCTGTACTGGTAGATCGCCCCATTCGCCGGATCCAGGAAGAACAGCGACGGTTCCGGCGGCGGCGAATATACGACGGAGGCGGGCGTCACATCGACCGGGGCGACGTCGACGTCCATCTCGCATTCCACGCGGATGCGCAACGAGCCGTCGGGGGCGTTTTCCGCCGGCCGACGACAGACGTCAACCAACCCGTCATCGTGCAGCACGATCAATTCGTCCTGGCTGGCCGCCAGGTCGACGGCGTGGTTCAGGCTCTGGATGACCTCGGTGAAGTAGATCCCCGGGGCGCCGGCGAACAGTCCGTCGGCGGCAGTGTAGATCCACACCTGATTGGCCTTCGGGTCGAGGATGTAGAGGGTGTCGCCGATCAGATCGACGGCCTGGATCTGGCCCCAGCCGATGTCCGGCGGTGTCAGCACGCCGGTCGCCGGCAGGACGCCCGGCGCGCAGTAGACCAACTTGCCGGCGGCATCGATGGCCACGATCCCCTGCACACCCAGCGCGCCCGGTTCGGGTTGGATGAGGACGTCGACGATGCGACCAGGCGTGAAGGTCTCTTCCAGCGATTGCAGGCACTGGAACTCCCGGTCGATCTCGTAACCGCGGCCGGTGAACCAGGCATGGTAGATCTCCGGCAGACTCTCGTCATAGACGTACAGGTCATTGGCCGTCGCCGCAGCCGCCCGCAGGCGGGCGCGCGGCCCGAAGCCGCCGCCCACCGCCGGGGCGAACTCGATCCGAGCGATACTGTCGAGCCGGTCGAGCGCTTGATCCACGGCCGACTGCAAGGCCTCGGCTTCCTCCCCGCCGCCGTAGCGGCGGGCCTGTGCCAGCCACTGCGCCGCCGCCTGCCACTCGGGGCGGGCCTCCTCCAGAGTCGGCTTGAGTTGTGCCGAAACCACCGCCGTCTGAGCCTGACTCATGAACTGTCGATACTGTTCGATCCGGCCGCGCCGCAGGTAGACCACGCCGACAATGGCGACGATCACCAGAGGCACCGCGACGGCGGTACCGGCCAACAAGCCCGGTGACAGCCCCGCAGGAGCGCCGGCGGGCGTGAGGGACGGAAAAACGCCGCGCAATGAGCGTCCTATGGACTCGAAGGGGACGGCCAGAGTCCGCAAGGTTCGGCGCAGGTTGCGCATCGCCGGAGACGGCGGGCGACGAAGTCCGGTGGGTCGGGAACTCGCCGCGGGCCCGCTCGACGCACGCGTTGCTGGGGAAGGGGAGGCCGTCGCCGTGGCCGCCCGAACAGGGACGACCGAAGGCAGCGCGAGACGGAGCAGCATCCCCGTCAGGTCGTCCGTGGTGGCGGCAACCAGGCGCTCGATCGCCTGCGCCGGCTCGAGCTCGGCCAGGCCGGAGAGAGTTGGGTCGGACCACAGCGGCGCCGGGGCCGTTGTCAGCAAGACCATGTCACCCGGGCCGACCTGGGCATGGTGGAAGCGGACGTGCGGCGCCACCGATACTCCCAGAGGCCGCGCCGCCGCCTCCTCCGAAGAGAAGCGGGTGACGGCACCCGGCCGTATGAGAATCGCCTGCCCCGGGCCGCACTGCGCCAGGTAGAGGTCGTTGCCGCGCAGGACGGCCGCCACGAATCGTCCCTCGACGTGGGCCTCAGTGGATTCCTTCTGATTGACGGCCAGCAGGCGCTGGTTGACCTCGTCGGCGGCCTCGCGCAAAGCGGATGTAATCGTTCCGGGTGTGCCGAAATAGGCCTGGGCGGCATGGAGGACGATCGGATCGAGCGACCCCTGGGCCAGGATCGGGGTCGAAGTCCCGACGGTCAGGAACAGCATTTCATTGCCGCGGCCGCGGGCGGGCCGCCTCGGCGGGGTCTGGGCCAGCGTACCCGGCGGCGGGCTTACCCGGGCCCCTCCGCCGGCGATATGGATCAGGGCGACATCTGCTTCAAGCGCGGCGGTCATAGGCCTCGATTGTACCCAGACGGAAGCGTCAAGCCACCCGATGCAAGAACCGCGCCGCCGTGAGTACAATCACGTCGGCGCGGTTCATGGAGATCTCTTTCCTTAACGACCTGTCCACCTGGGAGCGGCTCGCCCGGCCGTGGAACGACCTGCTGGCCCGGTCGGCGACGGACATCCCGTTTCTGCGGTTCGAATTCCTGCGGGCGTGGTGGACGACGCTCGGTGGCGGCGAGTGGCCGGACGGTGAATTGTGGGTGGCGGTCGGCCGGGATCAGGAAGGCGGATTGGCGGCGGCGGCGCCCTTCTTCCGCACCTCCGCCCGGCCGGGGGCTCTCCTCTTGATCGGTACAGTCGAAATCGCCGACTACCTCGACATCGTGGCGCCGGCGCCCTCCGTCGAGCCGTTCGCGCAAGCCATCCTGGACGCCCTCCCTCGAACGGGACCGCCGGGGGTCGATACGGTGGACCTGTGGAACTTCCTCGAGGCGTCGCCCGGCGGGCAGGCCTTTGCGAGGGCGGCGGCCGCCGCCGGATGGTCGGTCCAGCGGGAGAGGCTCAAGCCATGTCCGCAAATCGAGCTGTCCGGAGGCTGGGACGCCTACCTCCAACGATTGGAGAAGAAGCAGCGGCACGAACTGCGCCGCAAGATGCGTCGCGTCGAACAGACGCCGGGCACCGCTTTCGTCCGGGCCGGAGACGGCCTGGAGCTGACGACGGCCGTCGAGGCTTTCCTGGGCCTGATGAAACTCGATAGGGCCAAGAGCCGCTTCCTCACGCCCTCGATGCACGAGATGTTTCACTCCCTGGCGAGGGACGCAGCGCAGGATGGCTGGTTGCGGCTGGAGCTGTTGACGGTGGGCGGCCGGCCGGCAGCGGGGGCCTTCTGTTTCGACTACCTCGACCGCCTGCTGGTCTACAACTCCGGGATAGATCCGGCGTACCAGGCCCTTTCCCCCGGGTGGGCACTCTTGGGGCACCTGATCCAGTCGGCGGCGGAAGACGGGAAGGCCGCGGTCGACTTCATGCGCGGGGACGAAGAGTACAAGTTACGCCTCGGCGGCGAGCCTCGCTTCATCGAGAGGCTGACGCTGAGACGGCGTTGACGTGTGTCCTGGCAGTCGTCCGAAGGCAACCGCCCCCCACCCCTTCCCCTCCCCCCCGCAGGCTAAGTCGTTTGATCACATCTCTCTTGCGGGGGGAGGGAAGAAATCTTGAAGGGGATGGGGGCGAAGCCCCCATCCCCTTCAATCAAACTCCCCCTCCCCCGAGAGACTGACCAGAGGTTGGGACGACCGAGCCTTGGGGGAGGGGGGAAGGGGGTGGGGGATTAGGGAGCCAGAGATCGGAAGCCGCTAGCCCCAGGGCCAGAAGCCAAGCCACAGAGCGGCGCCGACTCCGAGGACGCTACAAAGGACCAACCCGGCGATCGCCGCCGCCAGGACCAGCGGAGTCGAGAGACGCCGTTTGGCAGGCCGGGCGCCGTCCGGCACCCCGATCAAGACCGTCGTGATGTTGTCGTGTCCGCCGCGGGCGCGGGCCAGCACTACCAATGAATCGGCCGCCTCCGACGCCGACGACATCCGCAGCGCCTCGTCAATCTCGGCGTCGGAGACCAGGTCGGTAAGCCCGTCGCTGCACAGCAGCACCTGGTCGCCGGGTTCGAGCTCCACTCCCTGATTGGCCTCGGATCGCTTGACGCTGTCGTCGGGAGACAGGCGCAGTCGGAAATCCGGCTGCGGCTCGAGGTTGCCGCCCAGGTAGCGGCGCAGGATGTGGGCGTGAGGATGGGAGTGGGCCTCCTCGGGAGTGATGATGGCGTGCTCGATGGCCTCCTGGACCCATGAATGGTCGACCGTCGTCTGCTGCAAGCGACCGCGGTGGCGCAAGTAGATCCGGCTGTCGCCGATGTAGCTTGTGAAAAGCCGCCGGCCGATGATCCAGGCCACGGCGACGGTCGAGGCCATCCCCTGGCGTTCGGGGAACGCCTCGGCCTCCGTCGAGATGGCGCGACCGGCCTCGACGATGGCGGTCCGTAGCGTAGTCAGGGGATCGTTGCCGCTCGCCTCGCCGACGCGCTTGGCCACGATGTCGACCGCCATGCGCGAGGCGATCTCTCCGGCGCGATGCCCTCCGACGCCGTCGGCGACGACTGCCAGGATCGCCGGAGGACCGTCCGCCTCCAAGCGAAAGGGCGTGACCGAGAACGCGTCCTCATTGTTCTTGCCCGTCTCGCCGGGATGCGATTGGGTGGCAACGTGGAGATGAGGCTCGGCGACCGGAATCACAGCGACAGGCCTCGCGGAGCCGGAAGGACAACCACGCGTGTCTCGGACGCAGGCGCCGCCAGGCGGAACCGGTACGCCGCTCGACCGAAGAAGATTCGATCGCCATGCGACAGGTCGCGACCGGTTTCGTCCACCGCAGAGTCGTTGACCCAGGTCCCGGCGACCGAGTGCTGGTCGCGCAGCCGGAAGACTCCGGCGGCGCGCCGGGTGAGTCGGGCGTGGATCCCCGACACCGAAGGATCATCCAGCAGGAGGCCGCACAGGGCCGGATCCGAGCCGATCATGAGATCGGCCCCATCCAGGGCGATCGGCGGGCCGGCTGTCCCGTTGGGGCGCAGCGGGAGGAGGACGGCTTCGGGGGCCGCGGCCGGCTGCCGCGTCCCCAGGCGGGCGCGACGAAGAAGCCGCATCCCACCCGGCGAGGCGGCGGCCCAGGCCGGGTCGGCCGACCATTCGTCGAGCCGGGACCATACGAGGGTCAAGGCGATGCCGATTGCCACCAGCGCCAGGCCGGCGAAAAGCGGCCCTAAAGCCGGCCGCAGCGCCTCCAGCCCGCGCGGGCCGGGGACGACCTCGATCGACACCGGGATGATCTCCGTGCTGGCCGTCAAGCCCTGCGAATCCGTCACTTCAGCGCGGATCTGGAACGCCCGAGTCTCGAAGATAGAGGAAAGGTCCCATCGCACCCGGTCGAACGGCGCCTCGAGGCGCGTCTCGTGCAGCTCGCCGTTGACGAAGAGGTCCAGACGCTCGACGGGTCGCTCGTGCCCGTCGGGGAAGGACACCAGCAGCGGCAGATCGAGGAACGTCGGCGGGATGTCCACCAGGGGTGTATCGGGGTCGTCCGTCCTGCGGGCGATGGTCTGCGGTGGTTGAATGAACGTCAATTGCGGCGGCGCCAGCTCGGCCGCGTAGACGGCCGGATCAGAGACCGCGGCGAAGTCCGGGGTCGAGACGGAAAGCTGAACGGCGTGCGCTCCGGAGCTGTTGGCCGGTGAGGCGTACTCGACCACGTAGCGCGTCCGAACTTCTTGAAGTCGGGCTTCCAGGTCCTCGAGCCCGGCCGCCGGGTCAAAGACGCGGAAACTGCCTCCGGTGGCTTCGGCCGCCTGGCGCAGACGAAGCGCCTCGGCCGTCCCGGCCTGTTCCAGGGTGCCAACCAGAACGGCGTGGAGTCGGGCGCGGCTGCTGGCGGCCAAGGCCAGGGACAGGGCGTCGCCGAGCTCCTGTTCGTTGTTGCGATCCAATAGCGGCGTGATGAAGACGATGTCGTTCTCCATCCCCGGACGGGGAACCGGATCGAGGGCAGTCGCCAATGCGTTCATCAGGACGCCGTATCCGACCTCGCTGCCACTGTACACCGCTGGCCAGTCCTCCAGCGCCGTGACCAGGTCGGCTGCGGCTGTGCGGTTGATCCCCAGGCTCCCTTCGGCAGTCAGCAGCGACACCTGATCGGCCACCGTCGAAGCCGGCCGGGAGGTCCAAGCGTCGATCAGCGCAAGACGGACCTGTTCCAGCCGGGTCACGCCCTGTTCGTCACGGCGGCGCAGCGACGCGACGGTGTTGACGGCGAAGATCTGCCGCGCGCCAACGGTCTCTTCCTGCATGACGAAGTCGGCAATGGCGACCCCGTCCTCGGTCAGGCTGAAGCTCGTCGGAGGCAGGGCGCGCAGCGATCTCCCGTCGGGGCCGATGACGCTGGCGTAGAAAGCGACCTGCGGGAAACCGGCAGAGGAGGGTGGGGTGAGTTGGATCGTACCGGTCGCTTGAGCGGCCGCCGCGATCCCCAGCCATGCCCCGGCCCCAGCCAGAAAGGTGCCCGCAAGGCAGCGGAACCAGGGACGGCCGTGCACGCGCCGATTGTAGCACCCCAGGGACGTTTGCATTCCGCTTACAGAGCCCACTCGCTGACGGAATCCTCCCTATCATAGGACCGTGACGACCCAACTCCAGGCCATGGGAAGAAACAGCGAGAGTTCCTTCGAAGTCGTTGTCGACGCGGTGCCCTATGGCCCGCCGCTGACCTCGACCGAACAGGTCCTGCGAGCTGGGTTGGCAGTCGCCTTCCTCGGACTGTTGGTGATTGAAGGCTGGCTGCTGTGGCATGTCTGGACCCTGTGGGCATGACGTCCGCGGGGC
>CAZMVJ010000063.1:0-14752 GCA_964569445.1 uncultured Anaerolineaceae bacterium | reverse complement strand
TCATCCCAATCTTGGCCGACTCGGTCGGCATCGACCCGACGGTCATGTCGGCCCCCCTGCTGGCGACGCTGGTCGACGCCACCGGGCTGGTGATCTACTTCTCCATCGCCGCTGCCTTGTTGACTCAGATCTGATGTCGGTTCCGCTCTTGATCGTCAATCCCTACAGCGGGCGGGGCGCCGCCGGGCGCCGGCGGGCGGAGCTCGAAGGGGCGCTGTCGCGCGCCGGGCTGGCTTGCGAGCGGGTCGAGACCACCGGGCCGCGCCACGCCGAGGCGCTGGCCCAACAGGGCGCCGCCGCCGGGCGAACGATCGTCGTCGCCGGAGGCGACGGCACCCTCGGCGAAGCCCTCAACGGCATGACCCGGGCCCATCCCGAAGGCGTATTGGGTCCGATCGGCGTTCTCCCTCTGGGCACCGCTAACGACCTCGTCCACAACCTCGGGCTCCCGCTCGAGCTCGAGGCGGCGGCCGCGGCCATCGTCGCCGGGCGCACGCGGCGTATCGATCTGGGGCAGGCCAACGATTGGGTCTTCGCCAACAACTCGGCCGTCGGGCTCGAGCCCGTCGTGACCCAGTACAACATCCGCATGGTTCGGTGGCGAGGCGTCTTGCGCTACCTGGTGGCGGCGCTGCGAGCCATCAACGACAAGCCGGTCTGGCGCATGCGGCTGGTATGGGATGACGGCTCGTTCGACGGCCCGATCAGCCTGGTGTCGGTCGGCAACGGTGTCGTCACCGGCGGGCTCTTCCGCATGGCCCCGGCGGCCCTGCCCGATGACGGACGGCTGACCTTCGTCTTCGGCTTCGCACCCACCCGGCGCAAGATGCTGGGCCTTTTGCCGCGCACGATTTCGGGGACCTTCGTCGACGATCCCGCCGTCCACCAGCATCACACCACTCGCTTGACCCTCGAGTCGACCACGCCCACTCCGTTCCAAACCGACGGCGAAATCCGCGACGAAGCCATCCTACAGGTGATCTACCGCGTCCTGCCGGCGCGCCTGGACGTCTTCTGTCCGTGAGCGGACGTTCGTCGAGGCGTGCGTGAACCGAAGCCGCACCTCGCGCCTCTTCGAGTCGTTCCTCCGCTGGTTCTTCCGCCACCTGTACACGACTTTGGCCTGGTCGTACGACGCCGTCGCCTGGCTCAGCTCGCTCGGCCAGTGGTCGGCCTGGCGCCGGACGGCGCTGCCGCGGGTACCCTCAGGCTCCTCCGTATTGGAACTCGGGTTCGGCACCGGCCACCTGCAGGTCGAAGCCGGGCGGCGCGGCCTGCACCTCTTCGGCGTCGATGCGTCAGCGCAAATGGCGCGCCTCACCCGGGGCCGGCTGCGGCGCGCCGGCCTGCCGCTCTCGATCGTGCGGGCCCAAGCGCAGGCCCTGCCGTTCCCATCTCACGCCGTGGGCTCGGCGTTCTCGACGTTTCCCAGCGAGTACATCTTCGACCCGAAAACCCTCGTCGAGATTCGCCGCGTGCTCGTTTCAGATGGGTCGTTGATCGTTGTGCTTTCCGCTCGAATCCGTCCCCGCTTCCCCTGGGAGCACGTGACGCGATGGCTCTACGACCGGACCGGCCAGGCGCCCGGGCCCGACTCGAAATGGCTCGATCCTTTCCTTCAGGCGGGCTTCGCAGCCCGCTACGAGACCGTCGAAGTTCCGGGTGCGTCGGTCCTGCAGATCATTGCTTCGGCTCCGTGACCTCCCTGTCTTTCGGGAGGCTGAATCTCCCGGATGTCAACACATCCCCCTGCAATCCGCGCGCGGCGCGGGCCGACCTCCAGGCAGGGGGAGGGGTTGGGGTGGGGGTATTGCGGCCGCGGCCGTCAGCGATTGCCCCGTGGCTCAAACCCGCACACCTGCCCGGCCGGGCGGCGCCGGGGTGCTACAATCGCCGCATGCACGGCGCCCCGCTGACGCGCGACGGCGACCTCATCCTGCTGATCGACGCGAAGAACAAACCGTTCATCTTCCGACTGCAAACCGGCCAGGAATTGCAGACGCACCGCGGCGTGGTGCGGCACGCTGATCTGATTGGCATCCCCTGGGGCAGTCGCGTCGCCAGCCATCTCGGCCAACCCTTCTACCTCCTCAGCCCGTCGCTGCACGATCTGCTGCTTCACCTGCCGCGGCAATCCCAGATCGTCTTTCCCAAAGAGGTCGGTTACATTCTGCTGCGGCTGTCCGTGGGCCCCGGCGCGCGGGTGATCGAAGCCGGGACGGGCTCGGGGGCCATGACCCTGGCGCTGGCCTCGGCCGTCGGGGAAGAAGGCCACGTCTATTCGTACGACCGACGAGGCGACATGCAGTCGCTTGCCGGGCGCAACCTGGCCCGCGTCGGGTTGGAGTCGCGAGTCACGTTCCACGAAGGCTCGATCGAGGACGGGTTCCGCGAGTCGGACGTCGATGCCCTGTTCCTAGACGTGCCCGATCCGCATCTGGCCTTGCCTCAGGTGCGCCGGGCTCTTCGCCCGGGATCGCCCTTCTGCGCCATCCTGCCCACGGTGAACCAAATCGCCGTGCTGCTGACGGCGATGGAAGCCAACGAATTCGCCTTCCCTGAGGTCTGCGAGATCCTGCTGCGCTTCTACAAGACCGTCCCCCAGCGCCTGCGCCCGCTCGACCGAATGGTGGCACACACGGGCTACCTGGTTTTTGCCCGGCCGCTGGCGCCCGGTGCCAGTCCCCCACCTGCCGAAGACAAAGCAACGCCGGAGCTGGTCTGATCCCGGCCTCGTCTCATGACCCTCGACCTTCCCGACAGACTCGAGGTCACCTTTCGCAGCCGGACCCCGGGGATGGCCGCCGAATGGTCCGCCCGCCCGGCGGCCGTGCTCGTCCCGCTGCTTCTCGACGGCGGCCGCTGGCACCTGCTCTTCACCCGGCGCACCGAGAACGTCGAGACCCACCGCGGGCAGGTGTCTTTCCCTGGCGGCCGCGTCGAGCCCGGCGACGAAGATGCCGTGGCGGCGGCGCTGCGCGAGACGCAAGAGGAGATCGGCGTTCGACCGGAAGACGTGCGTGTGCTGGGTCGGATGGATTCGCTTCTGACCGTAACGCAGTACCTCATCACTCCGGTGGTCGGCGTACTTCCCTGGCCCTATCCGCTTCGACCGGACCCGGTGGAGGTCGCCGGGGTGTTCCAGATTCCACTCGACTGGCTGGCCGAACCGACCCACCTCGAACGCCAGACCCGGCCCGCCATCGCCGGCGGGCCGGACGTGCCGGTCTTCCGCTATGCGCCCTATGAGGGGAACGTCCTGTGGGGCGCCTCGGCCCGTATCACGCTCGACCTGCTCGATCTTCTCGGACTGCGCCGATGACAAGAAAAAGGGAGCGGCGACCGCCGCTCCCTTGAGCCTCTCGAAGCGAATTCGTGGTTACTTGTTTCCCGGCTCCCTCTTGCCCGGGGACTCCTTCTTGCCCGGGGACTCCTTCTTGCCCGGCGACTCCTTCTTCGCCGGCGACTCCTTCTTCGCCGAAGGCCCTTCGTCCCCGATCTCTTCCTCTTCCTTCTTACCGCGGCCAATGATCTCCGGCTCGGGCGTGACGGCGATGGTCGGCGCCACTTCTTCCTCGAGCTTCTCTTCGACCTGGTAGATCACCCGGGCGACGACCGCCTGCGGGTCGGTCAGCACACGGACGCCCTTCCCGAGGAACAAGTCGCCGACGATGATGCGCGATTCCATGGTGGCCAGGGGCACGAGGTCGACGGTGATGTGCGACGGCAAGTCCTGGGGCAGGGCCTCCACTTCGATCTCGGAGACGCCGGTGACCAGCACCCCGCCAAAGGTCTTGACCGCCGTTGCCTCGCCGGTGAGTTCGAGCGGCACCGTCGTACGGATCGCCACATCCAGCGCCACCTTCATCAGGTCGACGTGCTCCACCGTCCGCCGCAGCGGGTGGCGTTGCAGTTCACGCACGAGCACCTTGTGCGTCAGGCCGCTGAGTTCGAGGTCGAGCAGCGTCGAGGCGCTCGCCTGCTCCAGCACGCGTGTCGCCGCCAGGGCCTCCATCTCGATGGCCGTCGGCTCGGTGCCGCGGCCGTAGAGGATGCCCGGCAGCTGTCCGGCGCGGCGCAGGGCGCCCACCTGTTTCCCCGTCACCGTTCGTGGACGGGCTTGTAGCAATCGTTTCTCGGTCATGCGTTTCTCCCCGGGCGCCTCTCACCCGCGTGACGGGTTACCCTCGCCCGTTCATCTCCCCCGCCGGATCGCTCGATCATTTCCGGCGCAAGAACAGACTTCCGCCGATGAGCATCAATCCCAGCACGGCGCCGGCCAGGATGCCGGCCACCGCTGCCCCGCGGGTGTCCAGCACGGTGTCGACGTCGCCGTGGACCTCGCGGGCGAGCAGGATCAGGGTGCTGCTCTGGTCCAGCTGGGCGGTATCGGCGATCGTCAGCCCGATGCGCGAGGCGTGCAACCGGACGTCTTGCGCCACGACACCACCGACAAAGCTCTGTTCGGCCCCGATCTCGTCGCCCCGGGCGGCGATGACCGCCGACTGCTGAACGACGACGCTTTCCGCATCGATGCGGCCGGCGGCGCCTTGCCGCAGCTCGACCTCGGTCGCCAGGATTCGGTTGGCGCCGCCCTGCTGAATGCGAACCGTCACCGCTTCGACCGTTTCGACCGTCCCGCCGTCGAGGTGGATGACCTCTCCCTCGATCGCTTCCAGCCCCTCGAGGCCTTCGATATCCGCGCTTTCGCTCATCGGACCCTCGTGCGTCAGGACCTCGGCCGGATCGCCCGGCCAGCGTGTGAACCACGCCATTCTAAACGGTGCCCGGAGGGTCGTCAATGCGACTTCGCCTGGCCGCGCAAAACGATCGGGCCTTCGTTCGGGAAGCGGCTCAAATGAGGGGGCGGCACTTCAGTTTCTTGCAATAAGTCGGGCAAGGGTCAGACGATGGCAGCAGCATGGCTCTGCCTGTGGGCGGCCTCCTTTCGATCCGTCAGACCCCCACCGCCGTCCCTCGCGGAGCACCCCGAGGGGCTCCCCCTGCATGAAGTCGACAGCACGCAGGGGGTGAGGCCGGAAGCAAGGCCGTCCCGTCAATTGTTGGTGAGCTTGCCTTCCGCCATGAGTCGTGGCCGTCGCAGAGTGCCTCGATGGTCCTGACCTATACAGTTCTTTGACCGGCCTGCGGCCGGATGTTAGAATGACCGATTGCCCCTGGCTTGGGAGGCCATGTGAAGCGACGGGTGATGTGGGCGGCGGTCTTCGGGCTGCTGGCGGTCCTCTCCCCGCCGACGGCGCCCGCCCTGGCCCAGGCGCCGGGCTACGCCGAGATCACTTCGCCGGCCGGCGGCGCGGCGCTAGCAGGATTGATCGCCATCGAAGGCAGCGCCGACCATCCCTCGTTCCTGCGTTACGACCTGGCCTTCGCCTACGATCCGAACCCGACCGACACCTGGTTTCCCGTCGGAGAGCCCGTCTCGACGAGAGCCAGGCAGGCCACGCTCGCGTTGTGGGATACCTCCTACCTGGCGCCCGGGCTCTACCAGCTCCGCCTTCGCGTTTTCCTGGACAACGGCACTATTTTGGAGGACCACGCCGTCGGGTTGCGGGTCGGTCTCCCGGCAGCCGCCCCCCTCTCAACCGGGGTCGTCCTGGCAGTGACTCCCACCATCGTGCCTCTCTCGACGGCCACTCCGGCGCAGCTGCCAGCCGAAACTCGCAGCCCAGGCGACCCGGTGCTGCTGGCGCTCGGCATCGGCGGGTTCATGGCCGCCGCCTTGCTGGTCATCCTGGCCGCCTACCTTCCCTTGCGGCGCGGTCTGGCGGTGTGGGCGGGGCAACTCCGCATGCGGCGTGTCTTGCGCCAGGATCTTCGACGGCGACGGCCGCCGACCGATCGAGGCCGGCGATGACCGAGGCGAGATCCTCCGTCTACCTTTTCATCGGCTTGGGCAACCCCGGCAGGCGCTTCCGCCTCAACCGCCACAACATCGGTTTCATGGTGCTCGACGCGCTTGCCAGGGAGATCGAGGTGAGCTTCACGCGGCACCAAGCGCAAGCCCTGCTGACCGATGGAACCTGGGAAGGCGCCCATGTTTATCTGGCCAAGCCCCAAACCTTCATGAATCTGGTCGGCTCGTCGGTCGGCCCGCTGGCGCGCTACTACCGCATCCCGCCTTCCTCGGTGGTGGTCGTGTACGACGATCTGGATTTGCCGTTGGGCTCGCTCCGTCTGCGCGGCAGCGGCGGTTCGGGCGGTCACCGCGGCATGGAGTCGATCATCGGTGCCCTGGGTGATTCGTTTCCGCGGCTGCGCCTCGGCATCGGCCGCCCGCCGGGACGGAAGGACCCCGCCGATTTCGTCCTCGAGGATTTCAGCGACGACGAGGCCGAGGCGGTGCAGGCCGCCATCGCCCGCGCCGCCGACTGCCTGAGCGGGCTGATCCGCAGCGGGCTGGAACGCGCCATGACGAAGTACAACACGACGCCGGAGTAACGCGGTGGATCTGTCGTCCCTGGTCGGGTCCGTGCGCCGCGCCCCGTCCTACCGCGAGCTGCTTCGGCAGATGCGCCGGCAGGCCTCGATCGAAGAACCTCTGCGCCTGCCGCGCTCGGCGCGCGGCCTGCTGGCGGCTGCCCTGGCGACCGACCTGGAGCGGCCGATCCTGCTCGTGGCCTCCCGCCCGGACCGACTCCTGACGCTCCAGGAGGAACTTGGATCCTGGGCGCCTGGGCTGCGGACGCTGACCTATGCCAGCCCCAACCCCCTCTTCTATGAGAAGGAGCCCTGGGGACCCCGGACGATCCACCAGCGGATCGAGGTCCTCTGCGATCTGGCACTCGACCATCGAATGTCTTCGGCCGGTCGGGTGATCCTGGCCGCCGCCAAAGGTCTCATCACCCGCACGTTGTCGCCGGCGCAGTTCCAGGCCCATACCCGCGTCCTGCGCCGGGGCGAAACTATCCGCTATGACGGCCTGCTGGCGCATCTGGTCGGGGCGGGTTACCGCCCGGAATCGATCGTCGTGGAACAGGGCCAGTTCAGCCGCCGCGGAGGCATCCTCGATGTGTGGCCGCCGTCGGAGGCCGCGCCGGCTCGCCTCGAGTTTTTCGGCGACGAGATCGATTCGTTGCGGCGGTTCGACCCGCAGGGGCAACGTTCGCTCGAGACTCTCGACGAGATCACGATCTCGCCGGCTCGGGAAGGACTGCCGGACCTGCTGCGACCGTCGTGGCGGCGCCATCTGCCCGAGGCGCCGGAGGAGGCCGAGGCCCGACTTGAGTTCCTGCTCCCGGCGATGGCCGATGACCCATCGACTCTGCTGGACTACCTTCCGCCGGAGGCCATCGTCCTCTTGGACGATGGCGCCGCCGTCGACGAAGCGGTCAACGAGCAAGAGGAACAGGCCTTGGAGCAAGTCCGCCTGCTCGAGCCTTCCGGCGGTTTCCCCTCGGGTGTCGAGCGTCCCTACCTGCCGCTCGACGAGCTTCGGGAGGCCTTGCAGGCCCGCGGTGCGATCGATCTAGGTTTCCTGACCGCGCCCGATCGCCCTGGCTGGCCGCTCGAGGCCGCCTTCCAACCGGGGCCGCGCTTCGCCGGCCAGCTCAAGCGCCTGACCGATCACCTGCTGACCTGCCAGGTGGATCACGAGGCGGCCATCGTTGTCAGCCGGCAAGCCGATCGACTGGCCGAAGTCTGGTCGGCCGAGGCCGGCGAGACGCCCGTCGTCGACTCCCTTCCGGAGGCGATCGAGCCCGGCGCCGTCGTGTTCCTGCGCGGATCGCTCAGCGACGGATGGACCCTCGATGCCGGCGCCGGCCGGCTCCACCTGCTGACCGACGCCGAAGTCTTCGGCTGGGCCCGTCCCCAGCCCCGCGTTCGAACGACCCCGCCGGCCAACGCTCCCGAGTCGGCCTATTCCGACTTGAATCCCGGTGACTGGGTCGTCCATTCCGATTTCGGCATCGGTCGTTACAACGATTTGGTGGAACGCACGCTGGAGGGGGTGCGCCGCGAGTACCTGCTGATCGAGTACGCGCAGGGAGGCCAGGTGTACGTCCCGATCCACCAGGCCGATCGGGTGACGCGCTACGTCGGCGCCGACGGCGGTGCCGTCGTTCCATCGAGGTTGGGCACGGCCGAGTGGGAGCGGGCCAAGGGGGAGGCCCGCAAGGCCGTCGAAGGCGTCGCCCAGGACCTGCTCGACCTCTACGCCCGTCGCATGACCGCCGTCGGCTTCGCCTTCCCTCGCGATTCCATCTGGCAGCGCGAGCTGGAGGCGTCCTTCCCGTATACCGAGACCGACGACCAGCGAAAGGCGGTCGAGGCCGTCACCGCCGACATGGAGGAGCCGCGGCCGATGGACCGGCTGATCTGCGGCGACGCCGGCTACGGCAAGACCGAGGTCGCGCTACGCGCCGCGTTCAAGGCGGTGCTCGGCGGCAAGCAGGTGGGGCTTCTCGTCCCGACGACGGTCCTGGCGCAACAGCACTACCGCACCTTCCGTCAGCGGCTGGCAGCCTTCCCGGTGAAAGTCGAGATGTTGTCCCGCTTCCGCACCCGGCCCGAGATGGCCTCGGTGTTGTCCAACCTGGAGGCGGGTTCGGTCGACATCGCCATCGGCACGCACCGTCTGCTGCAGCGCGACGTGCGCTTCAAGGATCTGGGTCTGCTGATTATCGACGAGGAACAGCGCTTCGGGGTGACCCACAAGGAAGCCCTCAAGCGCATGCGGACGGAAGTCGACGTCCTGACTCTGACGGCGACGCCGATTCCGCGCACGTTGTATCTGGCGCTGACCGGAGCCCGCGACATTTCGACGATCAATACCCCGCCGGAGGAGCGGCTGCCGGTGGCGACGCACATCGGGCCCTACGACCCCCGTGTGATCCGCCAGGCGGTCCTGCGCGAACTCGATCGCGGCGGTCAGGTGTTCTTCGTGCACAACCGCGTCCAGACGATCCACGCCATGGAGCAGCGCCTGGAACGGCTGCTCCCCGAGGCGCGCCTGGCCGTCGCCCACGGTCAGATGGCGGAGGCCGACCTGTCCCAGGTGATGGATCGCTTCACGGCCGGGGAGGTCGACATCCTGCTCAGCACTTCCATCATCGAGTCGGGGCTGGATATCCCCAATGCCAACACCCTGATCGTCGACCGCGCCGACACCTTCGGCCTGGCGCAGCTCTACCAACTGCGCGGCCGGGTCGGCCGGGGGGCGGCGCGCGGTCATGCCTTCCTCTTCCGTCCCGGCCGTGAGCGCGCCGGCGACGAGGCCTTGCGTCGGTTGGAGATCCTGGCGGAGCAAAACCAACTGGGGGCCGGCTTCAACATCGCCATGCAGGATCTCGAGTTGCGCGGCGCCGGCGAGATCCTTGGGACCCGCCAGCACGGCCACATCGCCGCCATCGGCTTCCACCTTTACACCCGGCTCCTGTCGGCGGCGGTCCGGCGACGGCGCCAGTCCGTCGAGGGGCCGGTGCCCGATTTGGAGGACCTCCCCGGCGCGGGAGAACCTATCGGCGCCGAGATCGACCTGCCGCTGGCGGCCATGCTCCCGCCGGGCTACATCTCCGATCGCGCCCTGCGACTGCGGCTGTACCGCCGGTTGGCGATGCTGCGGCAGGAAAGCGACCTCCCCGAGCTGCGACGTGAGCTGGAGGAGCGCTTCGGCCCGCCGCCCGAGGAAGTCGACAACCTGCTCTTCCTGCTGCGGACGAAAATGCTGGCGGCCGAGGCGCAGGTCGAGGGAATCAGCGTCGAGAATGGCCAGATCCTGGTTCATGCCGCGGGGGCCGAACAACGCTACCTCCCCGGCGATGTCCCGAGCGCCGTGCGCCGCAGCAAGCGGGGGCTGTGGCTCACACGTTCGACGGATTGGCCGGAGCGTCTAGAGGAATTGCTACGGGCGCTTGGGCGAGTCCCCGCCCGCCGCTGAGTCGGTTCGAGCCAGGTCGTCCGCCCGCTCGATGCGGACGAAGAAGTGCTCGGTGATGCGGTCGACGACGCCGGGGAGGGCCCGGGCGAACCACAGCAGCGGCCGCATCCATCCTGGAATCACACGGACGCGCCGCGGCCGTTGCGCCAGGTCGGCGACCGCCTGGCCCACCTGATCGGGCCGCAGGACCCATCGCCGCGGCGTGCGAAACCCTGAACGGCGCCGCGCCACCGATTCCGCCCCCAGGGCGGTGTCGACCGCTCCCGGAAGCAGCAGCGAAACTCGAATGCCCCACACCCCGACCTCGCGCCGAAGCGCCTCGGCAAAACCGACCAGACCGAACTTGGTCGCGGCGTAGATGCTGTAGGTCGGCGTGGCGACCCGGCCGGCCAGAGACCCGATCAAGATGATCGTGCCCGAGCGCTGGGCTATCATCCACGGAAGCACGGCGCGCACCATCAGGATGGTGCCGGTCAGATTCGTCTCGATCTGCGAGACGATCCCGGCCGCCGGATCGAGGCGATCGAGGAAGTCCATCACGCCCACGCCGGCGCTGGTCACGATCAGGTCGAGGCGAGGGAAGCGGCGACGGCAGTCCGCGACGGCGGCTTCGATCTCGGCCGGACGGCGGACGTCGAAGGCACAGGTGAAAAAGAGCTGGTCCGGATGCGCCCGCTGCAGCTCCGCCTGGAGCTTTGCCAGCCGATCGACGTCACGGCCGCCGAGGAACAGGTCGAATCCCCGGCCAGCCAACGCTCGGGCGGCGGCCTCTCCCAGCCCGGCCGAGCTTCCACTGATAAGGGCGACTTTGCGCGACGGGCGTTCCAAAGGCAGACCTCACGGCCGTTCCGGTCCACGCCTCACCGGACGGAGCCGGCGCCGGGGGGCGGCACCGGCTAGTAGGTTGCGGATAGTCGCGGTACCCGCCATACCCCCACCCCCGACCCCTCCCCCTCCCCGCGTTCTGACCCGCATCCCAAGGATCCTTGCCGGGGGAGGGGAGGGTATTCCTGGGGGATGGGGGGAGCAATGCTCCCCCTATCCCCCAGATCTTCTGCCCCCTCTCCGCCACGTGCCGACTTGAACCTAGTCATTGTCCGCGGAGAGGGGGAAAGGGGGTGAGGGCGAAGTGAGTTTTTCCGCATGCTCCTAGATGCCGGCGCGGAGCTGCACCAGGTGGGAGACGTACGGTTGGTTGTCGACGTACTCGACCCCCACCAGCCACGTCGTCCAGGCATACTCATTGCCCGTGGCGGCCGCCGGCCGGTGGAGGGCGTAGTAGTTCAGGTTGCTGTACTCCGACGGCCAGCGCGCTTCACGCAGCACCGGCCCGCTCAGGAGTTCATTGCACCCCAGGCGAATGTCGCCCTCGGCGACCTCGTCCAGCCGCGGAAGAACGATGTCCTTGAAGGAGCCGCTGATCGGCCCCCCGGATAGTTGCGTGCCCCAATCCACCGATGTGTCGCTGCCCATCAGCGAGGGGATCTCGTTCGTCCGATACGCGACTTCCGGATTCCACCAATCGAAGCGGACCGTCAGACCGCGGCGCGGGCTGACGAGGGCCTGCAACCCCTGTGGGTCGCGGTTGACGATGCTGGTGCGGAGAGCCTCCACCAGGGTCAGGACGCGGCCGTCGGTACAGAACGCTTCCCCCGGGACGTCTTGGGTCAGGTCGATGGCGCTGACCCAGCCGGTGCCCCCGCTCGGCCGATTGATTTCGACCCACAGGGAACTGCCCAGGTTCGTCGCGTTTCCGGTGAGAAGCAGGCCGCGCTGATCGAATTCGAGGTCGCCGACGTCGCCGCCCGAGACTCCGGCGACCTGCCGCACCGTCACCGTCTCCCCCTGAGGGATTCCGAAGATCGCGTGCGGGAATTGGAATCCCGGCCCGGGAGTGAAGAGATACAGGGGGGTACGGGTAACGCCGGCGGCCGCCGTCAGGGTCGAAGGCAGGACGGCTCCGCCGGGCAGGATCGGGATCGAACCTCGCGCGCATCCAAGGATGGCGGCCGCGGCAAAGGTGGCGGCGAGAAGGAGGCGCGTGGCGCGGCGCGGGGAAGACGCCAGGCTGCGGCGAGGCGAGCCATCCATGGTCGATACGGATCCGGCTTAAGCCGCGCCGCCGGGGCGGGCCGCGCCCGCCGGCCGCGTCTTCCCGCCGGAACGGGACGGGCGGGTGCCCCGGCGCACCCGGGCCGGAGCCAAGGCCAGATCGAGCACCGTGTCCATGTTGCGCACCAGACGCAGGTTCATCTCGCGTCGGGCTTTGCGCGGGATCTCCACCAGGTCTTTGCGGTTCTGCACGGGCAGGATCACCGTCTTGAGTTTGAGTCGGTGAGCCGCCAAGACTTTCTCGCGCACTCCCCCGATCGCCAGCACCCTCCCCCGCAGCGTGATCTCGCCGCTCATGCCAACTTCGTGGCGGACGGGGCGCCGGGTGAGGGCCGAGGCCAGGGCCGTCGCCATCGTGATTCCGGCGCTGGGCCCATCCTTGGGGATGGCGCCTTCCGGCACATGGATGTGGATGTCGGATTTCTCGAACGTCTCCGGGTCCACCCCCAGTTGGCGCGCCCGCGACTTGATGTAGGAGACGGCGGCCTGCGCCGATTCCTGCATCACCTCGCCCACCTGGCCGGTGACCTGCACTCCGCCCTTCCCTTCCACCAGCAAGACCTCGATCGCCATCGTCTCTCCGCCGTTCTCGGTCCAGGCCAGCCCGGTGGCGGCTCCGATCTGGTCCTGTTTCTCGGCTTCGCGCGGGTTGATCTCGGGCGGTCCGAGCAGGCGGCCGAGAGTCGGGCGGGTGATCTTCGGGGGGAGCGGCCGCCGCTCGGCTTTGCGGCGGGCGGTCTTGCGACAGATATTGCCGATCGACCGCTCCAGATTGCGGACGCCGGCCTCCCAGGTGTAGTCGCGGATGATCGTGAGCACGATCTCCTGCGTGAGCGTCAGGTCGTCGGTCGTCAGTCCGTTTTGCTCGAGCTGCCGCGGGATCAAGAATCGTTCGGCGATGACGACCTTTTCTTCCTCGATGTAACCGGGGAAATCGATCACCTCCAGCCGATCGAGCAGCGCCGGCGGGATGGAGTTGAGGGTGTTGGCGGTGGTGATGAAGAGCGTGCGCGAGAGGTCGTACGGGACTTCCAGGTAGTGGTCGGAGAAGGCGTTGTTCTGTTCCGGGTCGAGCACTTCGAGCAGCGCCGCCGACGGATCCCCGCGGAAGTCGTTGCCCAGCTTGTCGATCTCATCCAGCATGATCAGCGGGTTGATCGTCTCCGCCCGGCGCATCGCCTGCAGGATGCGGCCCGGGAGGGCCCCGATGTAGGTTCGGCGATGGCCGCGAATCTCGGCTTCGTCTCGAATGCCGCCCAGCGACATACGCACGAACTTGCGGCCCAGCGCTTCGGCAATCGACTTCCCCAGCGAGGTCTTGCCGGTGCCGGGAGGCCCGACGAAGCACAGAATGGGCTGCCGCTGTTTGTCCGCCGCCAGGCTGCGGACGGCGATGTACTCGAGGATGCGCTCCTTGGCCTTCTTGAGCCCGTAGTGGCCGCGCGCCAGGACGCGGGCGGCGTGCGCCACGTCCAGGTTGTCGGAAGTCGAGGATGTCCAGGGGAGGTCGATCAGCCAGTCCAGGTACGTCCGGATGATCCCCACTTCGGGCGACATCGGCGGCATCTGGTTGAGGCGGGAAACCTCTTTCAGGGCGCGGACCTGGATCTCCTCCGGCAGGCCCAGATGGGCGACGCGCTCGCGCAGCTCGCTGAGTTCCTGGGCCCAGATGTCGGCCTCGCCCAGCTCGGTCTGAATCGCCTTCATCTGTTCACGCAGGTACATCTCGCGTTGCGAGCGGTCGACCTCGGTCTGGACCTTGTTGTGGATTTGATCCTCGAGCTCGAGCACGTCCAGTTCGCGCCCAAGCAGGATGCTGATGCGCTGCAGGCGGGTGATCGGGTCGAAGGTCTCCAGCACCGCCTGCCGCTCGGCGACGCTCAGGCTGAGCGCCGAGGCGATCAGATCGGCCAGCCAGCCCGGGTCCTCGAGATTGACGGCATAGACGTAGGCTTCATCCGGCAAAGACCGATTGAGCTGGACGCATTTCTCGAACAGGGTCAGCACGGCGCGCATCAGGGCGATCGTCTCTTTGGTGCGCGGCGTGCTGTCGTCGATGGCGCGCCCGCGCGCTCGCAGATAGCTTCCCCCCGGCAGGACCTCGAGCACCTGGATGCGGCGGCGGCCCTGGGTGAGGACGGAGGTTGTGCCGTCGGGAAGCTGCATCAGACGGCCGACGGCGATCTCGGTGCCGACGGCGTACAGGTCCTCGGGGCCGGGAGTCTCCAGATCGGGATCCATCTGGGCGACGGCGATCATCGTTTCGCGGGCGCGGACGCTGTCTTCGATGGCGGCCCGCGTCGGCTCATGACCGACGAACAGCGGCGTGACCATGTTGGGGTAGAGCACAACGTCGCGCAGCGGCAGGACGGCGCACTCGATCAGGCCCTGATCGTCCTGCAAGGCGTCCTCCACGTCGTACAACTCGTCGGCGCGGCGGTTCATCGAGTCGCCGTAATCGACCGGCAGGTGGGGCCACCGCCCGAGCAGGCCGCTCATCGCGGACTCCACTGCCGCCCAAGCCGCGGAGAAAATGCGAATTCACATTCGACCCCCACCCCTGACCCCTCCCCCTGCACGAGTCCAACTTCGACCCCTACGAATCCCGCAGGGGAAGGGGAGGGTTTTCCTGGGGGATGGGGGGAGCTCACCTGCACCGCACCTGCGGTGCGCCGCAGGTGCAGGTGTCGCTCCCCCTACTCCCCAGAGAACCTATCCCCCTCTCCGCCACGACCGCGCACC
>CAZMVJ010000062.1:1324-14833 GCA_964569445.1 uncultured Anaerolineaceae bacterium | reverse complement strand
ACTACTGAGCGGCGCTGCCGCGCATGGCAGAGGGCGAGTTCGCCCTCGTTCGGGAACACCTCGATCAGGCGGTTCACGGACCGAACGATCCTGTCCGCTGGGGATCGGCCGTCACCGACCTTGATTTCAACGTTCTGTACGCCGACGCCGCGGCCCGGGCGCGTGACGCCGAGGCGCTGATGCGGTTTGCCCCGCTGGCCGAGGAGGGAGCGGCGCACTTTGGGCACCGTCTGTACGCGGCCATCGCCCACCGTGCCCGCGGGGTGCAGGCGCTCCTCGCCGATCAAGCAACCCAAGCTGTCGCCTACGAAAACCAGGCTTTGGCGATCTTTGAAGATATCGGCACGCGATATCAGATCGGGCTGACACTCGGCGAACGCGCCCGAGCCTTTTCCGCTGTGGGCGATCCGGTCTCTGCCCGATCAGATTGGAACCGCGCGGCCACGCTCTTCGATGCCCTGGGCGCCCTCCCGGCCGCCCGGCAGGCCCGCGAGTCTCTGGCGGCCCTGGAGGACAGCGGCTCCTAGTATCGCGTTTCGCAAGTTCGCAGACTAACCCTGGATGGCAACTCCCAGTCCGTTGGTTCTGAACGCGTGTCGCCAGTGGTCTACCTGATGGAGGCGGTCGCTCGACACCCCCACCCCCTACCCCCTCCCCCGGCGAGAAGGGACATCGATGCGAGGGCGCCTGACCGGGGGAGGGGAGAGGTTTTCAAGGAGGCGGGGGGCCAAAGGCCCCCCGCCTCCTTGAAGTTCTCCAACCCCTTCGCGCAGCACCCCAGAGGGGCTCCGCCTTGGTCCGCCTTTGCCGAAGACGCCTATGTGGCGGAGAGGGGGTAGGGGGTGAGGTCGAAGGAGGTTCGAAACGCGGGCGAAGCTCCTCAACGAAGTTACAAGACGAGACACTAGGGCGCAGGAAATGCCGGGTGGTTCTGGACGCCCCCGGCCGCCCCGCCTCCCAACAGCGACACCTCATAGCGCACGTGTGGGAAGGCGATGCCGGCCTGGCGCAGCCTGCGGTAGGCCTCGCGACGAACCTGGCCTTCGACGCGCGACTGCCGCTCGAAGTGTTCCAACTCGATGTTGTCGACGTAGAACACCATGCGGAACAGATACGATCCGTCTTTCACGCCGCCAAAGCCGGCCGAGGGGTATTTCCAGGAGGGCGTCGGCTGTTTGAACTCGGCCGTCATCCAGGAGGCGACACGCAGCACGGCCTCGTCCAGCCGGCGCTCGATCGCCGAGCGGTCGGCCAGGAGGCGTCCCAAGCCGTCCACCCGTCGCATCAGGCCGACCACACGCGGCGCCCAGAACAGGCGCAGCTTGCGGTCATCGTCACCGCGAATCAGATCGGGGTCCGCCGCCCAGACGTTGACCCACTGCCAGGTGAGCCGGGCGAGCGAGTCCGCCTCCAGCTCCCCGGCCGCCTCGTCCAGGAAAGTATCCGGGTCGAGCGGAAAGGCATCCAGCCGTTTCTCGAAATCGGCCAGCCGGCCGGCGTGCTGCGCCACCGGCAGGCAGCGCTGCTGCAGCTCCAAGCGCTCCGCTTCGCTCAGCCCGCGCTGCTCGACCTGCCGGATCGCCAGGCTCAGGTCGTACAGTTCGTCCATCGTCCGGCGTACGGACACATCGACCAGGGCTTCGGCGCGCAGGCGTTCGGCCGCCTGGGCGCGCTTCTCGGGCGACAGCGTCTCGAAGGCGGCCAGGCGGGCCAGTTTGCCCTCGATCGGCCCGAGCAGATCAGGGTGCCCGTCGACGACCTCGGCCAGCATGCTGCGCAGCTTTTCCACTTCGACATCCGGCCCGACGGCCACCGGCACGACCGAGACGAGCTCAGGGGTCGGCTGCATCAGGTTGACCAGACGCTCGTTGGCCAGCCTGCTGTTGGGCATGTAGATCACGGCGTGCTGGCCGATGTCGTACAGATGGGTCACCCGCAGGCCGATCTTCATCACCTGGCAGACCGTGCCGTCTTCCAACCGGACCAGATCCCCGTAGCGGAACGGCGTATCGACCAAGAGGGCGATGCCGCTGAAGATGTTCGACAGAATGTCCTGCAGGGCGAAGGCCATGATGAAGGCCGCTCCGCCGATCGCCACCAGCACGGCCGACAGATCGATACCCAGGTTCTGGATGATGACCGCGCCGGCGATGAGGAGGATCGCCAGAGGGACGAACTGATTGATGATCGGCACCAGGACGTCGTCCAGGCGCGAATCGCTCCGCCGGGCGTAGGCGGTGGCGTAATGCATGGCCACTTCCTTGAAGAGGCGCCAGATCCAATAGGCGGCGACGGCGACGGCGGCCGCCGTCAGCCAGCGCTGCACCTTCTCCAGGCTGGCATCCGCCACCCGCAAACTGTCGAGCGAGGAGATCAGGCCCAGGATGATCACCAGGAGCACGATCGGCCGCCGGCTGACGTCGATGATGACGTCTTCGATCTCAGTCTCGGTCCGGCGGGCGAGGGCCTTGATCAGGCGCAGTACCAGGAATTGCAGCACGAACGCCACCAGCAGCCAGAACAGCAGCGTCGCCAGCGCCGAACCCCACGGGTTGGCCAGGAACTGCAGCTCCGGGGGAAGAGGGAGCTGCCAGAGCCAGATCCGGATCATCGCTCGTCTCCTTTGGCAAGGGCGGAGGTTTCCACCGACGGGAACAGGTCCGTCAGGAACGATTGCAGCACGGCGGCCATGGCCGCCGGCCGCTCGAGCATAACCATGTGACCGGCGGATTCGACGACCCGCAGACGGGAGCCGGCGATGCCTTCCTGTAGTTCCTCGCTCAAGCCCAGCGAGGTCATGCGGTCTTTCCGACCCACGATGATCAGCGTCGGCAGACGGATCTCGGCCAGGCGGGCGGTCACATCGAAGGCCTCGCAGGCGCGCAGATCGTCGGCCAGCACCGCCGAGCCGGTCTCGGTCATGCGCCTGCGCGCCAATTCGACCATGCGCGCATCGGCCTCGGGAGCGAAGGACCAGAGCACGATTTGATGGACGGCGGCGGCGAAAGTCTCAGCCTGGGCCACGCCCTCGAGCAGTTTTGGATTGACTCTCAAGCGCGGCCCGGCGCCGACGAGCACCAGCCCGGCCAGCGCCGCCGGCTCCTCGAGCGCCGCCGTCAGGGCGATGGCCGCACCCATCGAGTGGCCGACGAGTACCGGACGGTGGACGGGGACGGCCGTGCGCCATTCCGCCAGGCGCCGGGCGTAGACGTCGATGCCGGAACTCTCCTCGATCGGCGACTGGCCGTGACCCGGCAGGTCGACAGCCAGGGTGTGCCGACCGGCGAGGCGGCGCAGCGCCGCAGGCCAGTGGAGACGGCTTCCGCCGGCCCCGTGGACAAAGACGAGCGGCGGACCCAGGTTCCCGCCGCCGTGTTCTTCGTAGTGCAGTCCGGCTGTCTGAGGCAATCTTATTCCCGGTTGGCCAGCCAGCGCTCCACCATCATCCCCGCCGCCGCGCCCTGCCCGACCGACGTCGCCACCTGGCGATAGACCGGGTCTTGGACCTCTCCGGCGGCGAAGACACCCTCGACGCTCGTCATCATCCGAGGATCGGTTTGGAGATAGCCGTGGTCGTCCATCGCCAACTGCCCGCGGAAGAGATCGGTGTTCGGGAAGTGTCCGATATAGATGAAGACCCCGTCGGCCGGTGTGCGCTCGACGGCGCCGGTCTTGAGATTGCGCAGGCGGACGCCTTCGACTTTCCCGTTGCCGACGATCTCCTCGACGACGGTATCCCAGACGAAGCTCATCTTGTCGTTGGCCAGCGCCCGCCGCTTGAGCGTCTCGCCGGCGCGCAACGCGTCACGGCGATGGATCACGCGGACCTGCGTGGCGAAGCGCGTCAGGAACAGACCTTCCTCCAGCGCGCTGTCTCCCCCGCCGACGACGACCACTTGCTTGTCGCGGAAGAAGAAGCCGTCGCAGGTGGCACAGAACGAGACGCCCTTGCCGATCATCTGGTCTTCCCCGGGGACGCCCAGGCGGCGCGGGGAAGCGCCGGTGGCGACGACCACCGCCTGAGCCTCAACCTGGTCGCTGTACGTCTTGAGGTGAAAGGGAGGGCCCTGGGTGAAATCCACCTCGACGACTTCGTCGACCACCAGCCGCGCCCCGAAGCGCTCGGCTTGCTTCTGCATGCGCTCGACCAGTTCGGGACCGGTGCTCCCTTCGGGGAAGCCCGGGTAGTTCTCGACCTCGTAGGTGATCGACACCTGGCCGCCGAGCTGGGTGCCGGAAATGACGACGGGTTCAAGGTTGGCGCGCGCCGTGTACAGGGCGGCCGTCAGACCGGCCGGTCCCGAACCCAGAATGACGATGCGTTCCTTGATCATGCCTCTTCGTCCTCGGCGCTCTCAGTCGGGGCGCAGCCGCGCCTCAACCAGCCCACCGACCGTTTGCTTGAGCCACCACAAGGGCGCCCGGGTGCGGACCTCGCCGCGCGCGTCGATCCACGGCCGACGACATGGATCATCGGGGTCGCCGGGGCGGCACGTCAGACGATCCTGTCCGCAACGCGGACACGGTCCCGGGGCATCCCCAGCGAGCAGGCAACGCGCGCACAGGTAGACCTGGTCCATGGCTTCCGTGGATTGTACCTCGGCGACTCGCGCGACCTTCTCCAAGGGGCTCACCCCTCACCCCCACCCTCTCCCCAAGGGGAGAGGGGGCCATCCGGATCTTACCGGCACAGGAGTTCCCCCCTCTCCCCGGAGGGAGAGGGTAGGGTGAGGGGTGATTCCTCGCCCCGGACCACGCCCTGTTTTCAGGCCAAGATTCGATCCGATTCCGGCGAAAGCGGGGCACCCAGCCGGACGACCTCAAGCCGGCGGCGATGAGGCCTCCGTCGACCGCAGGAGCAACGCCTGCGCTGCCGCCTGGGTGATAAGGATCAACCACAAGTTGTGCGTCAGGGCGAACAGGCCGGCGGAGACGCCCAGCCGCGCGAGTCCCGACCACACCTTGCGCGGCGTGCCGCGGATGGGCCGTCCGCCGCGGATCGCCCATTCGACGGCGCCCAATCCCAAGCCGATCAGCTGCGCCGCTGCCGAATCGACAAAGACGGCCGCCCCCGCCCCGCGATAGAAGGCCCAGCGCGGCTCGTCGAACAAGCTGAGCCCGGATCCGTCGGGGTTGGTCCAGGCTCGGACGAGTCGTTTCACCGACGTCAGGCGCAGAGAAGAGGCGAGGAGGACGAGCAGGAGTCCGCAGATCACGATCCCGGACAGCCAGTTGGCAGGCGCCAAGCCGGAAATTCCGCAATCCCGGCCGAACACAACCCCGGTGACCCACGCGCCATAGAGTGGTAGGACGCCATAGACCGCGTTCGACCAGAAGGCGATCTCTGCCGCCCACGGCTCCAGGCGCTGTGCCAGACGGCGATGGGACTGCCGGGCGACTGCCGGCGCCGCCAATGTCAGCGCAACCCAGAAGGCTGCCTCCATCAACTCCTTGCTCCGGCAGGTCGCTTTGCGCGAAATCCTACTTCCCCCCACCCCCTACCCCCTCCCCCGCTGGGACGGCTGCCCAAAACATCGGCCGTCGGGGGAGGGGGATGGTCTTTCGGAAGGGTGGGGCAGCTCCGCTGCCCCACCCTTCCGTGAATCTCTCCCCCTCTCCGCCCTTGAACTTGGCGAGGGGACGCCTGTTGACGCGGAGAGGGGGTAGGGGGTGAGGGCGAAGGGGTCTTAATGAGCATGGCGCTCCGATGAGGGCGGAGTCTCCCCCTCGGGGTCATGCCCGATCGGCACGGTCAGCCGCACCGTCGTGCCGCGGCCTTCGGCCGAATCGACGGAGAGCGTGCCGCCCAGCAGCTCGGTTCGCTCGCGCATGCTGACCATGCCCAGGCTGCCGCGCTGCGCGTACGAAGCGTCGACGGCGCCGACGTTGAAGCCGACGCCGTCGTCCTCGATCTCCATCACCAGCGCCCCGGCTTGGCGGCGCATGCGCACCCAGATATGCTCGGCCTCGGCGTGCTTGCGGGCGTTGTTCACTGCCTCTTCGGCGACAAAGAAGACCATCCCCTGGCGGCTCGTCTCCAGCCCATCCACGGACTCGTCGTCGATCTCCACCGCGACTTCGTGGCCGGTCAGACTGCCGGTCTTGTCGGCCAGCTGCCGCAGGGCGCTGACCAGCCCTTGCGACTCGAGAATGAGCGGGCGCAGCGTGAACAACATGTGGCGGACCTCGCGCGTCGTTCGGCGAGCGAGGTCCTCGGCGCGACCCATCTCCTCTTCGGCGGCCCCGACATCGCGCCGGAGCAGCCGCCGGGCGAAGCTGGCCCGCATGGCGATCGTCGCCAGCGATTGGGTCGGGCCGTCGTGCAGGTCGCGCGCCAGCCGCCGGCGGGCCTCCTCCTGGAGCTCCTGGATTCGATCGCGTTCGCCGATCAGGTCTTGGAATCGGCGGGCGTTGTGCAAGGCGACCATCGTTTGTTCGGCCAGGGCGCCCATCACGGCGGCTTCGGATTCGCCGAAGACCCCCGCCCCGGGATGACCGAAGAGCATGACGCCGATCGTCTCCCCGTCGTGCGCCAGCGGCGCCGCCAGCAGCGAACGGCAGCCGCGCAAACCGGTCAGCCGCGCCAGGTCCGCATCGCCGCCGAATCCCCGCCGGCGGACGGGAGCCCCCCCGTCGATGGTCTCACCGATCAGGCCGGAGTCGACGGCGAAATCGAGGCGCCAGTCACCGGCGGGCAGTCCGCGCCCGGAGACGACGCGGGCCCGATCGCCGGCGAGCAGGAATAACATGCCGACCAGGAGTTCCGGCTTGTCCTCGGGGTCGATCAGCGCTTGCGAGGCGAGCTCGAGCGCCTGGTCGAGGACCCGTTCATGGTCGAGGCTGGCGTTGATCAGGCCGGCAGCGACGAAGAAGCGCGCCAGCTGCTCTCGTTCCCGGCGTCTGGCCTCGCGCAGTTCCACACCCTGAACCTCCCCGGCTTCGATCGCCAGGGACCGTACTCGGGCCGCCGGCCAGAGCAGCGCGGCCCCCAAGAACAGCGCCGCACCGCCGGCGGCCAGCGCGCCGGCTATGGCCGGGAGGCCGGCCGGGTCGAGCCCGGCGACGACGAGCGCCCCGGCCGCGGTCGCCAGGCCGGCGGTAGCCAACGCGCCGCCCTGGCCGTCCAGCAGCGCCACGCCCAGAGCGCCGATCAACACGGTCCACCACAGGGGGCTGGCGATGCCGCCGGAGAGAGCCAACGCGCCGATGGCCAACATCGAATCGACCGCGGCGGCGATATACACCACCCGGCGCGAGCTGGCGCCGGCCACCCACGCCAGAGTCATGGCCAGGGCGAAGCCGGTCCAGCCCAGGCTGAGGACGATCAAAGGCTGCGATAGGGGACCGGCCAGGCCGGCGACGATGGGAAGCGCGCCCAGCCAGAGCCAGCGCTGGCTCAATGCGATCCAGACCAGAGGCGTGAGCGGAGGCCAGGGGCGCGTCATGGGGCCGCCACGGGCGTCGGGTCAGTTGAAGCCGGGAAAGCGTGTCAGGACCGCATCCACGGTGGCGGCGTCCGGGCCGAGCAGCCACAAGATCTCAAGGCCGGCCCGGTACAGGCACGAGCGCTGGGCGTTGGCCTCCCAGCAACTCCCCCGTGTGGATTCGACCTCGTTCCCGCCGTAGCGCTCGAGCAGATAATCCGCCAGGGCGCCGTCAAAGGTCGTGGCGTCGCCCATCGTGTCCCACGACCAACGGACGCTCATCGCCGTTTGACCGCTGTCGTCGTTGAAGTAGACCCAGTAGCGGTCGCCGCCCCAACCGGCGGCGGCCCGCTCGGCGATGGCGTCGTCGAGTTGAGCATCGACATCGGCGCCGTAGCCCAGCATCAGGTAAGTCATCCACTCGCCGAGGGAGTTGTTGTCGAGCAGGCGCCAACCCTCGCCTAGGACGGAGTCGATGGGGGTGTCCGGCATCTCCTCCGGCGAATCGCCGTCGAAGTACTTGGAGGGATGCAGGATCTGCTCGGTGCTCTCCGGCAGGTTGGTGTAGGCGGCATTGACCAGCGCCCAGCGCCCCCGGGCGTACATGGCGTTGACGAAATTCAGCCCCTCGACGTAGGGGAAGTTGGCTTCGGGGACGACGAAAGGCGGGGCAAACTGATCGGGCATGACCTGGGCCGGAGCATCGAACGAGAGGATGTCGAGGAGATCCTGTGGGCCTGCGTATTGCTCAAGCCACTGGTTCATGACCAGAGTGGCGTCCCCCTCGATCAGGGCGCGGATCGCCTGACAGCGCTGCGCGTCGCCCGGGCACAAGGGGTAGCCCGCCAGCGCATCCAGGTCGAAGTGCTGATCAACGAGGGCGTGCCCGTACTCGTGAGAGAAGATGTAGCGCTCGACTCCGCTGAAGCCGGTCCCGATCACGTAGAGTTCGTCGGTCGGGGAGAGATAGAAGCCACCGATCCCATCCGCCAGCCCGTTGAGGGCGTTGGTGTACAGATTGTAGGTGGGCTTGATCAGGCCCAAGGCGGTCAGGACGCGCGCCTCATCATCCAGGGCATCCTGCGTTCCGCCGCCGGCCTCGAAGCTGGCCGCCAGCACTGGGCGCACCTTGGTCTTCGACAGCAGGTAGCGCGGGATCACCGACACCAGCGGCTCCAGGCCGCGCACGTCGGCGACCTCCTGTTGGATGATGTCCATATCCGCCAGGACGGTTAGGTTGGGCACCGGCGGTGAAGGCGTGGGGCTGACCGTGGCCGTGGGCCGGGGGGTTCGGGTGGGCGCGATCGTGGCCGTGTCGGTCGGAGTCCAGGTGGGGGGCAGGGTGAAGGCCGCCACCGCGGCGGCGGTGCCGAAGGCCTCCTGCTGTTGCGCCTGCCGCGAGGCGGAGAACAAGTAAGCCACGACCGCCCCGGCGGCGCACAGCAATCCCACCAGGACCAGGACGAAGATCACCGGCGCCAGGCCGCCTCCGCCCTTCTTGGTCTCGGATGCCGGTGAGGGCGACGGAACGGTGCGATCGGCCGGCCGAGACGGCGCGTAGGGAAGGACGCCGTCGGTGAACGGCGGAGTGGCCGGGAGTTCACCGGGCTCGCCGGGCAGGGCCGGCCAGGTCGTGACGGTGCCGGTTCCACTGAGAAGCTTGACCAGGCGCGACTGAGCCAGCGAGTGATCGGGCTGGATCCGAATCACCTGACGCAGGCAGTCGACCTGCCGCTGCCGATCGCTGATGCACATGCTCATCAGCATCCAGGCGTCGACCGAGTCGGGATAGGTTTGCAGGTAGCGGGCCAGGAGCGGCCGGGCTTCCTCGCGCCGGCCTACCCGAATGAGGTCGGCGGCCGTGCGGATGGTGTCTTCATCGTTCGGCATGGTCATGTGAGGGGAGTCTAGCATCCAACGCCGCGGCCGACCACCCGACGGATGGTACCGCTTGGTGGAGCAGCCTATCAGGGCCGGCGGCAGCTCGGCGGCGGCTGGGCCGAGGTCGGCAGCAGTGGCCGATTGTAGGGGCGGGTTTGAAACCCGCCCCTACGGCACTATCGGAGCGGGACCTCCCCCAGCGCTATAGCCGTTTCGTCAGGCCCGGATCCGGCCCCGCCGACTGAACAGGAACGCCAAAACGAAGGCGACCGTCGCCGTCAAGACGATGGCCGGACCGGAGGCTAGATTGGTGTAATAAGAAAGGTAGAGCCCGATCACTGCCGAGAGGGCGCCGATGGCGGCCCCCACCAGCATCATGATCGGCAGGCGGCGGGTCAGCAGCGAGGCCGCCGCCGCCGGGGTGATCAGCATCGCCAGCACCAACGCCACGCCCACCGCCTGGATCGACACAACGATCACGACTGCCAGCAGAACCAACATCAGGTTCTGCAGCCGCTGGACGGGAAGCCGCAGCGTGATCGCCAGCAGCGGGTCGAATGACAGAACGAGGAATTCCTTGTAGTAAGCCAGGACGGTCAGCAGCGCCAACAGCCCGAGGCCGGCGATCAGGAACACATCTTGTTGCGAGACACCGAGCAGGTTGCCGAAGAGGATGTGGCTCAGATCCACGGCGGTGCCGCGCCGGGAGGAGAGCATGGCGATGCCAAGGGCGAAGCATCCGGCGAAGACCACTCCGATCGCCGTGTCTTCCTTGATCTTGGAACGCCGACTGATGCCGCCGACGGCCAGCGCCGCCACGACGCCGACGATTAGAGCGCCGCTGACCAGCGGCCAGCCCAGCAGGAAGGCCGCCACCACCCCCGGCAGGATGATGTGGGCCAGCGCGTCGCCGAAGAAAGCCATGCCGCGCAAGACGACGTAGGCCCCCAGCACCGGGCACACGACGCCGACGGTCAGCGCCGCTGCCAGCCCGCGCAACATGAAGGGATAGGTGAACGGTTCGGCGAGCCAGGTCAGCCAGGCGCTCAAGCCTCGCCCTCGTCCCCCTCACAGCAGGTGTCGGTGAGGACCAGCAGATCGCCTTCGGGCAGGACATGGACGTGACCGCCGTAAGCCTGCACCAGGTGTTCGCGGGTCAGGACGTCGGCCGGCCGACCGAAGGCCACCAGCCGGCGGTTGAGCAGCATAACCGAGTCAAAGCGCTCGGCCGCCAGATTCAGGTCGTGCGTCGCCACCAGCTCGGTGACTCCCGCCGCGCGCAGGCTGTCCAAGACGACAAACAGGGCCTCCTGGCTGGGGAAGTCGAGGCCGGTGAACGGCTCGTCCAGCAAGATCAACTCGGCCTCCTGGGCCAGCGCCTGCGCCAGAAAGACGCGCTGCTGCTGCCCGCCGGAGAGCTCGCCGATCGGGCGCCGCGACAAATCGGCCAACCCCACCTGGTCGAGCGCCGAGCGGACGATCTCCCAATCGCGGCGGCCGGGCCAACGCAGCGGCCCGATCTCGCGGATCCGCCCCATCATGACGACCTCAGCGGCCGAGGCCGGGAAGGCCCAATCGACTTTACTGCGCTGTGGGACGTAGGCGATGCACGTATCTCCCCCGGGGGGGTGGCCGAAGATGCGCACCGTTCCTGCGGCCGGCCGATGGGCGCCGGCCAGGACGTTGAACAGCGTCGTCTTGCCGGCGCCGTTCGGGCCGACGACGGCCAGCCGCTGGCCGGCCGGGAGGCGGAAGGTGACGGCGCGCAGCGCCTCGCTGCCGTTGAAGCGGACCGACAACCCGTCGACGGACAGCGACGGTGCATGCGGATCGTGATCGGGCGGACGGATGGCGCTTTGGGGCATCGGAAAGGGACGCGCCGCCGGCGAAAGACTAGGGCGTCAACGCCGCGGCGATCGTCTCGGCATTGTATCGCATCAGTTCCAGATAGGTCGGCGCCGGCCCATCCGGAGCCGTCAGGGAGTGGGCGTAGAGTGTGGCCACACGGATTCCGGCGTCAGCGGCGAAGGTCTCCACCAGCGCCGGGTTGACGACCGAGGAGACGAACATTGCCGGGACCTGTTGTGCCTTGACATGATCCAGCAGGTCGGCCAGCTGTCCCGCGGATGGCTCAGCCAGGCTGCTGGCCCCGGGGATGACGGTGCCGACGACGGTGAAGCCATAGGCATCGGCGAAATAGCCGAGCTCGTCGTGGTCGGTCACCAATTTGCGGTTCTCCGGCGGAATGCGGGAGACGATGTCACGAATCTCGCCGTCGAGCGTCGCAAGCTCGGCCCGGTAGGCTTCGCCGTTGGAGGCGAAGACCTCGGCACGCTTCGGGTCGAGGGCGGAGAGCGCTGTTTCGATACTTTCCGTCCAGTGCGCGACATTGTTCGGGTCGAGCCAGGTATGGGGGTCGGCGCGGTGCTCCTCGCGCGCGCCCTGTTCCCCTTCGTGTTCCTCACCCTCGAACGGAAGCGGCGCAATCCCCAGCGAGGCCGAGACGACCGGCGCCGAACCGCCGGCTTGCCGGATCAGGTCCTCCAAGAAGGCCTCCAGGCCGAAGCCGTTGATCAGAACCACATCCGCCTCGCTCAGAGCCTGAGCGTCCCGCGGAGTCGGTTCGAAGGCGTGTGGGTCGACACCGATCGGGATCAGTGAGAGGAGCTCGATCTCGTCCCCCCCGATGCGACCGACCACGTCGGCCAGGATCGAAGTCGTGGCGACGACGTTCAGTTTCTCGCCGGTCGAGAGCGGGACGGCCACGAGATCATCGAGCGGCGACAGGTACGGTTCGGCCAACCCGGGTTCGGTCGATACCGACGGGACGCAGGCCGCCGTCAGCAGCGCCGCTCCATAGACGATCGACGCCAGGGCGAGCGCGCGGCTCCTCATGGAGTCGTGCCGGGGCCGGCGACCGGTCGCGGGCCGCGCTCGGGCTCGCCTTGGTCCTGGCAGGCCGGACAGATTCCCATCAGCTCGAGCAGATGGTCATCGATCCGGAATCCGGTCTGACGGGCCACCTGTCCGATGATGGCACCGATGTCCTCCGACCCGGTGAATTCGACGGCCTGCTGGCAGGTGCGGCAGACGACGTGGTGTCCGTGGGCAAGATTTGCCCGGACGTAACCGTGACAGTGGTCGTCCTGGTGCACCCGGCGGATGCATCCCAGATCGGCCAGGAGAGTCAGCGTCCGATAGACCGTCACCAACCCTATTCCCGGGCACAGGGCGCCGGCCCGATCGAGAATCTCCTCCGGCTTGAGGGCCCCACCGGTCTGGGAGAGGACTTGCAGGACGGCCTTCCTCGGTTGGGTAAGCCGAAACCCGGCTTGCTGAACTACGCCCTCGCACGTTTTCCCTTCGGCTGTGGCGGTTATTGAAAACATTTTTCAATAACCATGAGCATAGCATCCCGGGGTGGCGGGGTCAAGGCTTTGATGAGGTCAGCGTAGGGGTGTAACCGCCAGCCTGGGAGCCCAGGCGACGGGGTCTAGCTTGTAGAAGTCCCGGAGCAGACGATACAACTCGGGGTAGACGGCCTGAAAGGCTATTGGCGCTTCGAGGAAGGTCTCCGTCGCGACGGCGAAGAACTCGGCCGGGTCCTCGGCGGCGTAGGGGTCGAGCAGGGTCTTGCGACGGCGGCGGATGTCCCGCTCGAGGTCCGCGAACGCGGCGCCCGAGGCCCGCGACCATGCCTCGACCGCCTCCCGATCGGCGAGCAACGGAGTCCCGTCGGCGTCGCCGGTCTGCTCATCGAGAGCGTGCGCCACTTCGTGGAAGACGACGTTCTGGCCGTCGTCGATGTGGGCCGAGTCGTAGACGACATCTTCCCAGGAGAGGAGCAGGACGCCGTGCGCCCAGGCCTCGCCGTGGCGCGCCTCGCTTTCCTCGACTTCGACGCCTTCGGCGGTGTGCAGCCTTTCGCGGGCGCGATAGACGCCCGGATAGACAATTGCCGTGTGCAGCCTCGGCAGGTCCGCCAGCGGCCGGTGGAGCAGCAGAACGCACGCCTGGGCGGCGATCATCACCCGCATCGCCTCGTCGACCGCGTCCAACCCGGCCCCGGCCTCGAACGACAGCTCGCCCAGCAGCACCTGCAGCATCCCGCGCAGCTCATCCTGTTCGGCCGGCGGCAGGACGCCATAGTAGGCGACGCGGTCCTCCAGAATGGACAGCCGGGACGGAGGGAGCGGAGCGCGCT
>CAZMVJ010000062.1:0-1224 GCA_964569445.1 uncultured Anaerolineaceae bacterium | reverse complement strand
TTAGCCTGGGTCCGACAGTCCCGGCCTGAAGGCCGGGACTACCTCGATCTCGAACAGTCTCAAGGGGTGGGCGACGGTGTTGGGGTGAGGGTGGCGATGTAGCGGGCCAGGATCCAACCCTCGCGGCCATCGGCCACGCGCACCTGGAGCCACGCCTCTCCATCGACCGTCTCCGGGCCGGCGATGATCACGACCGGCAGGCCTTCGATCAGTCCGCTGCTGCTTTCACCGTTGGGGGCGTCGCGCAGCAACACCCCTGCCCCGCCGGTGCCAAAAACGAGCGCCGCCGGCGGCGTGGGCGTGACGGTCGGGGTGGCGGTGTCGGTGGCGGTGGACGTGATCGTGGCGGTGGCCGTCGCCGTGGGTGTGCGCGTGGCGGTCGGCGGCGGAGAGGGCGTGACCGTCGGTGTCGGCGACGGAGTTGGTGTCGGGGTGGGTACGGCGGCCAACACCGAGACCCCCAGATTGAGGGCACTGATGAGGCCCACGGCGGCCATCAATCCGATGGCCGTGGGCAGCGAGTAGCCGCTGCCGGTGAGAGGGCGGAACCCGTAGAGGACGAGCACCAGGCCGAAGGCCACCACCGCCCACGACAGATTGAGGGCAAGGGTCATCCCCGCCCCCTGCCAGACCGACGACTGGGCCGTCGCCAACCCGTACCCAACCGAGGCGGCGGGCAGGAAGAGTTCGTAGGCCACCAACGCGCTGGGGATCGGATCGATTGTTCCCGAGCGCGCCAGGGTCAGCCCCATCAGTGAAGCGCCGGCCACGAGCACGATGAAATCGACCAGATTGAGGCCGGCATACCCAGCGGCCAGAACCGAAGCGCTGCCGGAGTCCCCGATGCCACCGAACAGCCCGGCGGCGAGCGCCACCAGCAACAGCGCCAGTAAGAGCGCCCCGATCTGCCGGCCGAAGTAGCGCAGCGAGCCGCAGACCGCCGCCAGCGCCATCCCGGCCACCGGCGCCAGCCGCGGCGCCACGAGCACCGCCGCCACCAGCAAGGCTAACTGGTCGAAGCGGAAGGCGAGCCCGATGAACAAGCCGGCGACGCCGGCGAAAAGGTAAAGGTCGATCCCCGGCGAGACCTGGTGGGCCAACTCTTCCAGGTAGGCCTCGCGCTCGTCGGCCCGCATCTGAGTCAGCATGCGATTGGCGCGGCGGCGGCGGGCACGCGGCAGCGATTCGGGGTCGTCGACGGGCTGCAAGGGTTCGAAGGTCATC
>CAZMVJ010000061.1:0-14899 GCA_964569445.1 uncultured Anaerolineaceae bacterium | reverse complement strand
GGCGGCCGACGGTTCCGTCGAGCCGCAGGCGCAGCATCGCTCCCCGCACGTACTCTCCGATCGAACCGTCGAGCAGGACCTGGTAGCCGGCGGCCGTTACTCCGCCGCCAACGCTGGCCCCTTCCTTCATCTGCAGCAGCACGCCGGCGAAGAGCAGGCCCTGCCCGACGTGGGCCGATTCGGTCAGCTCGATCTCCCGGCCGATGACGGTCACGCTCCCGCCAACTGGGGCGTTGAGGATTACCTCGCGGCCGTAGACGTAGATGCTCCCGTCGACCCGTCCGTTGATCTCGACGGTCGTGCCCCAGGCGAAGAGATCGCCTTCGACCACGTCGTTGGAGACGATGGCGTCTTCAAAGAGGAACACATCCTTGCCGAGCGAACCACTCTGGACCGTCGGCAAGAGGCTCGAGAGATCCTCGGGGACACAGCCCGCCAGCAAAGCAGCGGCGCAAGCGAACACCAGCAGTCGTTTCATTTCAGCCTCTTCGCTCGGTCGCCCTCGGGGCGACCATGGGTTGAACTCCGGCCCGCTCTTTATACGTCGGATGCGGTCCCCGGGCAACCGCCTGGGGACTCCTCCGGAGTTGACCCTACGCGGCACGACGAGGGGCGAAGCAGTGCTTCGCCCCTACACCTATTGTGCGGACGTTGTGCTCGCAAACTGCCTGCCCTGCTCGGCCTGCAAGGTCGCGCGGAGTCGCATGCTAGAATCGCGCGGGCATGCTGCTCGTTCACCTCTCCCTGACGAACTTCCGCAACTTCATTCGTCTTGAAATGGAATTCCCTTCCGGCCCCACGCTCGTGGTAGGGCCGAACGCCCAGGGCAAGACCAGCCTGCTGGAGGCGGTCGACTACCTCGTTGCCGCCGAGTCGTCGCGGGCCTCCAGCGACCGCGAGCTGGTCAACTTCCTGGCGCTGCACGAGCCGGGCGGATTCTCCCGGATCGTGGCCGAGGTCCGCCGGGCGGGTCACCCGCAGCGCCTGGAGGTCCGGTTGGTGGCGGACCCGGCCGGCGCCGAGGGCGAGCCTCGGCTGCAGAAGGAAATCCTGGTCAACGGCGTCCGGCGGCGAGCCGCCGAATTGGCCGGATTGTGGAATGCCGTCCTCTTCCAGCCGGATGACCTGCAGATCGTCGAGGGTCCACCGGCCGAGCGTCGCCGTTTCCTCGACCGGACGATCGCTCAGGCCGACCCGGCCTATGCGCGCGCCCAGGTGGAATACGGCCGCGTCCTGTCCCAGCGCAATGCCCTGCTGCGCCAATGGCGCGATCGCCCGGGGGACGTGCGGCAGCTCGACCCCTGGGACTCCCAACTGATCGAGCTGGGCGTTCAACTGACGCGCGGTCGGGCGGCGGCTCTGGCCGAGGTCGAGCGGCTGGCGGCCCCGATCCACGAGTCGCTCACTGGGGGCAAGGAGCAGCTGCGCCTTCACTATCAACCGTCCGGACTCGGAGGAGACCGCGACGGTCAATTGGGCCTCCCTCTGGAAGGCACTGTCGAATGGTCGGCGGTCTCGGCCGCGACCATCGCCGAGGAGATGCGGCGGGCCCTCGATCGGACGCGGCGCGACGAGCTCGAGCGCGGCCTGACCCTGGTCGGGCCGCACCGAGATGACTTTCGCTTTCTGGCCGACGGGGTCGATTTGCGGCCCTACGGCTCCCGCGGCCAGAACCGCACGACGATGATCTCGGCCAAGCTGGCTCAGGGCGAATGGCTTCAGCGACGCACCGGGGAATGGCCGATCCTGCTGCTGGACGAGACACTGGCGGAGCTGGACGAAATGCGGCGCAGGGAGGTCCTCGACCGCGTGGGCAGCTACCCTCAAGCTGTGCTGACTGCTGCGGACGTCGGCTTGTTTCCGAACGCGTTTCTGCGGGCGGCGAATGTCGTCGAATTGCGCGCTGGAAGGCTGCAGCCGATTCCACCGGCAGCCTGAGATCCAAGGCCGGCTCGGCGCAGCCGTCGAACGACCGTTGCCTTAGGAGGCTTCGGAACAACCCGCCTCCAGCCTCACCCCCTACTCCCTCTCCGCGGACCGTGAGGCCAAGATCCGCAGGCACATGGCGGAGAGGGGAGGGGGTTGGATGACGGTCGCCGCTTTTCCGCACCCCGCTAGTGCAGCAGGGGGCGTTTGGCGGGCATGCCCGGCCGGCGGGGATAGGCCTCCGGCGTCGCCGCCGTCTTCTCCACCTCGACGATGTAGCGAAGTTCCGCCACGCCGGGCAGCTCGACGACGTGAAGCTGCCGCAGCCGCCCGCCGAGGAGCTCGAGGGCCCGCTGCGATTGATGAGCCTCCGCCGCTGCGTTCTCGCCCTTCTGGGCCAACACCCGCCCGCCAACACGCACCAGGGGAAGCAGGTACTCGAGCAGCACGGGGAGCGCCGCTACGGCGCGGGCGGTCGCCACATCGTACGTCTGGCGATGCTGCGGGTCGTGGCCGATCTCTTCGGCCCGGGCGTGCAGCACATCCACGCCTTTCAGCGCCAATCCCGCGGCGACGGACCGGCAGAACTCGACCTTCTTTCCGGTCGCTTCAACCAGCACCAGCCGCAGTCCGGAGCAGACGATGCGCACCGGCAGGCCCGGGAATCCGGCGCCGGCGCCCACGTCGACCATTCGACCGGAGGCGGCCGGGCCGAGCAAGGGCACGAGAGTCAGGGAGTCGAGGAAGTGCTTGACGGCGATGCCCAAGGGATCGACGACGGCTGTCAGGTTCTGTTGCGCGTTGCGGCGAAGGAGTTCGTCGAGGTACCAGGCGAATGCGTCTATTTGTCGGGCGGACAGACTCAGACCGAGTCTGTCCTTGGCCCAGTCGCGCAGACGTTCGATCGCCTCGCCTGGGCCTTCCTGCCCGGCTGTGGCGGCCGCCTCCGTCGGGTTCGGTCCGCTGTCCTCGGAGGGACCGGGCGGGCGCTGCGCGGCGGTCATGCCTCCGCGTACTGCTCGCTGTACAGATGCTCCAGACCGCTGCGCAGCCGCAACAGCGCCTGCTCGCGGCGGGCCACCGGGATGCGGAAGCCTTTCACCAGTTGCGGCGCCAGCCGGCCGGCCGTGTCTTCATCCTCTTCCCGGTCTTGCAGCCGCTCCATTCGGTGGGCCACTTTTCGGAGGAAGGAGGCCGTGGCGACGATCGCCTCCCGCCGAACCAGGCCATCGCGGGCCGACACGATCTTGTAGCGTGCAAAGGCGGAACTGCGCAGCTCCGCCAGCGCCTCGAGCCACGCCTCCAGTTGGGCCTCCCCCAGGTACGGTGGTTCCTGCGCCCAGACGGTATCCCCGACGAAGACGACCCGGGCCCAGGGAAGAACGACCCACGCCGAACCGGGCCGCGGTCCGGGGCGGTGGAGGAGCTGGACCGTGTGCGAGCCCAGGCGCAGCTCGAGTTCGCGGTTGAAGCCCAAGTGGGGAATAGCGCGGCTGAGGCCGCTGACCCGTTTCAACCGGTCGGCTTCGGCGCCTTGCAGATACGTCGTCGAGCGCAATGGATCGGGCCAGGCGGCGATGGCTTCGCGCGCCTGCGCCTGGGCGATCAGCGGCAGATCGAAACTGCGCGCCCCATACACTCGGTCGGGATGATCGTCGAGCAGGACCAGGAAGCGCGGCCGGCCGCGGCTTCCGATCTCCGCCAGCCACTCGCGTCCGTCCTCGATCCGCAGCGGACTGTCGACCAACAGCGCCGCGCCGTCGGCGACGACGGCCCCCAGCCGGACCCCCGGGTAACTTTCCTGGAGAAAGACGCCTTTGACAATTTCTCGCATGGGAGCAGGACGGCCGCTCGTCTAAGTCGCCGGCGGCGTCGGAAGGGAAAAGGCGAAGGTTGAACCCTGACCCAACTCGCTCTCGACCCAGATCGATCCGCCGTGGGCTTCCACCGCCAGGCGGCAGAAGGCCAGGCCAAGACCGAGCCCCTTCGGCTGTCCCTCCTTGGCCAGGCGGGCGAACTTGTCGAAGATGGCTTTTTGGTCCTGGGGGGCGATGCCCGGCCCGCTGTCGCGCACGCCCACCACGATCGCCTGCGCCTCGCGCCGCCCGAAGACGGTGATACGCCCCGGCGAACGGGTGTACTTGATGGCGTTCTCCAGCAGATTAATCATCACCCGACGGATCATCTCGACGTCCATCTCGACCATCAGCAACTCGCCCTTGGGCAGCGAGAATTGGATCATATGACCGCGGGCCTCCGCCACCGGATGGATCTCTTCGGTGGCTTCGGCGACGAGGGCGCCGATCGACGCCTGCGTCTTGTGCAGCACCGCCTGCCCCGTCTCGAGCTGCCCGAGATCGAGCAGCGACTCGATCAGGCGCGACAAGCGGCGGCTCGAGCGCTGGGCGATCGACAGCACGGAGCGCGTCGTCTCGTCCGATTCGGCCAGCGACACCTGCAGCATCTCCAGGCTGGAGATGATGTTCCCCAGCGGCGAGCGCAGGTCGTGGAAGATCATCGACGTCAGATCGCGCCGCAGGTCGTCGAGCGCCGCCCGTTCCGAGACATCGCGGAAGATCCACTGCAGCGTCGGATGCGGCGCCGTATCGATGCGCTTGGCATGTACTTCGAAGGCCAGCGAGCGGCCGTCGCGGTGCACGGCCGTCGCCTCGTAGGCCAGGGTTTCGCCCGTCTGCAGGGAAACGCCCGACGGCGGTTCGGCCTCCGGCGTATGCAGGCTGCGGATATCGCGCCCGTGCAGCTCGTCCAGCGAGGCGCCCAGGTACTCTTGCGCCGCGACGTTGGCGTCGGTCACCTCCCCTTCGGGGGTCGTGATCAACACCGGGTCGACGCTGTCTTCGAACAACGTTGCATAGCGCCGACGGGCGGCCTGGGTCTCGGCGAAAAGCTGCGCGTTGGCGACGGCCGCCGCCGCCTGATCGGCGAAGGCCATCACATCGTCGGCGTCTTGCTCGCGGTAGGCGCCGACCGTCCGGCTGTCGACGTTGAGCAGCCCAACGGCGTGATCGCGCACGATCAGCGGCGCCCCGATCCAACCGTGGATCTGGCCCGCCTCCGGCAAAGTATCGGGCAGAAGCCAGCCCGACTCGGCCTGAACGTCGCGCATCACGATCGGCTGGCGCGTGGCGAGCACACGTCCGACTAACAGCTTCTCATCCAGCGGCAGCCGCATCCCCAGGACCCCGACGTTGTCGGCGAAACCGCGCGCCGCCACCAACTCCAGATCGTCCCCCTCGACAAGCAGGATGCTGGCGCTGTCGAAGTGGACGACGCGTTCGAGCTGTTCGAGCACGGCCGGAAAGACTTGCGCCGGATCGAGCGTGGCGCTGATGGCGCGGGCGATTTCCTGCAGCGTGGCGGCGAACCGCCGCCGGTTCTGCTCGGCCAGGAACAGACGGGCGTTCTCGACGGCGATCCCGGCCTGGTCGGCAATCGCCTGCATCAGCGCCAAGTCCTCCTCGGCGAAATGGTCGACCTTCGGGTGGACGACGGTGAGGACACCGACAACGCGCTCGCGCGCCAGCAAGGGAACGCAAATGGCCGAGCGCGAATCGCCATCACCGCCGGGTACGGTCCGCCGCAGCCAGCGCGGATCGTCGCCGGTGTTGCGCACCAGCGCCGCCTGACGGCGTTCCACGACCCAGCCGGCCAGGCCCCGCTCGTAGGTATCGGTCAGCTGTTCGGCCGTGTGATCGTGGACCTTACCGCCGAACGCCAGGGCGCCTTCCTGCACCGCCCCGCTTTCGTCGAGGACCAGGATGCTCCCGCTGGTGGCCCCGACCGCCTCCAGCGTCAGCTGCAGGATGTGCTGCAGCAGACGCCGCAGATCGAGCTGCGCCGCCAGCTCCCGGCTGATGTCGTAGAGGAGTTGCAGCGATGAGCGGGTCCGCTCGCGCGCGGGCGCCGTAGGGATGGCGGTCCCCGGGTCTTTCTGGCGGGATCGGGACACGTTGGCAGGAATGGTCATTCGCCTTGATCGGGGCCGACGACGCTCCGATCAGGCGCAGTATAGCACGGGGGGATTCACCTGAAAACGTGACATAAGGCGGATGCCGGCTCCCCCACTGCTGGGCCCGCTACCTTCATCCCGCCAGCACGTTTGGGGTTGGGACCAAGTCTGCGGGGTCACCCGCACGATGTCCTTATGCCTTGCCGCGCCGGCCCTTCTCTTCGTTGATGAACAACCAACCCACCACCTCGCCGACGTCGAATGTGTCCTCGGCCGACCAGGAGGCGGCCGACGGGTATACCCTGTCGACCGCGGAGCTGGCGGGCGCATTGGCGGCGACCCTCAGAAAAGCCCGCAGCCCGGCGATCCGCTCCTGCCAGCGAGCGATGTTGTCCGGTGTCAGGTCGACCCACCCGTGTTCGGCATCTTGGGACTTGAGCGACGGGCCGCGCAGCAATCGCCGACCGTCGGACAGGAGGATCGGAATACCGATCGACAGGATGCGCTGGCGCAGCTCGGCCTGCCGACCAAGCCGCTCTTCCAACGCGGCGGCCAGGTCAGCCGCCTTTCGCTCCAGCACCCCGGCCAGCGTCCCGCATTCTTGCTGCAGCAAGTGCGCCTCGTAGAGCAGCTTGGAGAGGCGCGGCGGCCCGAGGATCTCGAAGGCGATCGAGCTGTCGCCATGCTGCGCTTGCAGCTGACGCAGACGGGCCAGAGCTGCCTGGCGCAGGATGCCGGCTCGGTAGGACGGCCCCATCACGGCGCCGTCGAGGGCCTGGATCACATCGTGACCGGTGGCGCCGCCGCGGATCTCGGCCACGATGTTGGCGGCGATCTCCTCCGGCGTGACATACTCCATCTGGCCTAGCGTCGTGATAGCGGCGAACTCGGCCGCGGCGAACAGACCGTTTTCCCCGGTGTCGATGTAGACCGAGCGCAGGATCTCCCCCGTCTTCGTGCCGAACTCGCCCTCCGGCAGGCGCGCCTGCGGATCGTCCAACGACACGGCCTGGGAGATCGGGCAGTCGAACAAGGCCAACTCGCGCCCGCCGCGGCGGATTGGCCCGTAGCCGATGTCCTTCCAGGCGATGACTGCCGTCGGCTTGATTTCTTTGACGATCGTCGGGCCCCCGGGGGTCCGCCCGATCAGGAAGGTCAACAGGGTTTGCGCCCCGGCCACTGCCGATTTGGAGAGCAGGACGCGCGACGGTTTTTCCTCGCCGTGGGTGTAGGGGATATTGAAGCCCATCCCTCCCGTGCCGCTGGTTCCCACCTTGAGGTAGGCCTGGGTGCCGGCGCGCAGCATCGCCTCATAAAGGATCTGCATGTGGCGGACCAACTGCGGGATATAGAGCGACGCCAGCAATCGCTCCACTTCCTCCGGCCAGTTCGTCGGTTCGTCCCGGGCAATTCGGTCTTCCAGGCGGCGCGCCGTTTGGAAGACGTTCTGGTAAGCCACGGCCGTGGCGGTGTTGACGCAGTCGACGATGATCTGGGCCGCTCCGTCCAGGCCCCGGGCGCTGCCGGTGATGAGTTGATACAGGAGCGACGACGTCAGAATCTCTTCGTTGAGCTCGTCCAGAATGTCGCCGACCAGCCGGCGCCGCTTGACGGCGTCGTCCAACACGACCAGGCGCGGGTGCACGCCTGGCCCGCCGGCCTGCCACTCGGCCCGCAGCAGGATGTCGCCCCACGCCGGACGAATCCGCTCGGCCAGCGCCGGGTGCTCGGCCCGCAACTCGGCCACTCCGGCTTCGGCTTCGTCGCGCCGCAGCGAGGCCACCACCAACCGTGCCGGTTGATGTTCCAGCAGTCGGCGGCAGACGGCCATGCCGACGAGGCCGTAACCGCCCAGCACCAGGGCGTTCTTACCTTCGATATCCACGCTGGGAACCTCCCGGAGGCCGACAGGTCGAAGACGAGATTAGTCTACATCGACCGCGAGGAGAAGCAATCAGTTATCAGTTATCAGTTATCACTCGTGACTGATCACTGATGACTGATGACCGGTCACTGTCCCTACTCGGCGAAGATCTCCACCCGCTCGTTGTCTTCCTCATCGACGACGTCGATGATCTTGCCGGTCATCCCCTCCTCCAGGGCCTGCGACAGGTCGGTCAGTTCCACCCCTTCCATGTCGGGGATGAAGCGCGCCCCCACCCGCAGGCCGACGTTGACCAGCCGCATCGGGATGTTGACGTTCACCTTGGGTTTCCCGGTCGTCAGGTCGGTCACCCGCACGCGCAGCCAGCGCGACTCGATGTCGGTCGTCGCCGTGCGCTTGCGGTCGGACTTCCCCAGACTGCTGAGCAGCTGGGCCGCTTCCTCGGCCGTCAGCTTCCCTTCTTCGACCATCTTCAAGATCTTGATGCGTTCTTCCGATGTCGCCACGATTCCCTCCACGAGACGGAGTGCCCGCCCGACGATTCACTCTCAGAGGCGCACGGCAGCTTCGTACGTCACGTCTGCCCGCCGCCCGAGGCGGCCGCCTGCGCCATGGCCGCGTGCCTCCGGCGGTCGACGCCATCCAGATAGATGTAGGCTCATGCGAGACCCTGTCTTCCGACCGGGGCCAGTCCAATCGTCATCCACGTCAGCCGATGGTCTTCGCGAAAGCCCAGACGGAGCAGGGCTTCGTCTCCGGCGCCGGCATCGCTCTCGACGACTACCGCCGCGCGCCGATGCCCGCGCAGTGCCACCTCCAGAAGGGGCACCTCGGCCGCACCGCGAGCCACGGGATCGCACAGGAGGAAGAACTGGCTGCTGCCGAGCGCATCGACCCGCGCCGAGAGCGCCGCCTGCAGGGGGCCGTCGCTCGGCCAGATCCAATGCGCCCACGTATCGGCGGCTGCCCACGACGCCGGGCGAAAGGACGCCGCCCGAAGTGGGTGCGGCCAGACCAGGCCGATGGGAGCCAGGCGCTGCGCCAGGGTCCAGTGGGCCCGCCATTCGTCGGGCCGGCGGAGCCTGGCCGGCGTCGTGGACCCACCTTCCGGCCAGCCGATCGATCCGGGCAAGCGCCACGTGACGCGCGTGCCGCGGTCGGCGAAGCCAAAGGCCTGGTAGAGGTCACGCGCGGCGAGGTTCCCGGCCTTGACCTGCAGAAGAACTTCGCCGACTCGTTCTCGGCGTGCCAGGTCGAGGCACCCACCGACGAGAGCGCGGGCGATCCCCCTGCGCCGGAAATCAGGACGGACGGCCACGTTCGCCAACACCCAGCGGTCCGGCGTCCCTTGGACCGGCATCACGCTGGCGTTGCCGACGAGGCGCCCCTGCTCGATCCAGACGTAGCCCCGGGGATAAGCCGCCGGCGGGAGCAGGAAGTGCCCGACCAGCCAGCCGAGCCAACCCAGCCGGGCGTAGCGCCGCATCTCGTCCGCCATGCGCCGACCCGCGGGATCCAGGCTGTCGGCAAATGCGATTTCAATCACATCCGCCAAGCCGGCCAGGTCGCGGCGCGGATCGACGGGCCGCATCCCGTTGCGGGGGATTGGGCGCGCAGCGGCGGCAGCGGTCACCCCGCGGCCGTCATGGAGGCCGGGGTCGGCGCCTCCCTGCGGCGAATGGCGATCACCTCGCGCCCCCGCAGAGTAGGCTTCGGAAAGACGCTTCGTCCACCTCACCCCCCGGCCCGTGCGAAGCCCCCCGAGGCGAAGCCGAGGGGCTATTCTCCGCCGACGGCATCCGCAGAGCTTCAGGTTCGTGGCGGAGAGGGGGTGGAAGATCTGGAGGTTGGGGGGAGCGGAGCTCCCCCCAACCTCCATGAAAACCATCCCCTCCCCCTGCACGGATCTTCGGGAGGCAAGCGTACCCAGGCCCAGGGGGAGGGGTAAGGGGTGGGGGTTGGAACGCGGGAGACGTTTTCCAGCGCCATGCTCGTGCCTTGATCGTAGGCCGCGGAGTCCCCTTCGGGATGCTCAGCGCGATCCATTGCGGGATGCTGACCGCGATCACCCCTTTCCCTCCAGAGCCCGAAACAGGGCTTCGGCTTGATCGACGGTGATGCGGTGCTCGGCGAGCATCGTCAGGATGATCTGGCGTTCGTTCTCCGGATCGGCGGCGCCTTCCGTGGGCGGGACGGCCTCGTCCCGATCGCGGCGCAGGGCACGATCGAGGGCGCGGCGCACCTGATCGCTGACGGCGGTGGCCAGGGCGCCCTGCTCGCCGAATTTGGTGTCCAGCTCCGCTTCCGCCTCGTACAGGGCGGCCTCGACTTGGGCCGTGATCGCGCCGGCGAGGTCGGAAGCATCGGCGTGGGCCGTCTCGGTGAACGCCAAATCGCCGCCGGCCGCCGCCGTCAGCTCCGCCGCGCCATCCTGCAGGATCAGGGTCATCGATCCGTCGCCGGGAACGCGCGACCCGGAGGCCTCGACCCGCAGGTCGCCGACGGCCTTGAGCTCGGCCCGCAGCGAGACTCCCAGAGGAACTCGCAACTTCACATCGCCGTCGGCTTCCAGGACGGACCGCGTGCCGCCGCGCGGGGAAAAGCTGACGCTGGCGTCGCCACCGACGTGCGCCTCCAGGCTGCCTTCGAGGGCCGTCAAACGCAGATCGCCCGCGACCGAACTCAGACGCAGATCGCCTTCGAGCTTCTCCAGACGGGCATCACCGCCCACAGACTCGCCCGACAACTCGCCGCGGATCCGCTGCACCTGCAGATCGCCTTTGACCTCGCCGAGGGAGACGGCGCCCAATCGCCTCAAGCGCAGATCGCCCTCCACCGAATCAACCTTCAAGGGACCGGTCAGATCGGTCACGCGGCCGTCGCCGGCAATGCGTCCGATCTCGACCCGGCAGCCGGCCGGGAGGAACACCAGACAACCTCCATCGCACGTCAGCTCAACCCCATCGCCCTTGGTCGAAACCCGCAGTCCGCCGCGGCGCCCGGCTTGCGCCTCGAGACGCTGCGAATCGGCGCCGGTGAGGCGCAGGTCACCCCCGATGGCGACGATGCGTACCAGCGAAGAGGGCTTCAACTCAATCCGAGCCGTATCCATGGCGCTCCTCCGAACGTCGAACTACGAGCTTTCACCCTCCAGCCGACGCATCGCCTCGGCCGAATCGATCTCGCCGCTCGCCAGCAGATCGAGGACCTGGTGACGTTCCTCGTCCGATACCGTCGGCGACTCCGGACCCACGGTGTATCCCATCTGGCGGATGACCTCCGCCAGCCGTGAGCGCAAGGTGGGGTAGGAGAGGCCGACCTCGCGTTCCATCCGATTGAGTTTGCCTTCACAGCGGACGAACGTCTCGACGAAGGCCAGTTGCTCCACGGTCAGCCGTCCCAACGACCCCTGGTCGAACTGGCCTTCGATGGAGGTTGAACAGGCACGACAGTGCAATCGCGCCACGGTCAGCCTTTCCCCACAAACAGGGCAAAGGGTCAACATCGTGCTCATTCGAAGCCTCAATCCTTCGTGTTCGCCATATCCTATTGTGGTATTTCAGAAAGTCAATGTCCCCTTTGACTTTCTGAAGGTGGGCATTGATTATTCTCACACCCTGGGCGGGCCTTTCGCCAGGGTCATCAGGGTTTAGTCTCTTCCCTCGGGCAGCGTTTGGACCCGCAAGCGAGGTCGCGCGAGGGAACGAGGACAAACGCCTCCTCGAGCGGTTCCAGCCTGTGCGCCTTGGGCTAGAATGCCCGGGATCACGGCGAGGTAAGCCATGGCGCATCTCTTCATTCCCGGCCCAACCGATGTCGCTCCCGAAATCCTGGCGGCGCAGACCCACCGGATGATCGGGCACCGCAGCCCGGCCTGCATCGACCTGTTCGCCCGAATCCAACCCAGGCTGCAGCGCGTGTTCCAGACCGAGCAGCGTGTGTTCATCACCGCCTCCTCCGGCAGCGGGCTGCAGGAAGCGGCGCTGCGCAACACCGTCCGCACCCGGGCGCTGGTGTGCGTCGGCGGCGCCTTCGCTGAACGGTGGTATGAGATTGCGGCGGCCAACGGCCTCTCCGCCGATCGGCTGGACGTGCCATGGGGCCAGCCGCATGACCCCCAGCAGGTCGCCGACGCCGTCCGACGCAACGCCTACGACGCCGTCGCCGTCGTCCACAACGAGAGCTCCACCGGCGTCGAGAATCCCGTCGCCGAGATCGCCGCCGTCGTGCGCCAAATCTCTCCGGACACGCTGCTGCTCGTCGACGCCGTCTCCTCCGTCGGCGGCGTCGACCTTCGACCGGACGCGTGGGGCCTGGATGTCTTGCTGACTTCGTCGCAGAAGTGCCTGGCGCTCCCGCCGGGCCTGGCCTTCGCCGCTGTCAGCGACCGCACCCTGGAGCGGGCTGCCGCCATCCCGCACCGCGGCTGGTACTTCGACTTCGTTCTGCTCGATCGCTACCTGAAGCAGCACACCACCCCGGCGACCCCGGCCATCTCGCTGCTCTACGCGCTCGACGCCCAGTTGGAGCGTATCCTGGCCGAGGGCCTGCCTGCCCGGTTCGCGCGCCACACCCGGATGGGCGAACGCACTCAGCAGTGGGCCCTCGACCGCTTCGCGCTGCTGGCGCCGGAGGGCTTCCGTTCGCGCACCGTCACCGCCGTCGTCAACTCCCGCAAGATCGATGTCGCCGCGCTCAACGCGCACCTGGCGGCGCACGATATGGCCATCGCCGCCGGCTACGGCGCACTGCGCGAGACAACCTTCCGCATCGGACACATGGGGGAAATCCAGCCGGACGATCTCGAGCGGCTGCTGTCCGCCATCGATGACTACCTCGCCGCCGTCGGCCGCTGATCGGCCCTCGCTTCCTCCCCGCCCGGCAACCGGCCGATTGGCCGCGGTTTTCCTGCTGGCCTGGATTCCGCGGCTGGCGCTGGCGCTGGTCTTCCTCGGCCTGCCCATCGGTCTCGACGATATGTATCAGTACGATATGCTCGGCCTATCGCTGGCGCGAGGCAACGGCTACCGCTGGTACCAGCGCGACTACGTCCGGCGACTGCAGGCGTACATCCATCTCAATTACGAAGTCGACCTCCCGCCCGAATCCGTCCCCGAAGATGGGTACCTGACCGTCTTTCGCGCTCCGGGCTATCCGGTGCTGCTGGCCGTGATTTATCGCGCAGCAGGAGAAGCCGATCGCCTGGCGGCCGTGCGCCTGGTGCAGTCGGCGCTCGGCGCCTTGCTCGCCCCTCTGACGGTTGTGCTGGCGCGCCGGCTGCGGCTCCCCTCGCGGGCGGCGCTGTTGGCCGGGATCGTCGTTGCCCTCTATCCAATCCTGTGGATGTATCCGATCGGCCTCGGTTCGGAGAATCTGTTCCTTCCGCTGACCCTCGCCGGTGTGACCCTGTTGTTGTGGGCGGGAGATGACCGCCGCCCAGGTTCGGCGATCGCCGCCGGACTCGTGCTGGCCGGCGCGGCCCTGACCCGCGGCGTGCTGGCCTTGTTCCTGGTGTTCGGCGGATGGTGGCTCGTGCGCCGCGCCGGCTGGCGCCGCGGCCTGCTGTTCGGCCTGGCGGCGGCGGCCTTGATCGGGCCGTGGGCGGTGCGCAACAGCCAGGTGCTCGGCCGGCCCGCCTTCATCGAGAACTCCCTGGGCTATAACCTCTTCGTCGGCTATCACCCGGAAGGCGACGGGGGCTTTGTCGCCAAGGTGGGATTGATTCCGACACGTTTCATGGACGACGGTGAACGAGACCGATGGACCTTCGAGCAGGCCCTAGGCTTCATGCGGGACGATCCCGGCCGCACCCTTGCCCTGCTCCCGCGACGTCTGGCGTACCTGGTCGGTTTCGAATCGCGCGAGCTGATTTTTTTCTACGCCAGCAACTTGTTCGGCCCGATCCCGACTCTGCCGCTGGCGTTGGCCTACGTGTGGCTCGTGCTGCCTTGGGTTGCGGTGGCGGCGGCCGCACCCTTCGGCCTGGCGGCCGCCGAGGATCGCCCCAGCCGCGACCTGTCGCTCCTGCTCGTCGCCGCCACCCTTTTCGCCTACGTCCCGGTGCTGGCCGAACCACGGTTCCACATCCCTTTGGTGCCGTTCCTGGCGCCATTCGCGGCAACCGTCTGGCTCCGTCCCTCCAGCCTGCTCCGGTCTCGATTCGGCGGCTCGCGTCGAGCCTACACGCTGGCTCTGGCCGCCCTCTTGATGCTGATCGCCTTGTGGTCGTGGGACTTAGCCCGGCAAGCGCCGAAGCTCGCCTCGGTGCTGGCTCCCGGCGGCAACACCCTGCGCCTCGACTACTGAGTTGAATCTCGAGCCAAGGAGCCTTGCATGGTGACACGCCTCAGCCCCCGCCCCCGCGTTTTGCGCCTCGCCGGGCTCGAGCTCGACTTGCGCGCGACCGTTGCCCTGGTGGCGACTACGTTGCTCCTCACCCTCGAGCGCTACCACGACCTGGTCCCGGCGACCGACTCGCTCCAGGCGCTGCGCGGCGCGGCCTATGACGGCACGGTGTACTACCTCATGATCCCGCTCCTGATCATCCTCTTCGGCTATCGCGAGTCGCCTCGGGCGTATGGTCTGACCCTCGGCGATTGGCGCCAGGGTCTGAAGCTGACCCTGTTGGTCATTGGCGCCGCCCTGCCCCTGGTGGCTTTCGCCGCCCGTACGCCGGCGATGCAGGCCTACTACTCCGGAGACGGCGGGCGGTGGCAGGAGCTCGTGGCTCCGATCGCCGTGTCTCTGATCGGCTGGGAGTTCCTCTTTCGCGGCTTCCTGCTCTTCTCCCTGGTGGCGCTGATGGGGCCGACGGCGATCATCGTGCAAGCCGTCCCTTTCGCTCTGGCCCATCTCGGCAAACCCGAGATCGAGACCATTACCACGATCGTCGGGGGCTCGCTCTTCGGTTGGGTGGCGTGGCGGACGCGCTCGTTCGTCTATCCGTATCTGATCCACCTGGCCATCTACGCGCTGACGGTGGTGTTGGCCACCGCCTTCCCGATCTAGGACAAATGCTATGGCAGACCACGCCGCCTCGACCGATGTAACCCATCGCTGCGACCTGGCCCTCGACCTGGCGCGCGGCGCCGGGGACATCTTGCGAAGCGGCCTCGGCC
>CAZMVJ010000060.1:0-14937 GCA_964569445.1 uncultured Anaerolineaceae bacterium | reverse complement strand
GACCAGCGTCGCCAGCAGGGGGGCCGACATGACCGTCGGGTCGATGCCGACCGACTCGGCCAGGATCGGGATAAGCGAACCGACGATGTTCGCCCACAACACGACGGCGACGATCGTCAGGCCGACGACGGCTGCCATCGGAACCCCGACATGCCACAGCTGGACGCGGAAGAACGCCACAGTCCCCAGGGCCAGGCCGAGCAGGATGGCGGTGACCGTCTCGCGGGCAAGGACCCGCAGGGCGTCGCCGCGTGCGACTTCCTTCAGGGCGAGTGCCCGGACGACGGTGGTGACCGTCTGACTCCCGGCGTTACCGCCCGTCCCGATGATCAGGGGGACGAAGAACGCCAGGGCCAAGACCGCCTCGAGCTCGCCCGAGAAGCGGCGCAGCACGGTGCCGGTGAGCGTCTCGGCAGCGAACAGCACCAGCAGCCAAAGGAAACGCGAACGGACAACCTGGGAAATCGTCTGGCCCCAATAAGGGCGATCGCTGATCGGGCCGGACTCGATGGCGCCAAAGTGCAGCACGTCTTCGGTCGTCTCGGCCTGGAGCACGTCCAGGACGTCGTCGTGGGTGACCACACCCTGGAGCACCCCATGATCATCCACCACGGGGAGGGCCGCCAGGTTGTAGCGGGCGATGATCCGGGCGACTTCCTCCTGGTCCGTGCCGGTCGTGACGTACATGACATCCGGGTTCATCAGATCTTCCGCAACCGCATCCGGGTTGGCGGTGATCAACTCACGCAGTCCGACGACCCCCAGGAGTCTGCGATTGCGGTCAACGACGTAGAGGTAGTAGGGGGTGCTCTGATCCAGCGCCACATCCCGCAGGAACTCCAGGGCCTGCGCCGCGGTAGTGAAGCGCCGCAGGGCGATGTAGTCGGTGGTCATCAGGCCGCCGGCCGATTCGTCCGGGTGGCCGAGCAGCGGCAGCACGTCGTCGGCGTCTTCCATCTCGGCCAGCGCCCGGGCGGCGCGGGCGGGGGACAGATCGCCGAGGATGTCGGCCGCCTGATCCGGCTCCATTTCGTCGAGGACGTCGGCCAGGCGATCGGGCGTGAGGATGCGGGCGGCGTCGGCCGCCTCGGGATCCTCCAGCTCTTCCAGCATGTCGGCCGTAGTGGAGATGTCGAGACGCGGCAGCAGCGTGGCCTGGTCGTCTTCGGGGAGGTCGGCGAAGGCCTCGGCCCGGTCGGCCGGCCGCAGGCGGATTAGCGCGGCAATCGCCTCTTCGACGTGGTTGGTCTCGAGCGCCGCGCGGATCCTCTCCAGGGTAGCATCGATGTCGTTCGGCTCCACGAGTCGCCTCTCATGCCATCAGGATGACTTCGATTCCCTGCTCTTTCAGCCAGGCCTGGGCGCGGTCGATCTCGCTCTCCGGCCCGTCGGCCTGGATCTCGAGCCAGCCTTCTTCGAGCGAGATCTGGGCGCGCAGGATGTTGACCGAGAGGTCGAACGTGCGAATCAACTGATGCAGGATCGGCTGGCGAAGCAGCGTGGCCGGGTAGTTCAGGCGCAAGGTACGGGTGGGCATCCGTCCCCTCCAGAGTCGCCGGGCCTGAACCCAACGGCCGTGAGATGAAACCGCGGCCTTCGAGGGGCAATCTCGCCGGGCCGCGGGGTCAAGAAAACCGCCCGGATGCATTCTAGCATCCGGGCGGTGGGGTGTCAAAGCACTGCATGGATTCAACCCGTGTGAGACAGAGTCAGATAGCTGTCGCAGACGGCGGGAGGCGATCCGCCAATGTGTGGCCAAGTTCCTTCCGGCCTCGCCCCTTTACCCCTCGCGACACCTGCACCTGCGGCGCACCGCAGGTGCGGTGCAGGTGAGCAGCCCTGTGGGCCTCTCCGCGGTGAGAGAGACTCCTCCCAAAAGTATCCTGCGGACAGGGGGGATAGGGTGTTGGAGGAGTTGGGGGCCAAAGGCCCCCAACCCCTCCAGCAAACCACTCCCCTCCCCCTGCGTCCGCGCGCCGTCGTCGCTTGGCGTCTTCATGCAGGAGGAGGGGTCGGGGGTGGGGGTGCGAGTAGGCAAAGGCCAGACCCTCGGATGGAAGGGCATATGGACGCCCTCCTCGGCTCATATGAATCTGGAGTCGCGCGACCATCACGAGGGACAGCCGGCTCAAGCCGATGGACGATTCCCCAGGACGACCTCGATTTGCAAGCGTGACCCGTCACGCAGCGTGTCGAGGCGGACGTAATCGCCCGGAGTATGTTCCAGCAGGCGGTTGAGGAAGGGATGGTCCTGGTCGAAGGCCGCCCCGTCCATCCCGGTCACGAGGTCTCCCGTCCGCAGGCCGGCCTGCGCCGCCGGGCCTCCAGCCGAGACCTCGGACAGGTAGGCGCCGTAGGTGGCGGGCAGGCCGTTCTGCGCGGCGAGGTCGGGGGTGACCCATTCCCAGCGAACGCCTAGATACGGTCGCGGGTAGTTGCCATTGGCGATAATCGACTCGGCCACGGTGCGCGCCCGCGCACTCTCAATGGCAAAGCCGAGACCTTCGGCGACGCCTTGGCCGGCCCCGCCGCCGCGGACGACGAGCGTGTTGATGCCAACGATCTCACCCTCGAGATTGACCAGCGGGCCGCCGGAATTGCCGTGGTTGATGGCGGCGTCGGTCTGGATCAGATCCTCCATGCGGAAGCCGGGCTCGGACTCGATCGAACGGCCGGTGGCGCTGACAACGCCGGCCGTGACGGTGTTGGCAAAGTCGCCCAGCGGCGATCCGATGGCGATGACGGTGTCCCCCGGAGCCAGCGCCGAAGAATCTCCCCACGCGGCGACGCTCGGGACGGGAGTGTCGACTCGCACCACGGCGATATCGGCGAAAGCATCAGCTCCGACGAGGGTCGCCGGCGCCTGCGAACCATCGGCGAAGACGACCTCCAGGCTGGCGGCCCCGTCGATGACGTGGTTGTTGGTCACGATATAGCCTTCCTGGGAAATGACCACACCGGATCCGGAGGCTGTGCCGGCGTTTCCGCCGAGGGCAGCGCCGCCTTCGAGGTGGTTGATCACCGTGACCACCGCCGGTCCGGCGCGGTCGACGGCGACGGCGACGGACGGGTTTGCCGCAGCCGAGGGAGGGGGCCCTTCGGGAGCCAGGCCGGGCGCGACGATTGCTGCCGGCGCCGCCGGCTGTGCCGCGGTGCCTGGCCGCAAGAGCCAATAGGCCCCGCCCACGCCGACGCCGGCGCCGAACATGGCCGCCACCGCCACCAGACATCCGATGGCCGCCAGCAGGCCCAGCTTGCGTGATCGATTGCCGTTCATGATGACCTCCGTCAGGCGTCCGTACCGCCCGAGCTAGGGGTCATCATGGTCCCGCGAAGTAAGGCGAAAGTAAGACGGGGGTGAGAGGACGCTGAGTCCCGAATCTCCAGGCCGTCAGGGGCCGACCGCCGGGAGCGGAGACGGCAGGACGAGGGCGGAAGGCGTTGCCATCGTGTTCTGGCCGCGCAGCAGTTCGACGGCCCGTTCGAGCTGAGGATCGCGGCCGGCGGAGACGTCGTCATCCGTGATGGCGACTTCGACGTCGGGCAGCAGCCCGCCGTCCTCGATCGATCGGCCGTCCGGGGTGAACCAGCGGGCGATGGTCACCCGCACGGCGCCGGCCTGATCGTCGAGCGGGTGCCAATTCTGCACCGAGCCCTTGCCGAACGACGGCTCGCCGACCAGCCAGCCGCGGCCGTGATCCTGAATGGCGCCGGCGACGATTTCCGAGGCGGAGGCACTGCCGCCGTCGATCAACACCACCAGTGGGATGTCCAGCGCCAGGCCGTCGCCATCGGCCGAATAGACCTCCTGGCGCGCGTCGCCGAAGCGCTCGGTCAGGATCACGCCCTCGCCGATGAACTCGGAGGCGACGTCGATGGCGGCCGCCAGGTAACCGCCGCCGTTGCCGCGCAGATCGAGGATGACTCCCACCGGGTCCTCCGCCAGGCGGGCGTCCAACGCCGCCCGCAGATCGCCGACGGTGTTGTCGCCGAAACTCGACAGGCGGACGTAGGCGACGCCGTCGTCGAGCAGCTCGCTTTCGACGCTGGGGACGGTGATCTTGCCGCGCCTCACTTCCACATCGAACGCCTCCGCCACGCCCTGGCGCCGGATGGTCAACACGACCGTCGTTCCCTCCGGCCCCATCACCCGCCGAATGACGAGCTGGGCGGGCACGCCCGTCATGTCCTGCCCGTCGACGGCGATCACCTGGTCGCCCGACTCCAGCCCGGCCGCCTCGGCCGGCGAGCCGGACATCGGAGCGATGATCGTCAGGTATTCCGCTTCGGTGTCGACCCAGGCGCCGATGCCCTCGTAGGCGCCTTCCAATGGGATGTTCGCCTGATCGTATTCGTTCGGGTCCATGAAGCCTGAATGTTCATCCCCCAGGGCGTCGATCATCCCGCGGATGGCGCCCTGCATCATCAATGTGTCGTCGACCGGTTGATCGACGAACTCGTCGTGCATGATGTCCCACGCCTGCCAGAAGGGCCGAAACAGCCCCGTCAGAGTCTCAGGCGAGTCGGCCGCGGCCGGACTCACGGGCGTGGCCGTCCAGGCCGAAGGCAGGGGAGACGTGAGCCAGTCGCCCAGCGCGCTCCCCGCGGCGGGATTCAGGCGCGGCAGCGCCAAACCCAACGCCGCGCCGCCCACGAAGAGCAGCGTGCTCAGGATCAGCGCGGCTTCGATGGCTACCAGGATCTTGACGACTCGCGAGCCCATTCGATCTCTCCTGCCGGTGCACGGCGTGACGCCAAAACTAACATATTACCTTAAGGAAGGGGTGAGAGATTCAGACGGCGGCGCCGGCCGGCCGGCCGGCGCCTCACTCGGCGAGCAGCGTGGCCTGGTCCGGCGTCTCGGCGACATCGGCGTAGCGCAGCAATGCCATCCCGTCCAGCGGATAGAGGGGATGACAGGACGTCGGCCAGGCGCCCCCGGCGCCTCGACGACGGCGCGCACCGAGGGCGCAATGACATCGGCCTGTTCCAGACGCGGGACAATGCGCTCGGCGGTGATGATCACGGTCGAGGCAATGAGTGACAGCTCACGATCGACCCCCCAATGGCGACCCAGGGCGGCGTTGCCCTCCGGGTCCGCTTCCAGCGCGTGCAACACGGCCACATCGCAGCCAATCGCTGGAAAGGCGGTGAGGGTCTCCCCACTGTAGGGTTCGACGACGGTCTGGAGGATTCCCATCGCCAGGCTGGCTTCACTCTCCTCGACGACTTCCAACCGCCCGGCGTGGACGGCGGCGGTGAACGACGGGGCGAATCCGAAGACCTCCAGGCCGAAGGTGCAGGTCCGGACCCGTTCCACCATCCCGGCTCCGACAAGCACATCGCTTTCGACTGCGGCGGTAAAGCACTACAAAGTCGATCGAGCGGGCCGACCGGACCTCAAGAAACGCCGGCGCAGCGCCAGGCTGAAGGCCATCGGCCGCCGATAGAGTATGGTCCCTCCCAGCGCCAGAACCGCGCCCTCGTCCGGCACGAGAGCCCAGCGCCTGCTCGAGGGTCATCCGCTTGTCTGAGTCCATCACTTACGCCGTCGAACCCGGGGAAGGGCGGGGGGCTCGCGCCAGTTCGGGGACGGCGACGAGCAGGTCGGCGGCGCGGGGGATGGCGTGGTCGATCCCGTTGAGCCGGTCCGCATGCCCGACGAGGACCGTCCTCATCCCGAGCGCCGCAGCCGGCACCAGGTTGCGCACCTGGTCGTCGACGACCAGGCAGTCCGTGGGGTCATCCTGCCGGCAGAGCGCCAGCGCCCGATGGTAGGCTCCGGGCTGCGGCTTGTTCATCCAGTCCAACGCCACGATGTCGATGATCTCGCCAACCAGATCGTCCACGCCCAACAAGGAAAGCACTCGCCGAGCATGGGCGGCATCGGCATTGGTGAAGATCACCGGCAGGATGGCGAGGTCCTCCAGCATCCGTCGCAGTCCTGGATCGGGCCACAGGTAGTCCTCCAGCGGGACGTCGTGAACAAAGCTCAAATAGGCGAAGGGGTCGACGCCGTGATGGCGGCGCAGGCCATTCAGGCTGGTGCCGTAGTGCTCGAAGTAGAACTGCCGTAAGGAAGGGGCCTGGCCGGGATCGATCCCGACGACCTCGATCATGAAGCGGTTGATCCGGTCGCCGATCGCCTCCCACACACCGCTGGAGGCGGGATACAGCGTGTCATCCAGATCGAGCAGCAAAGTCCGGAAACGCGCCACGGGCTACTGTCCCGTCTCAGAATTCCGATGACAAACCCGTTCGCCTTTGCCGGGAATCGCGCCATCAGTAGAACCGATGCCAGGCGTCAATCGTGAGAGATCCTGCCTGAAGAACAGTCGGTCTCTCGCGCCTCCTTGAGATTCACCACCCCCTTCGCGCAGCACCCCGGAGGGGCTCCGCCAGACTGCCCCCATGGAAAACGGCGTGATGGCGGAGAGGCCCACAGGGCTGCTTCGCGAGGGGCAGGGGGTGAGGCCGAAGGGCGTTTTTCCGCAGCCTGCTTGGTCCACGTCCTGCCAGGCGCAGTTCGGAAGTATGCCCTTGGGACGGGACACTAGAACGGATCTTCCTTGGTCCAGACGCGGATGTTGTCGTCGGTCGGGGGAGGAAGGCGGCGGCCGTAGACGAACCACCACCCCAGACCGATGACGGCGGCGGCGACGGCGGCCACGCCCAATTCGGCCCAGGCCTGGCGATAGGAGGCCCAGCGGAAAGCCAGCACAGCGACGACGAGCGGGATCAGGGTGACCATCCACCGTCGGCGCCCCTGCTTGACGGTGCGGATCAAGGCCACCGCCATGCCGGCGAAGATCGCCGTCAGGGCAAGGATCGGCACCCAGTCCATGCCGAGCAGTATAGGGCGCGGGCCAGGCGGCGTCAACGCGGCCGGCCGCGCTCGATTGCGCATGCGCCTCGCGCCGGGAGGGTCTGGGCCTTCGCGGAGCCTGATCTGGGAATATCGCCGAAGTGCATTAAGGCGCTCCTCCGACGCTGGGGCGCCAACTCCATCAGAAGTCATTTCCTTCCGCCCCGCCCCCTCCTTGGAAATTCTTCCCTCCCCCTGCGTTTCAGCCCGACGGCAACCGGCCCCTCTGCAGGGGGAGGCGAAGGGGCGGGGGTTCGAAGTCCCCGTGGGCGACTCCCGCGAGAGTCGCCGCTCGGCCCAGCACTATAATCGCCGGGCGGCGGAGGATCCGTGCCGATCCATGTGCTTCCTCAAGATGTCGCTGCGGCCATCGCCGCAGGCGAAGTCGTCGAACGGCCGTCGTCGGTCGTACGCGAGCTGATCGAGAACGCTCTCGATGCCGGGGCATCGCGCGTCGAGGTCCGCCTCGAAGGGGCCGGGCAGACTCTGATCGAAGTCGCCGATGACGGCAGCGGCATTGCCGCCGCCGAGCTGCCGTTGGCGGTCGCCCGATACGCCACCTCCAAGCTGGAGAACACCGATGATCTGTTCGCCATCCGGACGCTCGGGTTCCGCGGCGAGGCGCTGGCCTCCATTGGGGCGGTTTCCCGTATGGAGATCGTCAGCCGGCAAGCCGACGAAACCAGCGGCGCCAGTCTGCGGGTGGAAGGCAGCCAGGCGGGGCGGCGGACGCGGCGCGGGGCGCCGGTCGGCACGGTCGTCAGTGTGCGCGACCTGTTCTTCAATACGCCGGCGCGGCGTAAGTTCCTTAAAGCGGAAACGACCGAGCGGCGGCGCGTTCTCGAACTGGTCGGTCGCTACGCCATCGCCTATCCGGCGGTCGCGTTCCGCGTGACCTCGGACGGCCGGATCTCGCTCGAGACCACCGGCCGGGGCGATGCGCGCGAGGCGCTGGCGGCAGTCTTCGACCTGGGCACGGCCCGGTCGCTCATCGAAGTCGTGGCCGCCGCCGAGGCCCCGATCGCCGTTGCCGGTTTCGTCAGCCCCCCGGATATCCATCGCGCAACCCGCCGCGACCTGACCTACTTCGTTTCCCGATCGGTTTCCTGCGCATCGATCTCGACCCGGCCGAGGTCGATGTCAACGTGCATCCGTCCAAGGCGGAAGTGCGCTTTCGCCGGCCGGAGATCATCGTCGCCACGGTGCAGCGCGCCGTGCGCGCCACGCTGCTGGCCCAGGCGTCGGCGCCCGAAGTGGACCTTTCCGGCGCGTGGTCATCGGCACCGATGGGGCATCTTTCGACGTTCACCGGAGTCGACTGGGAGCGACCGCCGGCGCACCCGTTCGACAGCGAAAGGCTGCCGCGGCCGCCCGGTTCGGTCCCCCTGCTGCGGGCGGTGGGGCAGGTGGGAGCCACCTATCTCGTCGCCGAGGGGCCGGACGGGCTGTACCTGATCGATCAGCATGCCGCCCACGAACGAATACTCTTCGAGCGCCTGACCGACGCCCGCGCCTCGGCGGCCCTGCAAACGCAGGCTTTGCTCGATCTCGAACCAGTCCAGCTCAGCCGCGCCGAAGCCGCGCAGCTCGACACCCTGGCCTCCGCCCTGGCCAACATCGGCCTGGTCATCGAGCCGTTCGGAGGGGACATGGTGCGGGTGCGCGCCCTGCCGGCCATGCTCTCGGACCTCGACCCCGCCGAAGCGGTCCACACCGCCCTGGGCGAGTTCGAGGAGGACGAAACTCCGCTGGAAGGGGAGGTGGAAGCCCGGTTAGCGGCGCGCGTCTGCAAGCGGGCGGCCATTCGTGCGGGTCAAGTGCTCTCGCTGGCCGAACAAGAGGGTCTGATGCGCCAATTGGAGGCCTGCCGCTCGCCGCGCACCTGCCCGCACGGCCGGCCGACGATGATCCACATCTCGGTTCAGGCGCTGGAGAGGCAATTCGGGCGCCGGGGTTGATTGGCAGCCCTGTCCGAAGGAACCGTAGGGGCGGGTCTCAGACCCGCCCCTACGCGAGTTGGTGGAAGCGATCGATTGAAGCTAGCGCATCTCGGTTCAGGCGCTGGAGAGGCAATTCGGGCGCCGGGGATGATTGCTGCAGATCCCGCTCCGAAGGATATCGTAGGGGCGGGTTTCAAACCCGCCCCCACGCGAGTTGGTGGAAGCGATCGATTGACTCTAACGGAGCGGGCGGGTATCCGGTGAGAGGGGTGTAGCCGTAGGTAGGCGGACACAGACAGTGCTGCCCTTCCCGACTTCGCTTTCGACGGTCATCGTGCCGTGCAGAGCTTCGACGATACGGAGGGCGATCGCCAACCCCAACCCAGTGCCGCCGACGCTGTGCCCGGGATCCGGGACGCGGTAGAAGCGCTCGAAGATGTGGGGCAGGCTGTCGGGCGGAATCCCGCGGCCGGTGTCGCTGACACAGGTGACGGCCTCGCCTCCGTCCAGGAACACCTTCACCCGCACGTGACCTCCGGGCCGGTTGTACTTTATGGCGTTGGTCAGCAGATTGAGGAAGACCTGCTTCAGCCGATTGCGGTCGGCCTGCACCGGCGACTGCGTCGTCTCGGTCTCGCTCTCCAGGCTGACGCCTTCGGCCTCGGCCTGCGGTCGAACGATCTCGATGCACTCCTGCACCAGGCCGCCCAGGTGGACCGGTTCGCGAACCATGCGGCCGCGGCCGGATTCGAGCCGGGCCAGTTCCAGGAAGTCGGTGGCCATCTCGTTGAGGCGGAAGACTTCGCGGTAGACGGTATCGGCCAGGCGGCCGCGCTGGTCCTCGGGGAGCTCCTGCCGTTTCAACAGGTGCGCCGCGGCGGTGAGCGAGGTCAGCGGCGTGCGCAGCTCGTGGACCATTTCGGCCACCAGATCGCTCTGCTGGAACAAGCGGGCGTTCTCGATGGCGATGGCGGCCTGGGAGGCGAGGGCATACAGCATCCGCTCGTCCTCTTCCTGGAAGACCCCGTGCAGCTTGTTGATGGCTTCGATCACGCCCAGGGTCTTTTCCTGAGTTCGCAGCGGCACGCACAGGACCGAACGCGTCTCGAACTGCGTCAGCAGGTCGACCTCGCGGTAGAAGCGCGTGTCGGCCAGGGCGTCCTCGACGTGCAGCGGTTCGCCGTGGGCGAAGACCCAACCGGCGATGCTGTTTTCCATCGGGACGACGATGCGATTGGCGCTGCCCCCGAAGAGCGCCCCGGTGGCGGCCTCGAAGTGCAGATGTCGCGTGGCCGGGTCATAGAGCAGGAGCGACGTCGCCTCGCATTCCGTCAGTTCCTTGGCGGCATCGACGACGTGCTGCAGCAGCGTGTCGAGGTTGAGGGTCGACGCCAGGTCGACCGACACCTCGAGCAGCCGCGCATAGCGGCGCACCAACTGCGGGTAGTTGCGAATGGCAGACTTGTCCCGCTCGGTCTGGCCATGGCCGTCAGCCACCCAAGACCTCCGTTGCCAACTCCGGCAGGACCTCGACCAGATCCTCATGCAGGACGGCGTCCGCCCGCATATCGAGGTAGGTCGGCTCGCGGTTGACGATGATCAAACGGGCGCCCGCCTCCAGCGCGATCTGAGGCAGCCGCGAAACCGGTGTGACTTCGAGCGATGACCCGGCGACAAGCAGCACATCGCAGGCGGCGCACCAGGCGCGCGCCGCCTCAAACGGCGCCCGCGGCAGCTGCTCCCCGAATAGGATGACGTTCGGTTTGAGAACGCTGCCGCAGTCCGGGCAATGCGGCACGGCGCCATCGCGGATGAACTGGTCCAGATACGGACCGGCCTCGACTTGGCGATAGCACACGATGCACGTCGCGCGCCGGACATTCCCATGCACTTCCAGCACCTGGCGGCTGCCGGCCTTCTGATGGAGCTGATCGATGTTCTGGGTGATGACCCCCTTCAGCCGGCCGGTCTGCTCCAAGCGGGCCAGCGCCCGATGCGCGGCGTTGGGGACGGCGAGCAGGATCTGCGACGCCAACGGTCGCAGAAAACCGAAGAAAGCCTGCGGGTCGTAGCGAAAGATGGTCAGCGAGGCGACGGCCATCGGATCGACGTGCTCCCACAAGCCGGTGCCGGCCGACCGGAAGTCGGGGATGCCGGAGGGAGTCGACAGGCCGGCCCCGGTCAGCGCGACGGCGTGCCGCGCGCTTCGCAGCAGGTCGGCGGCCCGGCCTACGGCACGGCGGACCTGCGTCGGGGAGGAAACGGGATTCATCCCGGGGCGAGTTGCAGGTGCTCGATGATGTGTTCGGTCAACTTGTGCAGCTGATCGGCCACCAGGCTGTCGGGGTGGCTGACGACCAAGGGGCGGCCGCCCTGGGCCGATTGGTGCGCCTGCTCGGGAGCGGGCGAGATGATGCCGGCCAGCTCGAGCCCCAGATCGGAGGCCACCTGGCGCCAGGGGATCTGCAGGGACGTCCGTTCGCGGTTGACGAGCGCAAGATGGATCTTTGCCCGCGGGATCTCCTCCCGCTCGAGCTCGTCGACCAGCGCGCGGGCCAGGATGTTGGAGGGGTAAATCGGCTCGGTGATCATGATCACGCGATCGACCAGCCGCAAGACGGACTTGGTGTAGGGGCGAAGGCCGTCGCCCATGTCGATGGTGACGACGGTGCACATCGAGGCCAGGTTGTTGAGGACGGCCTCCATCTGCGCCACGGCCTGGTCGAGGTCCCCTTCATTCGGCTTGGGCGACCCGAGCAGAAGGCGGACTCCCGTGCGGTCGTTGACCAGTTCCGATTCGACCGAACGCAAGTGGATGTCTTTCATCGAGCGATGGAGCAGATTGGAGAGGCCGATCGGGTCGCGCACCCCGAGGATCAATCCGATCGAGGCTCGCCCCGGATTCAGCTCAGCCAGGATCACATCCTGGCCACGACCCTGCAGGGAGACGCTGACGTTCAGCGCCACCGTAGTCGTTCCGACGCCGCCCTTGGCGCCCAGGAAGGCGACGATCTTGGCCCGGTCGACCGGCGCCGCCCGAGTCTGGACGGCCCGCGCCAGGACCGCTTTGACGTGGGCGGTAAGCTCGGCCGGGTGGGTGGGCTTGGTCAGGTAGTCGTCGACGCCGGCCTCGAAGCCGGCCACCTTGTCGTCGACCATCGTCTTGGCGGTGAACATGATGACCGGGATGTGGGCCACCGAAGGGTCGCCGCGCAGCCGGCGGGTGACCTCGTAGCCATCGAGGTCCGGCATCATGACATCGAGCAAAATCAGCTGGGGGTTCTCGGCGGCGGCTTTGCTCAGGCCCAGGGCGCCGTTGTTGGCGACGGCGATCTCGTAGCCCTGGCGTTCCAGCATCAGGCCGACGAGCTTGAGGGTGTCGATATCGTCGTCGATGATGAGGATTTTTTCGGCCATCGCCGGCTCGCCCCGCCGTTGCGCCGTGGCAGTCTAGCACAAAGGCCTAAGCGCGGCAAGCCGCGGCAGCGCCGGTGCTATAATCTGCCCGGCGTGGCACCCCAAAGCCGACCGGGATGACATTCGAGACCTGGGGACTCACAGACGCGTTCGGTTTCGAATTGCCGCAACGCTGGTCTGGTTTCCTGCTTCTCGCCTTTTCTCTGCTTCTTTTCCTTTGGATCGTCATCGACCATCGCCGGCGTCATGAGGCGCCGATTGCCCTCGGCTGGCCGCTGCCCGGCGGCTTGGTGTTAGCCGGCGTCGTTGCCCAGACTGTCCTGGTGCTGTATTTCGCCGCGCCGGGGGGCATGGCGGCGCCCGGCCTCCCGCGGCCGCCGGTGGCCCAGGCGGCGCCTGTGCTTGGCATGATCCCGATGGTGCTGGCGGCCGGATGGTTGGGTATCGCCCCGGCGGCAGCCGTCGGTCTGGCGGCCGGGCTGGTTAGCGGCGGATGGTACACGCATAGCATTCTGACACCGCTGCATCTGGCCCTGGCGGCGGCCCTCAGCGCGTGGTTGCTGCAGCTCCCCTATCGCGACGCGATCGGTTCGGCCATGCGCCGTCCTATGCTGGCGGCCCTGGTCGGTGGGCTGGTCTACGGACTTGCCCGCTGCCTCGAGCTATTCGTCTCCAGCGGCGGGTCAGTCTTGGACGGGCTCGAGTATATCGTGGCCCAAGGCGGGATCATCTTGCAGGCCGCGCTGCTGGCAGGCGTGCTGGCCGGCGTGGTCGGTGAGGCGGCCCTGTTCCTGGCGCCCGCCCGCTGGAGACGGCCGGCTCGCTTCTCTTCGGCGCCCTATCTGCGGTCCCTTGGTGCGCGGATGGTCGCCTTCTTTCTCCTGGTCGGCGTGGTGGCAGCGATGGTGCTGCTCGTCGGTGATTGGGTCCTGGCGCGCACTTCGGCGCGCGAGCTCGTCGAGACCCAGATGGCCCAGACGGCGGTACAGGCGGGCGGAGGGGTGCCGTTCTTCGGCCAAAGCGGACGATCCTATTTGCAGCAAGCGGCATCGCAGCTCGAGGCGGCCGGAGGGTCTGTGCCGGTCACACCGGAGGGCCTGCGGCGAATCTTGACGGCCGTGCCGTTCTTCCAGAGCACGGCGGTCTTTGACGGGTCAGGGTCGATGGTGGCGGTGGCCTCTCTGACGGAGCAAGGGCCTCCGGAGATCGGGCTGGAAGTCGAGGCGGCGCTGGCGGCGGCGCTGGCCGGTGTCCCGCAAGAAGTCAGCCAATCCTCGGATACGAATCCGCCTTCGTCGCAGGCGGTATTCCTGACCCCGGTCTTCTCGGCCGACGGCACGACGGTCTTGGGAGCGCTTGTCGGCTGGACCGATCTGGCGACCAATCCGCTGCTCCAGCCGGTGGCGACGGTGATCGGCGATTTCCCCGACGGCACGGCGATGCTGGTGGCCGAGAGCGGGACGATCCTGCTCCACACCGATCCGCGGCAGGTGGGCGCGACGACGACGCTGGCGGAGTCGATCCGCGGCCAAGCGTTCGCCGTCTCGGCGCCGGATGGTTCGACGAAGCTAGCCTACGTCTACCCGATCCCGGGTCATCCGTGGACGGTCGTCCTCACCGTCCCCGAAGCCGTCGTCGATCGGCTTGCCATCCCGATCGCGGCGCGCCTGTTCGCCGTGATGGCCTTCGCCGGTGTTGTCGTCGTCCTGCTGACGTACGCCGTCAGCCGTGGTCTGACCCGGCCGCTGCGGCAGATGACGTTGGCGGCCGAGTCCATCGCCCGCGGCAACCTCGATCGGCCCGTCCCCGGCATCGGCGAAGACGAGGTCGGGCGTCTGGCGGCGGCGCTGGAGCGGATGCGGCGCGGCCTGAAAACGCGCCTCAACGAGATGGATCTGCTGCTGCAAGCGACGCAGCGCATGGCGGCGACCTTCAACCTGACCGAGGTGCTGCCGCCCATCCTGCTCGGCGTGCAGGACGTGACGGAAAGCGACCTGGTGCGGGTGGCGCTGACGCCGCGCGAGGGCGAGGCGGGCGATCTGGAGACGTTCCAGGCGGGCTTCGATCCGGGAGGCTGGACGACGCTGGATGCCCAGTTGCTGGCGCTCAGCCGCGAGCGCGGACGCTTCGTCCTGGAGAATCCGGGGCGAGCCAAGGCCGTGCTCGACCTTCGTTTGCTGACCGAGCCGCTGGAAGGCCTGCTGGCCCTGCCGATGCGCAGCGAAGAGGATTTCGTCGGCGCGTTGTGGATCGGATACCGCCGCCCCCACCTGTTTACCAGCGACGAGACAAGCCTGCTGACGATCCTGGCCGGTCAGCTCGGTGTGTCGGTCGCCAATGCGCGGCTGTATCAGCGTGCCGAGCAGGAGCGATCGCGTCTGGGAGCGACCCTCGAGGCGACCCCGGATGCGGTCTTGCTGCTCGATCCCCGCGGGGGGATCGCCCTGGCCAATCCGGCGTCGGAGATGGTGCTGCGCGTCAGCCCGGAGCAGGCGCGCGGCAAGCCGGTGGAAGACGTCGTGGCCATCCCGCGGCTGGTGGAGATGCTGCACGGGGCGGGGGCGGCCAGCGGCGAGGTCGGCCTGCCCGGCGGGCGGGTCCTGTTCGCTTCGGTGCTCGAGGTCGAGAGCGGCGGTCCGCACCGCGGCGGCCGGGTATGTGTCCTGCGCGACATCACCCACTACAAGAAGCTCGATATGCTCAAGTCGGAGTTCG
>CAZMVJ010000059.1:9948-15305 GCA_964569445.1 uncultured Anaerolineaceae bacterium | reverse complement strand
GCGCCCGCGAGACGAGCTTCGCCGACTATCACATCTTCCAGGCGCACGAGATGCCCGAGCTGCAGACGATCTTCGTCGAGACGGTCGAGCCGAGTCATCCCTTTGGGGTGAAGGCAGTCGCCGAGATTCCGATGGACGGCGTGGCGCCGGCGGTAGGGAACGCCGTGCTCGACGCCTGCGGCGCCGACGTGCTCCGTGCACCGGTGACGCCGGAACGGGTATGGCGAGCGTTGCGCGCGAAATGAGAAACACCTTTCCAGCCTCATCCTTTTCCCCTCTCCACCCGGCTGTGCGGGCCTTCCCGCAGAGCGACGTGCCGATGGCGTCGCAGGCGTGTGGCGGTGAGCGGTTCGGGTTCGGCAGCGCCACCTCCTCGACACAATGATGGCTCTTCCTCATCGCCCCGCTCTTGGCCTCACCCCCCTTGCCCCCCTCTCCGCTGAGCCGCGAGCGTTGGCCGTATCGGCACATGGCGGAGAGGGGGAGGGTATTTCTTGGGAGTGGGGGGAGCGAAGCTCCCCCCACTCCCAGAGAATCCCACCCCTCCCCCTGGGAAGGAGCCTGGCAAAGGGTGAGCTGCTCACCCAGGGGGAGGGGACAGGGGAGGGGGTTCAACGGAGCTCCGCAATGGACGAAGATGGTTGACCGTCTCCTTGAGCGTCTGACCGAGGCCGAACGCGAGGGGCAACCCGTGGCCCTGTGCACCGTCATTCGCGCGCAGGGCTCGGTGCCGCGGCACGCCGGCAGCAAGATGCTTGTCTTCGAAGACGGTTCGATCGAAGGCTCGATCGGCGGCGGCGAGCTGGAAAGCCGCGTGATCGCCGAGGCGCTGGAGGCGTTGGCCGACGGCCAGCCGCGGATTACCCCGTACTCCCTGAGCAACCCGGCGGAAGGGGATCCGGGTGTGTGCGGGGGAGAGGTGGAGGTCTTCGTGGATCCGATGGGGAAGAAACCGACGGTGGTGGTCTTCGGCGGCGGGCACGTGGGCCGCGCCGTCGTCCACCTGGCGCACTGGCTGGGATTTCGAACGGTGGTCGCCGATGACCGCGCCGAGTTCGCCTCGGTCGAGTCGGCCCCCGAGGCCGACGAGCACATCGTCTGCCCGCTGGCCGAGTTAGCGCAACGGGTCAGGATCGACGCCATCACCTACCTCGTGCTCACCACCCGCGGCGTGAGCGTGGACGTCGAAGGTGTCCCGGCGCTCCTGGATAGCCCGGCGGCCTATATCGGGATCATCGGATCCCGGCGGCGCTGGGAGACGGCGGCTGCCGAATTGGAGGGGCGCGGTGTGCCGCGCGCCAGGCTGGAGCGGATCCATTCGCCGATGGGCCTGGAGCTCAACGCCGAGACGCCGGAAGAGATCGCCGTCAGCATCCTCTCGGAGATCATCCTCTTGCGCCGGGGCGGGACGGGGGAGTCGATGCGCCACCCTCCCCGGCCGAAGAAAGAAGCGCGCGCCGGCTGACCTCCCATGTGGGACCATTACCTGACCCCGTCCACGATCGAAGAGACGCTGCAGGCGCTGGCCCAGCACGCCGGGAAGGCGCGCCTGGTGGCCGGGGCGACGGACCTGATCCTGGAGCTCGAGCGCGGCCAGCGACCCGGCGTGACGACTCTGATCGACGTCACCCGCCTGACGGGGCTCGACCGAATCGAGCTGCGCCACGACGGCCGCATCTATCTCGGGGCGCTGGTCACGCACAACCATGTCGCCGGTTCGCCGTTGATCCAGGAGCGGGCGTTGGCACTGGCGCGGGCCTGCTGGGAGGTCGGCGCGCCGCAGATTCGCAATCGGGCGACGGTCGCCGGTAACGTCATCACCGCCTCGCCGGCCAACGACTCGATCACGCCGCTGATGGCGCTGGGGGCGTCGGTGTCGCTGCGCAGCCTGCGCGGCGAACGTCAGGTCCCGCTGGCCGAGTTCTACACCGGTGTGCGCAAGACGGTTCTCCAGCCGGACGAGATGTTGATCGAGATCTCGTTCGCCGCGCCGCCGGCCGGGACGCGCAGCACCTTCGTCAAATTCGCCTTGCGACGGGCGCAGGCGATCTCGGTCGTGAACACGGCGGGGGTGGTCGAGCTGTCCGACGGGCGTGTCCGTCGGGCGGCGATCGCTCTGGGCTCGGTGGCCCCGACCGTGATCCGGACGCCGCAGGCGGAGGCCGGGCTGGCCGGCATGCGGCTTGCCCCGGAGGTCGTGGACCGCGCCGGCGAGACGGCGGCCGCCGAATCGAGGCCGATCGACGACCTGCGCGGGTCGGCGGGGTTTCGGCGTGAGATGGTGCGGGTGTGCGTAATCCGCGCCCTGCGCTCGATCGCCGCGGGGAGCGAGCACGACGGATTCCCGGCACGCCCGATCATGTTGTGGGGCGCCGGATTGACGGCGCCCGAAGGCGGGTTCGAGCATGACGCCGGGCGCCCGATCGAGACGACGGTCAACGGCCGCCCTTATCGATTTGCCTCGGGGCAAAACCTGACGCTGCTGCGCTTGCTGCGCGATGAGGGTCATCTCATCGGGACGAAGGAAGGCTGCGCCGAGGGGGAATGCGGCGCGTGCACGGTCTTCCTCGACGGCGCGGCGGTGATGGCCTGCATGGTTCCGGCGCCGCGCGCCCACGGAGCGGACATCGTCACCGTCGAGGGACTGGCCCAGGCCGGCCGCCTGCATCCGGTGCAGCAAGCTTTCCTCGACGAGGGGGCGGTTCAGTGCGGCTATTGCACCCCGGGCTTCCTGATGGCCGGGGCGAAGCTCTTGGAAGAGGCCCCGCAGCCGGACGGATCGCAGATCCGTGAGGCGATCACCGGCAACCTTTGCCGTTGCACCGGGTACTATAAGATCGTCTCCGCCATCGAGCGAGCAGCTGCAGCGAACCGGTAAGGTGCATCTCGCTCGGTCTTGGTGACGACTCATCGGGGAATCAAGGCTAGAATCAAGGGGAAACTTCGCTTCCCGCCTGACCCCCGACCCCTCTCCGCGGAGAGGGGGATGTCTCCTTCGAAGGGTGTGGCGGAGAGGGGCGAATGATCTTGAAGGGTGGGGGGAGCCTTGCTCCCCCCACCCTTCAAGGAAAACCTCCCCTCCCCCTGGAAGGCCCAATGGACCGCGAACGGACTTGGATCAGGGGGAAGGGGAGGGGTGAGGGCTGGAGTCCTTAGCCGTCGTCAACAACTGGCCGAAGGCATCCGCCAGCTGACAGAAGGAGAGTCCCCATGGGACGTGATTCATGGCGAGCCCGACAGCAAGATATCGAACGCGAGAAGAGGCGCAGGGTCCATCCAGCCTGGCGCGGGGTCGGCTGCTTGCTGATCGTGGTCCTGGGGATCGGGGGCTACCTTTTCTCGAACTGGTTCCTGGTCAACAACAACACCTACGGTTGGGTCTACCTTCCTCGGGAGATTCTTCGTCCGACGTTCGCGCCGTGGCTGCCGGCGGGCATGCTCGTCAGCCTTTCGGTCGGTTTCATCTTCCTGATCTTCGCCTACGCCTTCCTGAGCATCGCCTATTCGTTCGTCTTCCCGCAGAAGCGCGGCGAGTTCGACGTCCCTCCCCTCAGGCGCGATCGGCGGCGGAAGTCCTGAGGTCGTAGATGGATCGGACGGTGCCGCGGACCGGTTCGGAGGACATCGAACTCTACATCCGCACCTACTATTCATTGCTGCGGGCCTCGACGGACGTGCGCATCCGCACGCTGGAGGAGGCCCACGCCCGCATGGGATCGTCGCTGCATCCGAAGGCCCGCGGCCTCGAGCCCGACATGTCGGCCTTCATCTACTGCTCGCTGCGGCTGCCGTCGTGCATCGCCCAGGTCGGGCGAGTCGTGCTGGGCCAGAGCCGCGAGCAGTTTCGCCAGCACGGAGTGGGCGACGTCGAATCGTGGACGCCGGTGGCCGCCCCGGCACGCCGCCGGCGCAGCTTCTTCGACGGCCGCTCGACGCTGGCCTGCTACATCGCCAGCGGCACCGACATCGACGACATCATCCCGCTGCTGACCGCCTACCAGATCGAATGGAACAAGCTGCACGCTCGGATGCGCGGCGAGCTGGTGCGGGCGTTCCTGCGGGAGCCGGTCGACAACGCCGACGGTATGGCGACGCTGGCCGTCGGCATGGGCATCGCCGTGGAGGACCTGGAACGGCTGCGCCTGGTCTGGCGCGACGCCTTCTGGGACACGCTGCGCCGCATTGCCGGCGGCGAGGCGCGGCTATCGGTGCGCCTGTTATCCGGGTCGATGAACGATTATCGGCGGGCGACGCACGGCTGGTTCGACCACGTCGCCGCCGTGAGTCCGGCCCTGGTTTCGCGGCCGGTGTATTTCATCTCGAGCAACACCCACAGTCTGGTCAACCTGCTGACGGGTTTCGCCCTGCGCAACGAGCCGGCCGTTCTGCGCTTCGTCGGCCAGCCCGAGCACGCCGATTTGATGGCCGAGTGGCGCGAGATCGAAGCGCGCAGCATCCCCTCCAGCCGCGAGAACTTCCTGTACTACGCCCTCAAGAAGTACCTGGCCACGCCCGACGGGACGGCGCTGGCCGCCGAACGGGCGGCCGCCGAGCAGCAGGCCGGCATCCGGCGCATTCCCAGCCAGCACGGATTCGACCTGCAAGCCCAGATCGTGGAGCTTGCCTCGCTGCGGCCGGATTGGCTCGATCCGCGGCTGCAGCTCCCGGGGATCGAACGACTGGCCGAGAGCCGGGCGATGCTGCTCAACATCGATTACCCGCTCGGACTGGCGGCTTACCTGATCCTGACCGAGGTCGCTGCGCGTGTCGGTGAGCTGCGCGGGGTGTATGCCATGGGGAAGGCGGCCACCCTCAACGGGGTCATCGGAGACGTCATGATCCCGGGCGTGGTGCACGACGAGCATTCGCAAACCACCTACCTGTTTGAAAACGCCTTCACCGCCGAGGGCCTGGCCGACGACCTGACCTACGGCACGGTGCTCGACAACCAGAAGGGGGTCAGCGTACGCGGCACCTTCCTGCAGACGCCGCGCTACATGGATGTCTTCTATCGCGAGGGCTACACCGACATCGAGATGGAGGCCGGGCCGTACCTCTCGGCCGTCTACGAAATCTCGCGGCCGAAGCGCTATCCCGACAACGAGATCGTCGATTTGCACGGCTTGCCGTTCGAGGTTGGGATTCTGCACTATGCCTCCGACACGCCGCTGAGCAAAGGGCGCAACCTGGGTTCCGGTTCGCTTTCCTACTTCGGCATGGACCCGACCTACGCCACGGCGGTGGCGGTCTTGCGCCGCATCTTCAAGACCGAGCTCGCCCGACTGGAGAAGACGACCGAGCCGCACCCGGCGGCCGAGTCGCGCCAGACCTAACAACGGGGAGAACGGATGGCCATC
>CAZMVJ010000059.1:0-9848 GCA_964569445.1 uncultured Anaerolineaceae bacterium | reverse complement strand
CTCGAACACGATTCGCACGCCAAGGCGGGCACGGTGCATGAGGTAGCTGCGTGACGACTGTCGGACGATCGCTGGAGCGGATCGATGCGCTGGGCAAGGTCACCGGAGAAACGCTCTACCCGGGCGACATTTATCTGCCCGGGATGCTGTCGATGAAGATCCTCTTCGCCGGCCGGCCGCATGCCATCGTCCGCCGCCTGGACACCGAACAGGCGAAGCGCATGCCGGGCGTCGTGGCGGTCTTCACGGCCAGCGACGTGCCGGTCAACGAATACGGCTTGATCATGCCGGACCAGCCGGTCCTGTGCGGCCCTGGTTCGGCCAAACCGTACGCGGACCGCGTCCGTTTCGTCGGCGACCAGCTGGCGGTGGTCGTCGCCGAAGACGAAGCGGCGGCGGCCCGGGCGCTGCGCGAGATCGTCGTCGAGTTCGAAGATCTGCCGGTGGTGGCGGATGTCGAAGCAGCCCTGACCGCCGGCGCGCCGCTGCTCTTCCCGGATCGCGACAGCAACGTCTTCTGCCACTACCGGATTCGCAAGGGCGATTCCGACGCCGCCTTCCGCGCCGCCGACGTTGTCATCCAGCGTGAGTATCACACCCCGGTCCAGGAGCACGCCTACCTGCAACCCGAGGCGGGGGTGTCCTACATCGACGACAAAGGACGGCTGACGGTCGAGGTCGCCGGCCAGTGGACGCATGAGGACCAGGAGCAAATCGCCCATGCGCTCGGGCTGCCCCTGGATCAGGTGCGGGTGATCTACCCCGCCATCGGCGGCGCCTTCGGCGGACGGGAGGACATGTCGGTCCAGATCGTTCTGGCGCTGGCGGTGTGGCGGCTCTCTCAGCGCGGCCTGCGGCGGCCGGTGCGCATCGTCTGGTCGCGCGAGGAGTCGATCCTCGGGCATCACAAACGCCATGCCTATACCATCCGCTCGAAGTGGGGGGCGAGGCGCGACGGGCGCCTGCTGGCGGCCGAAGTGGAGATCCTGCAGGACGGCGGAGCCTATGCCTACACTTCGACCAAAGTGCTGGGCAACTCGACCTTGCTGTGCACCGGGCCGTACGAATTCCCGAACGTGACGGTTGATGCCTACTCGGTCTACACCAACAATATCCCCGGCGGTGCCTTCCGCGGCTTCGGCGGACCGCAGGCTTCCTTCTCGGCCGAGATGCAGATGAACCTGCTCGCCGAAGCCCTCGGGATCGACCCGGTCGAGCTCCGGCGGCGCAACCTGCTGCGCGAGGGGGCGCTGCTCTCGGTCGGCACGCCTCTGCCCAAGGGCGTTTCGATCGACAAGGTCGTCGACCAGTGCGCCGAGGCGGTCGGCTGGCTGGAGCCGATCGGGAAGGCGAAGCGTCCCAGTCGAGATCGCTTGGGCAAGCCGGCGGCAGCCCATTTGCGGCGCGGTATGGGGTTTGCCTGCGGGTTCAAGAACGTTGGATTCTCCTTCGGCGCCCCGGAGCATTCCTGGGCGACGGTCGAGATTCACGGCGGGGCATCGATCGAGCGCGCCGTGGTCTATCATGCCGGCGCCGAATGCGGCCAGGGTGCGCACACGGTCATGGCGCAGATGGCGGCCGAGGCGCTCAACCTGCCGATGGAGAAAATCGAGCTGGTCGTCTCGGACACAGCCCGCACCGGCAACTCCGGCTCGGCCTCCGCCTCCCGCATGACCTTCATGGCCGGCAACGCCATCCGCGGCGCCGCCGAGCAGGCGCTGGCGAAGTGGAACCTGGAGGAGCGCCCGGCGGTGGGGGCCTTCAAGTATCGCCCTCCGGCGACGACCCCCCTCGATCCGCAGACGGGTAAGTCCGAACCGAACTTCGCCTACGGCTACGTCGCCGAAGCGGTGACGCTGGAGGTCGACGTCGAGACCGGACAGATCCACCTGCTGGACGTCGTGTGCGCCGACGACGTGGGCAAGGCGGTGAATCCGCAGCAGGTCGAAGGACAGATCGAAGGCGCCGTCGTCCAGGCGGGCGGATACGCCATCCTCGAGAACTTCATCCAGGACGCCGGCAAGGTGCGGACGGCGCATCTCTCGACCTACCTCATTCCGACGGTCCTCGACATCCCCGACCGCGTCCGCTCGCTGATTCTGGAATATCCCGACCCGATCGGGCCGTGGGGCGCGCGCGGAATGGCCGAGATGCCCTATCTCCCCTTCGTCCCGGCCGTGGCGGCGGCGGTGCACGACGCCACCGGCGTGTGGTTCTACGAGTTTCCCCTGACTCCGGAGCGCGTCCTGTTCGGACTGCGCGCCGCCGGCGTTCGCTAGGGAGAGCTTGTCACCTCCGCTGGTGACCATCCGGGGAGGGGGCGACCTGGCGACAGGCGTCGCCGTTCGTCTCCATCGCGCCGGCTTTTCCGTCCTGGTCCTGGAAATCCAACAGCCGCTGGCGGTGCGCCGTCTGGTGGCGCTGGCCGAGGCGATCTATGCCGGCCGCGTCGTCGTCGAAGGGATCGAAGGCCGGCGCGCGGACTCTCCGGAGGAAGTTGCGGCGCTCTTGCAGACCGGCGTCATTCCCGTCCTGGTCGACCCGCAGGCGGAATCCACCTCCGGCTTGCGTCCAGCAGCGATCGTCGACGGGCGCATGCGCAAGGCTCCTTCCGAACTCCCGCTCGATTCGGTCCCGTTGATCCTCGGGCTCGGCCCGGGGTTCGAAGCGGGCGTCGATTGCCACGCCGTGATCGAGACGCGGCGCGGTCATCATCTGGGTCGAATCTTGTGGCAAGGCCGGGCCAGCCCCGACACGAAGGTCCCCGAGGCGGTGGAGGGCTACGCCGTGGATCGCGTCCTGCGGGCGCCGCGCAGCGGCGTGATGCAAGGCCTGGCGACGCTCGGGTCGTTGGTGCGCCAGGGCGAGGCCCTCCTGGCGATCGACGGTCAGCAAGTCGTCGCCCCTTTCGATGGCGCGCTGCGCGGCTTGCTTCACGACGGCGTGCGGGTGGAACGAGGGATGAAGGTGGGCGACCTCGATCCGCGCCGCGAAACGCGGTTCTGCCGCGAGGTCTCCGACAAGGCCCTGGCAGTCGGAGGCGCGGCTCTGGAGGCGATCCTCTCCCGGCCGGAGATGCGGCGCAGGCTGGCGGAATAGTGTCCCGTCTCAGAGTCATGTGGAAAACCTCTCTGCCAAGGCCCCGATCTTCAGTCCGCGGGCATCGGCGTATTGTCTCCGGCGCGACAGAATCTTGCCGGATGGCTCGAGCCAGGGCCTCCACCGAAGACGCCGGCGAGGGTGAGACCGAACGGGTCTGTCATCCGGCGACGGGAATGCCGTGCGGCTGACCGATGCGCTTCGCCTGCGGCCCGGGATGAGCGTGGCCTTCACCGGTGCCGGAGGAAAATCGTCCGCCCTCGAAACGCTGGCGCGGGAGTCCCGCGGCGCCGATCCCATCGTGCTGACGACAACCACACGGCTGGGGACCGCGCAGCGTTCGTTCGCCGACGAGCACGTCATCGTCATCTCGGTTGAAGAGGCGCGGCACTTCCCGATACTCCCCGGCCGGCCGATCCTGGTGACAGGGCCGGAGGACGACAAGGAATCCAAGCTGCTGGGGTTGCAGGGTGATGTGCTGGCCGAGGTGGCGCGCCGATGCCGGGCCGTGGGCGCGCGGTTGGCGATCGAGGCCGACGGGGCACGAGGTCGGTGGGTGAAGGCGCCAGCGGATCACGAGCCGGTTGTCCCGGCCTGGGTCGATGTCGTCGTCCCCGTGGCGGGGCTGCCGGCCGTCGGTCTTCCGCTGAGTCCTGCGACGGCCCATCGCCCCGAGCGGATCGCCGGGTTGTTCGGCATGAAAGAAGGGGAGGTCCTCACGGCGCGCCTCCTGGCGGCGCTCGTCTCGTCTCAACAGGGTGGCCTGCAGGGGATCCCCGAAGGTGCCGAGGTGCGCATCCTGCTCACCGGCGCCGACAACGCCTCCCCGGAGAATATCGTGGAGGTGCGAGACCGGCTTCTGGCGACGCCGCGGATGCGTGCTGTCGTCACCGGGGAGTTGTCCTCAAGTGACCCGGTTCGCGGCGTAGACGGCCGAGTAGCCGGTATCGTCCTGGCGGCCGGAGCGGGGGAGCGTTTCGGCGGACCGAAGCAGCTCGCCCGCTGGAAGGGAATCCCGCTGCTCGGTCATGCCCTAAAGGCGGCGCGGGAAGGCGGGCTGTCGCCGATCGTCGTCGTCCTCGGAGCCCGGCAGGAAGACGTCCGATCCGCCGCCGGCCAGGGCGTCGACTTCGTCAACAACGCCGAATGGCAGGACGGCCAGAGCACTTCGATCCGTGCCGGGCTGTCGGCCGTGGAAGGGCAGGTCGAGGCGGCCGTCTTCCTGCTGGCCGATATGCCCCGCGTCAACGGGGCAACGATCCGCCGGCTGGTGGCGGCGCATCGCGTTTCGCTCCCGGCGATCGTCGCACCCGTGGGAGGTGGACGCCGCGGCAATCCGGTGCTCTTCGATCGGCAGGTATTCCTTGCGCTGCATGCCTTGCGTGGGGATCAGGGGGGACGATCGCTGCTCGAGCGATGGCCGTGGCAGGCGGTCGAGGCCGACCCTTACGAGTTTGCGGAGGTCGATCGGCCGGATGATCTCGCTCGGCTGGAGCAGGATCCATGACCAGCCCGAGAGAAGCCGGCACGGTCGCGTCAGCGGCTGCCGCCGGTTTGGTTCTGGCGGCGGGTCGATCGCGCAGAATGGGGTCGGCCAAGCTTGTCCTTCCTTGGCGGGATGGGACGGTCGTCGAGGCCGTGGTGGCGGCCCTGCGCGGCGGCGGCGTGGGGCGGATCCTGGTCGTCGTCGGCGCAGATCGAGAGGCGATCGAGCAGGCCCTGGCCGGCAGCGGAGTGGAATTCGTCGAGAACCCGCGCTACGCCGACGGGGAGATGCTGGGCTCGATCCAGGTCGGACTGCGGGCGATGGGCGACGAGCCGCCCGCGGCGCTGCTGACCCCGGGGGACCTGCCGGCCATCCAGCCGGCGACGGTGCAGGCGTTGATCGAGGCGTGGCGCGCCTCCGAGGATGCGTTGTGCGTCCCGGTGCACCATGGTCGGCGCGGTCATCCGGTGCTGCTGCCGCGCCGCACTTGGCCGCAGGTAATGGCCCTCGGTCCGGCGGAGAGTCTGCGCGCTTACCTGCGACTCCACACGGCCGAGCTCCAGCCGGTGGACGTGCCGGACCCCGGGATTCACGCCGACATCGATTCGCCGGAGGACTATCACCCGAGGTGTTGAGCCCGGCGGCTGCGTGCTATAATCCGCCGACACGGAAGGACCGATGACCGAGCGACGATCGCCGACGAACGAGGCTAATCAGCACCAGCCCCTACGGGCGGCCCGGCGTCGGCGCTGATCCTTCGACCTGGCAGAGTGTCCCGTTCCGGAGCGAGCGGGCTTACGGATCAAGCCCTCTTCATCTCTCGGATATCCGGATACGGCACTTGCACGTCTGGCCCTCCCTACCGAAAGACCGTGGCAAAGGACTGAGAACTTTCGGAACGGGACGCTAGAACGTGCCGCCCGCTCCCGCAAGGAGGGGCGGCTCTTGTTTTCGGGGAGGAAGCATGTATCGCGAGGACTCCTGCGGCGACCTTCGAGCGGGCGATGCCGGCCGAGGCGTCGTGCTGGCGGGCTGGCTGCATCGCCGGCGAGACCACGGCGGGGTGACCTTCATCGACCTGCGGGACCGGACCGGGCTGGTGCAGGTGGTGGCCAACCCTGACTCGGCGCCGGAGGCGCACCGGGTGCTAGCCGAAGCGCGCTCGGAGTGGGTGCTGAAGGTGGTCGGCGAGGTGCGCCGCCGCCCGGCTGGGATGGAGAACGCGGCGCTGCCCACCGGCGAAATCGAGGTCAGCGCCACCCAGGTCGAAGTCCTGAACGCCGCCCGCACGCCTCCGTTCCCGATTAACGAGGAGACGGAGGTCGAAGAGATGCTGCGCCTGCGCTACCGCTACCTCGACCTTCGCCGCGAAGGGATGCGGCGCAAACTTGAGCTGCGCCATCGGGCGGCGCGTTTCATCCGGGAGTTCCTGAGCGAGCGCGGCTTCTGGGAGATCGAAACGCCGATGCTGTTCAAGACCACACCGGAGGGCGCCCGCGACTACCTGGTTCCGTCGCGCCTGTATCCCGGCGAGTTCTACGCGCTGCCGCAATCGCCGCAGCAGCTCAAGCAACTGCTGATGGTGGCGGGGGTCGAGCGCTACTTCCAGATCGTCCGCTGTTTCCGTGACGAAGACCTGCGGGGCGATCGGCAGCCGGAGTTCACCCAGCTCGACATCGAGATGTCGTTCGTCGAGCGCGAGGACGTGATGCAGCTGATGGAGGAGATGTATACGGAGCTCATCCGGGAGATCGTCCCCCACAAGAAACTGCAGGCGACCCCGTGGCCGCGGTTGACCTACCGCGACGCCATGGACCGCTTCGGCACGGACAAGCCGGACCTGCGCTACAGTCTCGAGATCAAGGACGTCAGCCAGTTGGCGGAGGGGTGCGGCTTCAAGGTCTTCGAGCAGGCCGTCGCCGGAGGCGGCACGGTACGGGGCCTCAACGCCCGTGGCTGTGGAGGATACAGTCGGGCTCAGATCGACGAGCTGGCGGCTTTTGTGGCGCCGTTCGGGGCCAAGGGCCTGGCCTACCTGGCCCTCCCCGAGTCAGGCGAAGTCCGGTCGTCTTTCGCCAAGTTCCTGCCGGAGGACAGGCTGCGCGACCTGCGGAGCCGGTTGGAAGCGGCGCCGGGAGACCTGCTGCTCTTCGTCGCCGATCAACCCCAGATCGCCCTGGAAGCGCTCGGGCGGTTGCGCGAGTTGTTGGCCGGTCGGCTCGGTCTGGCAGACCCGGAAGTGCTGGCTTTTGCGTGGATCGTCGACTTTCCTTTCGTCACCTGGAGCGAAAGCGAGAAGCGCTGGGATCCAAGCCATCACCTCTTCACGGCGCCCGTGCCGGAGGATGAGGCGTTGCTCGCCTCGGACCCGGGAGGCGCTCGCGGCCAACAGTACGATGTCGTGCTGAACGGAATTGAGGCGGCCGGAGGCAGTATTCGGATTCATCGGCGGGAGTTACAGGAGAAGGTCTTCTCCCTGATCGGCCTGCCGGTCGACGTCGCCCGCGAGCGATTCGGACACTTGCTGGAGGCCTTCGAGTTCGGCACGCCGCCGCACGGAGGGATCGCCTCGGGACTCGACCGGCTGTGCATGGTGCTGACCGGGGCGCCCAACATCCGCGAGGTGATCGCCTTCCCCAAGAACCAGGCGGCGCGCGACATGATGGCCGGGGCGCCGTCGCCGGCGGAGCCGGCGCAGCTGCGCGAGCTGCACCTGCAGATCGTACGGCACGCGTGAGCCGGCTGGCGGACCGACCGGTTCCGTGGTATATCTTGGCTTGCCCTGCCGTGCACGTGATGTAGCACTACCGTTTTGAGCCAACACGTGCCTTAAGGGAACTTCTCTCAGGCGGGCGACGCGTTAGGCTTCGGCCAAGGCGGAACTCGTCTGGCGGTTCCCACCTGCGTCAGCAGGTTCAAAACCAGCTGCACACGACATGGTGGGGCCTTTCTTACCAGCGGCATCAGCCGCTGGTTTCGTTTCTCCGAAAGGGCACGGTCCGAGCTCGGGTGTTGGCTCTTCTCATAGGTCCTTCCGCAGCCCGTAGTGGGTCGCCCTCTGGACGGTGGTCGGGCTGAAATTCACGTCGAGTTCCGCCAACTCCCGCGCCACGAGACGTTTCGAAGTTACGCTGATGGCGTAGGCCACGGCGACCTGGCTGATCTCCTGGCACCTGTCCGGCCGGAGGCTCGCCTCGCCGAAGGTCAGACGTCCGCGGCGCATGTCCATCGACCATGCGCGTCGCCGGTTGAGGCGCCGGATCTTCTCCTCGAGAGCCTCCCCCAGGGATCGGCCGCCCAAGCGAACAATCAGGATGTAGATCGCCAGCATTCGCGCGGCGAAGTACGATCTGAGTTCGCTCTCCTTCTCCTGCGAAAGGACGGGTCCGCTTCCGTTTCTCAATCGGCCGCGAACCATCTCGGCCATCTGCTCGAGGTTGTGCCGATGGTCGAGGTCGTCGGCCGAGAGGGGGAGAGTAGGGGCAGCCACCATGATGTCGGCCCCGATGAACCGGCCTGCGCCGGCCGGGGCCGACCCGCTCAGCATGACCCACCAGGATCGGCCTGTCCGGTGGCTCCTCACTTGGGCGAGGCGGTGCCGGGCGCTTCCCGTGGTCGAGATCTCCTTGAGCAACGTCTCCGCGTCACTCGTCGCCATTCCCAGGGCCGCCGCGAGCGGATCGCCAATAGCGTCGTCCGGGTTGTCATACCCCAGCGCCCGGGCCAAGTCATCTTCGATCAGGATGACCGCGCCGCTTTCGTCGGTGAACACGAGCATCGGCTGATCCTGCCGGAGCCTGACCGAAGGATCGCCCATCGCGTCTCCCTCGCTCAGAAGGTGCCTTCGAGTCGACCCAGGACGAATTCCCCCACGGCGACAGCCGCGTAGGCGCCCATGTAAGGCACGTCGGCAAGAATGGTGATCAAGTTGGGAGTGCCTTCGATGACGTACATGTCGTGCCAGGTGGCGTAGGCGAAGACCAGGTCCGCCACGGACAAGACGGCGATCCCCAGGGCGATGATTTGCCAGGGGAACGACAGCCTCCCGCCGCGCACCGCTGCCGCCACCATAACGGATCCGGCGAACAGGATGAAACCCCCGGCGGGGTACAACACGTCCAGTGTTTGTTCGATCATGCGGTCGTACCCCGGATAGGTCATGATCGGCAACAGCACGTAGCCGAAAACGACGAGGCCGACGAGGACTATCAGACTCAGCGCCAGCCATTGGCCGCGGCCCGGCCGCACCTCCAATGATCGGTAGCGGAGCCAGAGCGCCAGCGACAGGGGAAGATATCCCGCGGCCCATGCGAGGTCAGCCGGGGAAGGGTACGGAACTTCGGCACCGGGCTGGAGATCGTAGAAAGCCCAGAGGGTGTCGCCGATGGCCCACAGGAGGAACCCAACGAGCAGCGCCAGCCAGATGCGCCTTGCCACTTCGTCCGGGGCGTATGATCGCCAGAGGAGCAGGGCAAGGACCACCACGCTCCACGACCCCAGGAGGGTGCCGACGTTCGCGAACCAGGTGTGGGAACCTTCGCCTAGGGGTCCGAGAACGTACGCCAGGCTGAAGGCGGCCCAGACCACAACGGCGACGACGGCGAACCTGAGGCTCCTACGGTTCTGCCCGAGAGTCAAGATGGCGCGCCTCCCGGGATCCAGACTTCCGGCGGACCGGCCCGAATCGTTTGGACCCGCTTTGGCTGCCGCCGATTATAGCAAGCCGTGATCGCGGTGGGGAGCCGCAGGCTTTCTGTTCAGGTTCGGCCTGCCCTCCCTGCGGTGTCGCAATCTGTGATGCTGGACGATCGGGCGGGGTTGAGGGCCCTATCAGACGCGGGACGGTCGCGCCCCAGGAAGCCTCCGAATTCACCCCCACCCTTAGCCTCCCCCTGCATGTCGGAAACTCGCATTTCGATGTGCCCCGCAGGGGGAGGGTGAATCCTCCAAGGAGGGGGCGGGGCTTTGCCCCGGCCCCTCCTTGGAAAAACCTCCCCTCCCCGCCTGAATGTTTGGATGCAATGCGACCTGCTTCGGGGAGGGGGTAGGGGGTGGGGAGAGGAGTCGGACGCACTCTCTCTTCTTGACCTGCCTTCGTTCGGCGCGTAGACTCGGCGTACGACCCCAAACCAGAGGCTCCCGATGCCCGAAGAACGAAACCGCGCCCTCGAGTCCGCCGTCTCGCAGATCAAGAAGCAATACGGCGATGGGGCGGTGATGAGGCTGGGGGAGGCGACGCACCTGGCGGTGGAGACGATCCCGA
>CAZMVJ010000058.1:10962-15306 GCA_964569445.1 uncultured Anaerolineaceae bacterium | reverse complement strand
AACCCGCCTCCGGCCTCACCCCCTGCCCCCTCTCCGCGGACTGTGAGGCCAAGATCCGCAGGCACATGGCGGAGAGGGGGTATGAGGCCTGGGGGGTGGGGGGAGCTTTGCTCCCCCCACCCCCCAGAAACACAAGAGACCGGGACGCGAGCCCACGCCGGCGCAGGGGGATGGGGTGGGGGTTGGAAGGCGGTCGTCGCTCTTCCGCGCTCTGCCAGACCCGGCACATCGATTCTCACGGATTGGGCGGGATGCAAATGCGCGGAAATGATCCGCGATGGCGGGGACGATGATGAAAGGCCCGGCGCAGCCACGCGGCGGACGCCTATCGCGCGACCCGAGGAGCTGCGGCCAAGGATGGCAGGATTGGCCGCCCGGCTAGAGGGCTGCAGAAAAACCCACCTCCGGCCTCACCCCCTACCCCCTCTCCGCTGACTGCGAGGTCAAGATCCGCAGGCACATGGCGGAGAGGGGGTAGGAGGTCTGGGGGGCGGGGGGAGCTTTGCTCCCCCCGCCCCCCAGAAATACCCTGCCCTCCCCCTGCACGGAATCTTGTGACGCGAACCCACGCGGGCGCAGGGGGAGGGGTAAGGGGAGGGGGTTGGACGGCGGTCACCGTTCTTCCACAATCTGCTAGTACGGGAACGCCTCGGCCAACATGGCCTGAATCGCGGCATAGTTGGGGAGCTGGACGGATGCCCCGCTCGATGGAACGCGCCAGCCGGTGGCCATCGTCGTGTCGACGGCGTAGCGCCGAATGCCGGCAGAGTCGCCGGCAAGCCGCACCGCCAGCGGAAGGAGCGGCAGGACATCGGTGAGCTCAGCGTCCGTCTCGACCGTCGAGATGAATTGCTGATAGAGCTCCGGCAGACGGGAGAGCCCATCGAGGCTGACGCCCTTTTCGAAGATGGCCAGGACGAGCTCCTGCTGCCGCCGGAGTCGATCGAAATCGCTGGCAGCCTTGCGCATGCGGGCGTAGCACAGGGATGTGAATCCATCCATGTGCCGGACGCCAGGCGGGAATTGCATCCACGCGCCGCCGCACTCGTCGGCATAGTAGCGGCCGATCTCGACGTCAACGCCGCCCAGGCTGTCGATGAGGGAGCGGAAGCCGCCGAATTCCATGCGCACCCAGAAATCGATCGGGATGCCAAAGTTGTAGAGGATCACCTGCCCGAGCAGATCCGGTCCGCCGCGGCCGTCGGCGATGTTGATGCGGTCGACGCGCCAGCCGGGTATGAAGACGTACAGGTCGCGCGGGAATGAAAGCAGTGTCACCGTCCCCCGGCTGGGGTCAAGCGAGGCGACCATGATCGTGTCGGTGCGGTGCCCGCCGGTGAACGGACGGGCATCCGAGCCGAGGATGGCGATGTTGACGACGTCGTCGGCGAAGGGGATGATCGGCGCTTCGCGTTGGATCTCGATCGCCGACGGTTCGATCGGCGCGGCATAGTACCCCCAAGGCTCGACGGCAGTGGCGGTGGCCAGGGGTGTGGCCGTGGCGGTGGCGGTGGGGGGCGGCGTGCTGGTCGGCGGCTGCGGGGGGAAGGGGGTGCCCGTGGCGGTCGCCAGTGGATTGACCGTCACCAAGGGGCCGTGGGCTTGCGCCGCGCTGGGGATCAGGCCGGTCAACGCGCTCCCGCAGGCAATGGAGGCAATCCATAGAGCGCCGAAGAGCAGGGCGAGCGAGAAACGTCTCATGGCCGCTAGCAGCCGGGGATTGTACCAGCGCCCCGCATCGTGATCCTCGTCATGGAAGACGTCGGTCGGCGGCGTGGAGTTCCGCGCCCGCTCGTGGCCGTCGGTCAGTCGCTGCCGGACGACGGCAGGAGGATCGAGAACGTCGTGCCGCCGCCGGCGCGGCTTTCGACCCAGACCCGGCCGCCGAGCGACTCGGACAGGTTCTTGACCATCGCCAAACCGGATGCATCACGACCGAGACCGGGAACTCGTTCCTCCCAGGCGTCCGACGAAAAGACGCGCGGCAGATCGGAGGCAGGGACGCCCCGGCCGACGTCGGAGACCGTCAGCAGGACGACGCCTTCGGCTGCATTCGGCAGCAGGCTCAGCAGGATCTCGCGCCCAGACGGAGTCACATCGGCGGCATTGGCCAGCAGGCGCGCCACGATCGTGCGGATCGAGGTCGGATTGCCGGGCACCCGAACCGGGGCCGGAGGCAGGTCGAGGCGCACCGAAAGGCCCTTGGCCCGCAAGTCCTCGTGGATGACCTCGAGCGCTTGCTCGATGAGCGTTGCCAGATCGTTCGCCATCGGCGCGGAGGCGGTCCGCGACTGCTCCAGCGCCTGTGCCAGGACGCTGAGGTGGTCGTCGATGGCGTGCACCGCCGTTCGAATGCGTTCGAGAAACCGGCGTTGGTTGGTTCCCAACAGCCCGCTTGACTCACCCAGGAGCAGTTCGGTGTATCCGGAGATTGCCGTCAGCGGCTGCCGCGCGCCATGGATCGATGCCGACGGTGCGCTCCGCGCGGCAAGGGCGGAGGCGGGCGTTGCTCCGGCGGTCGCCGGCGCCGAGCGGGCATCCGCAAGGGCCTGCAGGGCGAACGCCAGCTCGGCCTGCAAGCGCTCGGCTTCCTCCCGCGGAGTCCGTCCGGCTGGCGCCGGGACGGCGCGCAGGCGGTGGACCTCGGCCTCGAGGATGTCGATCGAACGCCGGGCGTCGTCCAGCTCGTTGCGCAAATCGTCCAGGCCGACCAACTCGAAGGGCAGCTCTCCCGTCTGTTCGACTCGCGACTCGAGTTCGGTGATCCGCCGGCGTGCCTGCTCCAGGTCGAGTGTCACGTCCGAGGCGGCGGCCTCGACCGTCGAACGGTCGATCCAGGCCTGAAGGCGCGCCCCCAGCCGGGGCGCCTCCTGTTCCAACGCCAGGCGCGTGGGGTCATCCCATTCGCGCTGCGAACGAGGCGAGAGCAAGAGCAGCCCGGCGACGGTTCGCCCTTCGGCGAGCAACGACACCAGCAAGGCCGGCGATCTTCCGCCCAGGCCAAGGGCGCGCAAGACGGTGCGCGCATCGGGGGAGTGGGTCCCGCCGGGGAGATGGACCGAACGGCCGAGGCTCATGGCCTGCGCCAGGACCGGGCATGCCCGCGACTCCAGCACCAGGCCCAGCACTGGCTTGCGATGAGTCGTGTCGTATCCGGCGCCGATCGCCAAGCCGCCGTCCGCCGACGGCGGCGTCAGCAGCAGGCAGTACTCCGCCCGCAGGAGTATTCCGACGGCCTGCGTGAGCGAGGCGGCGTAGGCGGCGGCCGAGTCGGCGGCGTCCATTTCGACGAACGCGGATAGGGTACGCCATGGCGGGAAGGCGTCGCCTGCCGCCGGGCCGGGAGCCTGCGAATCCGGCTCGCGCACCAGCGACCAGACGGCTCCCACCGCGAACATCGGCACAGCCAGCGCTTCCCCCAGCAGAACGTACGGTGCGCTGGAGGCGGTGAAGGGCACCGTGGAAATGTGCGCCAGGTCGCCGGCGACCAGCACGCCGAGGGCTCCGGCGAACACGCCCCATTGCGGCGGTCGCTTCACCAGGATCGCCAGCAGCACGGCGCCGGCGATGCCCAGGGCGAGCAATGACCAGACTTCATCGAAGACCGAGGAGTTGAATTCCGACGGGATCGTGCCGAGGAAAGCGCCGACGGCGAACCAACCGCCGGAGGCGACGACGACCCCGGTCACGAGGCGGTCGGCCGGCTCGCCCGTCTCGGGACCGAGCGCCCCCCATCCCAGGAGCGCGGGCAGCAGGACGCTGAACAGCCTGTCGAGCAGCGGGAGGAAGATGGACGCCGGCGTCCACGCCTCCGTCAGCAGACGGAGCCCTTGCAGGCCGACCAGCATTCCGGAGGCGATCGCCCACCGGTCCCTTCCGGGATGCCCGGCGCGATCCCCTACGGGATGCGAAGCGCGATCGGCGGTCCGCGAAGCGGCGGGACCATGGCGGGCCAGCGCCGCCGCGAGCAGAATCCCCAGGCCGGAGAGAATCAGAATGTAGTAGGCGCTGGACCCCGAGATGGCGGACACGAGCTCCCTGCGGCCCGCGGTGGGGATCGCGCTTCGCATCCCCTTGGGGGATCGCGTTGCGCATCCCCTTGGGGATCGTTTAGGACGCGCTGGGCGGAGTGCGCGGCATTATAGCATGCGGGTCTGATTGCGCCTTCTAGCTCCGGCCCTTCGGTGCGCAGCGCTCGGCTTAGGGAGAAGAAGCCTTGAGGGGAGGAGCTCCCCCGCGCTGAGCGGAGGCCGAATCGCCGAAGGCGATCGGCCGCAGTCGAAGCGTGTCGGAGGCCGAATCGCCGAAGGCGATCGGCCGCAGTCGAAGCGTGTCGGAGGCCGA
>CAZMVJ010000058.1:4562-10862 GCA_964569445.1 uncultured Anaerolineaceae bacterium | reverse complement strand
CGGAGGCCGAATCGCCGAAGGCGATCGGCCGCAGTCGAAGCGTGTCGGAGGCCGAATCGCCGAAGGCGACCGGCCGCAGTCGAAGCGTGTCGGAGGCCGAATCGGCGAGCGCCCCGAGGCAGGCGGCCGAGGTCCCCCGACTCGCTTGAGCCCTTCGACTGCGCGCCTCGGCATCGCGGAGCCTGCCCTGAGCGAAGTCGAAGGGCTCCGCCTCGGCGCTCCGCTCAGGGAGGGGACCACTCTTCAATGAGATCTCCGCTGCTGCCGGCGCGCGGGCATGTTCACGCGGGCTATCCCCTTCGCAGTGTGCGTTCATGGCGGGCTTCCTTGACAGCGCATGGCCGGCGGCTTACCATGAATGTTTGCGCTTGCGCCGACCGCAGGCGGATAGAACTGCAAGGACCCATGCCCACGCTTGACAACGGAGGCCGGACGACCGTCCTCCGCCGCACGGTCAACTCTCCGCCGTCCCGCTCCTGGCTGACCTGGCTCATCGGTCGCCCGCTGCAGACCGCCGATGCGCCGCACCAGACGATCGGCCGGGCCGTCGGTCTGGCGGTCTTCGCTTCCGATGCGCTGTCGTCGACGGCTTATGCCACACAGGAAATCCTGGTGGTGCTGGCCGCCGCCGGGGCGATCGCCTTCGGTCTGGCGCTGCCCGTCGCCGTGGCGATCGTAGTGCTGCTCGCCATCGTCACGATCTCCTACGAGCAGACGATCCATGCCTATCCCGGCGGGGGCGGCGCGTACATCGTCGCCCGCGACAACCTCGGAGAGCTCCCGGCGCAGACGGCCGGGGCGGCGCTGCTGACCGACTACATCCTGACCGTCGCCGTTTCGATCTCGTCCGGCGTGGCGCAGATCGTCTCGGCATTCCCGGCCATCGGCCCGTATCGGGTCACACTGGCCGTCAGCCTGGTGCTCCTGGTCACCGTCGTCAACCTGCGGGGAGTCCGCGAGTCGGGCCGGGCCTTCGCCATTCCGACGTATTTCTTTTTGGCGTCGATGATCCTGACCGTCGGCATCGGCCTGGTGCGGTACTTCACCGGCACGCTGGGCACCGTCGTCGACCCGCCGCTGATGCACGTCGGCGGCACGTTGACGGTCGTGGCGCCTTTCCTGCTCCTGCACGCTTTCGCCAACGGGACGACGGCGCTGACCGGGGTCGAGGCCATCTCCAACGGCATCACCGCCTTCAAAGAGCCGCGCTCGCACAACGCCGGCATCACCCTGATCTGGATGTCGGTCATCCTGGGAACCCTCTTCCTCGGGATCACGTTCCTGGCGGTGAATATCGGAGCGGTTCCGTCCGAGGTTGAAACGGTGATTTCGCAGCTGGCGCGGAGCATCTTCAACGGGCGCGAGCTGCCCTACCTGATCGTCATCTCGGCCACGACTCTGATCCTGATCATGGCCGCCAACACCTCCTTCGCCGATTTCCCGCGGCTGAGCGCGCTTCACGCCGGGGACGGATTCCTGCCGCGACAACTGACCTATCGCGGCAGCCGGCTGGTCTACTCGCGCGGGATCGTCACCCTGGCGGCGATCGCCTGTCTGTTGATCATCGTCTTCCAGGCCAGCGTCACCCACCTCATCCCGTTATACGCCATCGGCGTCTTCCTTTCGTTCACCTTGTCTCAGACGGGGATGGCCCGCCGCTGGTGGAAGATCGGGCATCTGGCCCCCGACACCGAGGTCCGTGAGCGCGGCTCCACTCTGCGCTACGAAGGCGGCTGGCGGCTGAAGCTGGTCGTCAATGGCATCGGGGCCGTGTGTACGGCGGTGGTGATGCTGGTCTTTGCCACCACCAAGTTCCGCGAGGGCGCCTGGATCATCCTGGTATTGGTGCCGATCCTCGTGACCGTGTTCTTTTCCATTCACCGCCACTACAAGGCGCTGGCCCGCAACCTGTCGCTGGAAGACTACGGTCCCCCGCCGCAGGTCAGGCGTCACCGCGTGCTGCTGGCGGTCAGCGGCGTCCACCGCGGCACGCTGGCGGCCCTGCGCTACGCCCGCTCGCTGTCGGACGACGTCACCGCCGTTCACGTTTCGATCGATGACGCCGAGGCCGAGCGCGTGCGTGAGAAATGGGAAACCTGGGGCGACGGCGTACGCCTGGTCATGCTCGACTCGCCGTACCGCCTGCTGCTCGAACCGCTGCTGGCCTACATCCAGGAGATCGCCGCGCAGCGCCAGCCGGGCGAGACGATCACCATCGTCGTGCCGCAGTTCGTCCCCAACCGCTGGTGGTCGAATCTGCTGCACACCCAGACGGCGCTCTGGCTGCGGATGGCGCTGATGTACAAGCCGGGGATCGTCATCACCGACGTCCCTTATCAGACCGAGCGAAGGCGAACGGAGGTCGGCGGATGAAGTACGTCGTCGTCGGTTGTGGGCGCGTCGGGGCCGAGCTGGCCACCCGCCTGTCGGCCGCCGGGCACGAAGTTTGCGTCGTCGATCAGGAAGGTGCCGCCTTCCACAATCTCGGCCCGGCGTTCCATGGTCGCACGATGGAAGGGGAAGTGCTCAATCAGCAGGTGCTGCGCCGGGCCGGGATCGAGACCGCCGATGGGCTGGCGGCCGTCACGAACTCCGACAGCCTGAACGCCGTCGTTGCCCATGCCGCCCGGACCCTTTTCAATCGCAAGCACGTCGTCGCCCGCAACTACGACCCGCGGCGGCGGCCTCTGTTCGAAGCCTTCGGCTTGCAGGTGATCAGTTCCACCAGCTGGGGGGCGCAGCGCCTCGAGGAACTGCTGTACCACGGCGAGATCCGGACGCTGTTTTCCGCTGGCAACGGTGAGGTGGAGGTCTACGAACTGACCGTCCCTTCCCTTTGGGCCGGGCGGCGGATGGGGGATCTGTTCCGAGAAGGGGTCTGCGGCGTGGCACATACACGGGCCGGACGGGCGGCGCTGCCCGCCGACGAGACCATCTTGGAGCAGGGCGATGTCGTCCAGGTGAGCGCCACGCTTGAAGGGATTGAATGGCTCCGGGCTCGGCTCGGATCCGGGGCAGGGAGCTGAGATGCTGGTCGTGATCGCCGGCGGCGGCCGCACCGGAACCCAGTTGGCCGCCCTCCTGGTCGAGCAGAAACACACGGTCCGTCTGGTGGAACACCGACGGGACATCCTGGCTCGCATCCACCGCGAGCTCCCGACCGAAGTCATTCATGAGGGGGATGCCACCGATCCCGACGTCCTGGAAGCGGCCGGCATCCGCCGCGCCCAGGCGCTGGCGGCCTGCACCCCCGACGACGCCGACAACCTGGCGCTGTGCTTCTTCGCCCGGAAGACCTTCAATGTCCCGCGCACGATCGCCCGGGTCAACAACCCGGCGGCCGCCTGGTTGTTCAACGAAGCCTTCGGCGTGGATGTGGCGCTCAACGCGGCCGAGGTCATGTCGAGCCTGATCGAAGAAGAGATGTCCCTGGGCGACATGATGACGCTGCTCAAGATCCGCCGCGGTCGCTTCTTGCTGGTCGAGGAGAAGATTCCCGCCGGGGCGCCGGCGCTGGGCAAGGCCATCAAGGACCTGCCGCTGCCGGACAACTGCGTCATCGCCACCATCATCCGGCGCGGCGAGATCGTCGTGCCGCGCGGCGTCACCACCCTGGAAGAAGGGGACGAGGTCCTGGCCGTCGTCGACCCGGAAGGCGCCGCCGAGCTGGCCCGCCTGTTCGGGCCGCGCGCCGCAAGCCTCTAGGGGAATCCCCCCTCACCCCAACCCTCCCTTCCGCTTCGCTCCAGAGACCGTGGTCTCCCCTCCGGGGAGAGGGAGTCCTTCGTACAGCTGCCTGGGCCGCCTTCCCCCAAGCCACAGGACACCTGCCTACCGAGGCTGATCGGGCTTGACGCGCTCGATCGGGCGCGTCTGTTGCGTGCCGGCTGCCAACTCCTGCGGCTTCGGTCCCAGGCCGACCCAGCGGAAGGTCACCAAGCCGTACAGGAGCGAGAGCCAGAGGGTAATGCCGCGGTAGGCTAGAGCGATCACGGCCGAGGTAGCCACCGGGATCCCGAATCCGGTGAAGGCCAGCGTCAGAATCCCCTCGACGAATCCGATGCCGGCGGGGGTCGGGGTGACGATGGTGAAGAGAATCCCCAGGCTGTATCCGGCGATCAGGGTCCCCACGGAAAAGGGCTGGGAAAAGGCCAGGAAGCAAAGGAAGAGGATGGCGATAGTGAGCGCCTTCTGGCTGAGCGACAGGGCGATGGGCAGGATCAGGCCCTCCGGCGATTGGCGCAGGTCCTTCACTCCGGCGCCCATATCGTGAGCCAGGGCGCGGGCGCGGACCAGGTCGAGGTAATCGCGCCGCAAGAAGGGCCGCACGATGCGGTTGATGAACGATCCGCCCGAGGTGAGCACCCGGCCTAACCGCTCCGGCGAGCGCCAGGCGAGGATCAGCCAGGCCGCCAGGATCATGGCGTACACCGCCAGCACGGCGGTCGCAAGCACTTCCCCCGGGTCGAGTTGGCCGCGGCGGATGAGGACGATCAGGCCGACGCCGACGACGAGCAGAGCCGTGACGAAATCGTACAGGTAGTACATGGCCGAGGCGACCGTCACGCGCGCGCCTGGCAGGCCGCGTTTCCGTCCGTCGGCGACGAATACCGCCATGCCCCCCCAACCTCCGCTGGAGGTCACGGTGGTGAAGAACGCCGCCGAGCACCACAGCATCGCCAGGCGGATGACGCCCTCCTTCAGGCCGAGCGCACGGTAGAGGGCGCGCAGAACGGCGCCGTTGCTCAGGATCGATACCAGGTGGACGGCGATCGCCAGCAGGAGCCAGAGCGGGGCGCCGCGCCGGAAGGTCTCCGCCAACTGGGCGATGTCCGCTTTTCGGGTGACGAGGAAGAGGACGGCCAAGAGGAATACGGCAGCCAGAATCAGCTTGCGCATGACTCAGGCCAGGAAGGCATCCAGCGTCTCCGGCAGGTCGAGCGCCGTCAGCAACGGTGTGCGGTCGATACGTCGGATGAGGCCGATCAGGACGTCACCGGTGCCGACTTCGGCGAACGATTGCATTCCCTCGGTGATCATGCGCCGGACCGATTCGGTCCAGCGCACGCGTGAAGTCAGTTGGGCCTTGACGTCGTCGCGCACTCCGGCCGCGTCACGCAGCACCCCCGCCCCTACATTCCCGACGACCGGGAGGGCGGGGTCGCGCACGCCGGCCTCGTCGACCCGCTGGCCGAAGGTGGGGCTGGCCGGCGCCATCAGCGCCGAATGAGCGGCGATGCTGACGGCCAGGCGGATCGTCCGCTTGGCCCCGGCCGCCGCCAGGCGTTCCATCGCCGTCGCCAGAGCCGCCTCGTCGCCCGAGATCACGACCTGTCCCGGGCAGTTGTCGTTGGCGACTTGCACCACGCCGCCGCTCTCGGCCTCGACGGCGCGGCAGATCGCATCGATCTGCTCGACGTCCAGCCCGAGCACGGCCGCCATCCCGCCCGGGGTGCGCTGTCCGGCTTCCTTCATCAGGCGGCCGCGCTGCTGCACCAACCGCAGCGCCGGCGCGAAATCGAGGGCGCCGGCCGCGACCAGCGCGCTGAACTCTCCCAGCGAATGGCCGGCGACGACTGCCGGCGCCAGCCCCGGTTGACGCGCCTCGAGCGCCCGCAGGACGGCCACCGAATGGGTCAGGAGCGCCGGCTGGGTGACGGCGGTGTCGTTGAGCTCTTCAGCTGGACCTTCCCAACACAGACGGGAGAGGGAGTACCCGAGGATCTCGTCGGCCTCGGCAAAAACCGCCCGGGCGGAAGCATCCGCCGCAGCCAAGTCCTTGCCCATGCCGACCTTCTGCGATCCCTGACCGGGGAAGAGGAAGGCGGTGTGGTTCGGATCGGGAGGCATGACCGGGGCCAGGAAGGGCGCGCCCAGGGCTCGATAGCGCTTCGCATCCCCTTGGGGGATCGCGCTTCGCCCTCTTCAGGGCGCCACGCCCTTCGGGGATCAGTCCTTCTTGACTTCGTAGACCTCGCGGCCGTGGTAGTGGCCGCAACTCGGGCAGACGTGGTGCGGCTGGTGCTTCTCTCCGCAGTTGGTGCAGGCGACGAGAGCCAGCGGGGTCAGGGCGTCGTGAGCCCGGCGCCGGTCCCGTCTTCCTTTGGAGTGTTTGCGTTTTGGCAGCGGCGGCATGCTGTCTTCCTTTCAAGAAACGGCCTGCCGTGGGGCAGGCGGACTGAGATTATAAACCTTCGAGTGGGGGTGGTCAAGGAGGGCGGCGCAACGACCATTCTGGCCCTTCCGGGGATAGCGCTTCGCATCCCCTTGGGGGATAGCGCTTCGCATGAAGCTTCGCAT
>CAZMVJ010000058.1:2676-4462 GCA_964569445.1 uncultured Anaerolineaceae bacterium | reverse complement strand
GGGGATAGCGCTTCGCATCCCCTTGGGGGATAGCGCTTCGCATGAAGCTTCGCATCCCGGAGGGGATCCTGAAGAGAACTTGGATCCAGCCCGGCCGGAGACAGCGGCCATTGGGCGACGAACGAGGCCGGCGGATGTCATTGCGAAGCCCCCGTGCCGCTGCTTGGTTGTCATTGCGAGGAGCCTTGAGCGAAGCGAAAGGCGACGTGGCAATCGCACCAAACTACGTGAAGCGATTGCCACGCCGTCCCTCGCTCCCCTCGGGACGGCTCGCAATGACATAGGGGACGTTGCACTGCTGCCAATCGCCCCCGGGATGCGAAGCGCGATGGCCTGCCGCTCTTGCTGGGCCTGGACTGAAATCCCCGGCATGGCCAAGAGACAGAGATCCTGCTCTTCGTTGTGCGGGACCTCCCTGAGCGGAGGCCGCCTCGCAGGTTCTCGGAAGGGGTCCGAATCTGCGGCCGAAGTCGAAGGGCCGAGAAAAGGTGGGGCGGCTTAAAGGTCTGGCGCTCCAAAGCGCGCTTCGACTGCGCTCCGTCCCTCGCAAGGCCTCGGGACGGACCTCCGCTCAGCGCGGAGGAGTCTCCCCCTTATAATGAACCCATGGTCTCAGGCGAACTGGCGCACCTCGACAACCAGGGCCGCGCCCGCATGGTGGACGTCGGCGGCAAGCCGTCGACCGAGCGCTGGGCGCGGGCAAGGGCCGTAGTCTCCTTTTCCAGCGAGACGCTGGCGCGCGTCCGTGCCGGCGACCTGCCCAAGGGCGACATCCGTGCCGTCGCCGAGCTGGCCGGCGTCATGGCGGCCAAACGCACGCCCGAGCTCATTCCCCTCTGCCATCCGCTGATGCTCTCCCAGGTCGAGGTGCTCTTCGAGTTGAAGGAGGATCCCCCTTCGGCTGTCCTGACCAGCACCGTCCGCACGACCGGTCCGACCGGCGTCGAGATGGAAGCCCTGACGGCCGCCGCCGTCGCCGCGCTCACCGTCTACGACATGGTCAAGGGCGTCGAACGCGGAGCACGGATCAGCGAAGTCCGGCTGCTGGAGAAGCACGGGGGCCGCAGCGGCGACGTCGTCCTGGCGGAGTGACGGTGCACATCCGCGTGCTCTACTTCGCCAGCCTGCGCCAGCGGCTCGGTTTCTCCGAGGAAGCGCTCGACCTCCCTGACGCCGCCACCATCGCCGACCTCAAGGCCGCGGTCGCCAAGACCCATCCCGAGGTCGCCGATTCGCTGCGGACGGCCATCGCCTCGGTCAACCGCGAATTCGCGCTGCCCGAGCAGTCGCTCCACGCTGCCGATGAGGTGGCCCTGTTCCCTCCCGTCAGCGGCGGAGGGGAGGGGCCGCCGACGCACCTGCGCGTCACCGACGAAGCGCTCGACTTCAACGTCCTGCTGGCCTCGATCATCCTGCCGACGACGGGCGCCGCCTGCGTCTTCTCGGGGATGGTGCGCGGCGAAAGCGAAGGTGAGCCGCCCCGTGTGACGGAGCGCCTCGAGTACGAGGCCTACGCGCCGATGGCCGAGGCCAAGCTGCGCCAGGTGGCCCAGGAAATCCGCGCTCGCTGGCCGAGCGTCGAGGGGATCGCCCTGGTCCAGCGTGTCGGCCGGCTCGACGCCGGGACCCCGACGATCATCGTCGCCTGCTCGGCCGCCCACCGCGACAGCGGCGTCTTCGAGGCGGCGCGTTACGGCATCGACCGCATCAAGGAGATCGTCCCGGTGTGGAAGAAGGAAGTCGGCCCGGGCGGGGAGACCTGGATCGAAGGGCATCATATTCCCGG
>CAZMVJ010000058.1:0-2576 GCA_964569445.1 uncultured Anaerolineaceae bacterium | reverse complement strand
CAGCTTCCCGGAAACTCCAAGCTTCCGGGAAGCTTGAGAAGTCCCTGGAATGATCCCTGAGCCAGTCAAAGCGGCGGCGCGCGTCTGGCCCTTCGTCTGCACCAACTGCGGCCGGCACGCACCGGCGGGTCAGTTCGTCTACCACTGCCCGACTTGCGGCGGGGTCTTCGACCTGGACGCGCCCATCCCTTACGCGCCGTCCTCGCCGGCGTCCGATCGTGGTGGACTGGCGCGGTTTCGCTCGTCATTCCCCTTGGGGGAAGATACTCCCTGGATCACTTTGGGGGAAGGCGGGACGCCGCTGATCGCCAGCGAGATTGACCATCGGACGGTGCATTTCAAATGCGAGCACCTGAATCCGACCGGGTCGTTCAAGGACCGCGGCGCCAGCATCCTGGTCAGCGCCCTGGCGGCCGCCGGTGTGGTCGAGGCCATCGAAGACTCGTCCGGCAACGCCGGCGCGGCATTTGCCGCCTACGCCGCCCGTGCCGGCATCCGGGCGAGGGTCTTCGTCCCCGACGGCGCCTCGCCGCGCAAGCGCGCGCAGATCGCGGCGTATGGGGCGGAAATCGTGCGGCTCCTCGGACCTCGATCCCAGGTGGCCGAGGCCGTCCGCCGCCAGGCCGATGCCGGCGCCGTCTACGCCTCCCACATCTGGCTGCCCTTCGGGCTGGCGGGATTTGCCACGTTGGCCTTCGAGCTCGTCGAACAGCTGGGCGAAGTGCCGGGCGCCGTGCTCCTGCCCGCCGGGCACGGGACGCTCGTGCTCGGTCTGGCGCGCGGCTTCGCCGCGATGCAGACGGCCGGGGCCATCGATCGCGTGCCCAAGCTGATCGCGGCCCAGGCCGCCGCCTGCGCACCTCTGTGGGCAGCGCACCAGGCCGGCGGGCAGGCGGTCGCGTGGGTGCAAGAAGGCGAGACGCGCGCCGAAGGCATCCGCATCCTCCAACCGCTGCGCGGCGATGCCGTCCTGAAGGCGGTCGAGGCCAGCGGCGGAACGATCGTCGCCATCGACGAACCGTCCATCGCACAAGGCGAGGCCGAGCTTTCGAGACGGGGATTCTTCGTCGAGCCGACCTCGGCCGTAGTCTGGGGGGCGCTGCAGGCCAGTCTGCGATCGCTGTCGGATCCGGTCGTCGCCGTGTTGACCGGCTCCGGCCTGAAGTCCGAGCCGGCGCCGGCCTGAAAGGGATCATGACGGATCGAGTGGTCATCACGGGCATGGGCACGGTCAACCCCCTGGGGCTGACGGTGGATGAGAGCTGGGAGCAAGCCTTGCGCGGCGAGTCCGGCGTCGGCCCGATCACGCTCTTCGACTCGTCCGACCTGGAGGTCCACATCGCCGCCGAGGTCAAAGGCTTCGACCCGACGCGCTACATCGACGTCAAAGAGACGCGGCGGCGCGACCGATTCCAGCTCCTGGCCGTTCCGGCGGTGCAGCAGGCCCTGGCGCAATCGGGGTTTGCCATCACGCCGGAGAATGCCGGGCGGGTGGGGGTGATGATCGCCAGCGCCGTCGGCGGCATGAGCACGATCGAAGCCGCCAGCCGGACCATCTTCGAGGTGGGACCGCGGCGCGTCAGCCCGTTCGTGATCCCGATGATGATGGCCAACGGCGCCGCCGGGATGAGCTCGATGGACATCGGCGCCATGGGGCCGAGCCTGTCGGTGGCCTCGGCCTGCGCCTCGAGCAACGACGCCATCGGCATCGGGTGGCTGATGCTGCGGGCCGGCATGGTCGACGCCGCCATCGTCGGCGGCGCGGAAGCGACGCTGCTGCACATGGCCATCGCCGCCTTCGACCGCACCGGGGCGCTGTCGCGCCGCAACGAAGACTACCAATCGACTCCGGCGCCGTTTGACAAGAACCGCGACGGGCTGGTGATGGGCGAAGGCGCGGCGGTGCTCGTGCTGGAGAGGGAAGCCGGGGCCCGCGCCCGCGGCGCAACCATCCTGGCGGAGGTCGCCGGGTACGGCGCCTCCGCCGATGCCTTTCACATTACGGCGCCGCGCGATGACGGCGGGGGCGGAGCGCTGGCGATTCGGCAGGCGCTGCATTCGGCCGGCGTCACCCCGGAACAAGTCGATTACATCAACGCTCATGGCACGGGCACGCTGCTCAACGATCTGTCCGAAACGCGGGCGATCAAGGCCGCTTTCGGCGAGCGGGCCTACGATGTGCCGATCTCCTCGACCAAGTCGATGACCGGCCACATGATGGGCGCCACCGCCGCCCTGGAGGCGATCTTCTGCGTCCAGGCGATCCGCCAGGGCGTCCTGCCTCCGACGGCCCACCTGAACACGCCGGATCCGGAGTGCGACCTGGACTTCATACCCCTCCGGGCGCGGCGCAAGCCGGTGAGGCTGGCGTTGAGTAATGCCTTCGGCTTCGGCGGTCACAACTCGGTGCTGGCGTTCCGGGCGTACTCGGACTAGAATCCACTCTTGGATCGGGAAATGTCAACGGAGCATCTCGCGTACCTCACCCCCCGACCCCCTCTCCGCGGAGAGCGTGCGCGTTGGTGCGCGGTCGTGGCGGAGAGGGGGATAGGTTCTCTGGGGAGTAGGGGGAGCGA
>CAZMVJ010000057.1:0-15339 GCA_964569445.1 uncultured Anaerolineaceae bacterium | reverse complement strand
GTTCGCTATCGACGAAACCCAGCGAGTTGACAACGCCGAGCTTGGCGGGGTCGATTGGGTAGGTGAAGATGAGGAAGGCGCCGATGAGCGATAAGGCGGCGATGACCCAGGTGAAGGCACGCGCCAGGCGACGCCCGGGGCTCAAGTGCAGCGAGCCAGCGCCGAGCCAGGCGGCGACCATGAGAGCGCCGAAGGCGTAGTACATCCGGTACGTCAGAGGATTCCAGGCGCCATTCAGCGCTGCGGCGGCTTCGGCGGCGACCGCCAGGGTCCAGACGAGCAGGGCCCACGTCCACAGCAGAGCGTGGGTCCGGCGCCGGGAAAGCCACTGCGAGGCGACGATGAGGGTGAAGGTCAGGCTAATGACAAGGTCGGTTGTGGAAAGAAGGAGGGCCACGGCTACCTTCTCAAGGAGGACTCGTCAAGCGTAATCCTTCTTCCCTCGGAGGTCAACCCTGCCCGCTGGGGCGCAGCGAGCTTGCGTTTCCTTTACAGAACGCGCGCCTTCCGTCGGTTCGGACGAATAATGAAGCTGATAGACGCCCGGATGTGGGACCGGGCGGAGGAAGCGAGGCCACCTGCCGCCGCCTCGCTTTTTCATTTGTGCCTTTAATGAGGGGTGGCGCTGGCCTGGGCCATGCAGGCGGGTCCTCGGTTGCTTCCCGCGTAGACCACCCCTATACTGGGATGGACAAGGACGGACGGCGGGCACAGGGGTGGCCTGCTCGGTCCCTGGGTCGCTGATCGATCGGAAGCTCCGCTGTGACGCCTTGATGCAGCCCGACTACGCCCGCCTCGCCCAACAGTCCTCCGACGCGATCTTCCGCTGGATGTTCTCCAGCGGATTGACATACGCCAACGCCGGCTTCGTCCAGGTCACCGGGAGACGCCTGGAGGACATGGCCGGCGATCCCGACGCGCTTCGCCGGCTTTTCGATCCTACGGTCCACCCGGAGTTCGACAGCGTTGTGGAGCGGCTGCGCGGCGGCGAGGCCGCCAGCGAGAACCTGGTGGTGCGGCTGGCGGACGACAACGGTGGACGGGGATGGATTGAACTCTCGCTGGTGCCGGTGCTGGACGGGCGCGGCCAGGTGGTCGGCCTCGACGGGGTGGGGCGCGACGTTTCGCAGCATCTAGCGGTCGCCGATCAGCTGAGCCGGCGCACGATGGAGCAGGCCACGCTGCTGCGGGTCCAGCGCGAACTGTTGGCCCAGCTCGATCTCAAACCAACGCTGGATAAGATCGTGCAGAGCGCGCAACGCCTGCTGCACGCCACGACCTGTACGATATTCCAGCTGGAACCCGACGGCGTTTCGTTGATCCCGCTGGCCTCGGCTGGGGAGTTCGCCGCCGAGCTGATGACGCAGCGCCCCCGGGTGGGGGAAGGCTTCACCGGTTGGGTCGTCGAACACGGACTGCCGCAACGCATCGATCACTCCAACCTGGATCCGCGGCCGACGCACATCGCCGGCACGCCCGAAGACGACGAGAGCCTGCTGTGCGTCGCCCTGGAGATCGGCGGTCAGGTGTCCGGCGCGCTGCTCCTCAGCGGCCAGCCGGGGCAGTACGGTGACCACGACCTCGATTTTCTCGTGGCGCTGGCCCAGGTCGCCTCGCTGGCGATCGCCAATTCCCAGACGTTCGATCGCGTCCAACGGCAAGCGACTCTGGACAATCTGACCGGCGCCTTCAATCGCCACTTCCTGACCCAGAACCTGCGGGCGGAGTTGGGGCGGGCGGATCGGCTGGGCTACTCGGTCGGCTTGATGATGGTCGATGTCGACCACTTGAAGCGGGTAAACGACGACCACGGCCACCTGGTCGGCGATGAAGTTCTGCGGGCAGTCGTCGATGGATTGCGCATGGCCTGCCGCGAGACCGACTGGGTGGCGCGCTACGGCGGCGACGAGTTCGCCGTCGTCCTGCCGGGCTGCGCGCCGGAGCAGCTTCCGGCCGTCGCCGAGAAACTCCGCCGCGGCGTGGCCGAAGGCCGGGTGCGACTGGGGGACGGGCGCAGCCTGGGGGTGACGGCCAGCCTGGGCGGTTCCGTCTTCCCCGACGTCGCGGCGGATATGCTGCAGCTGCTGAGCCTCGCCGATGCCAACGAACGGCGGGCCAAGCAGAGGGGCGGGGATCGGGTGATCGTCGAGCCGGGCCCGGACGCCCACGCTCCGGCCGGCTGACGCCTGCGCGGATGACCGTCCCCAAGCCCGGCTCGAAGTACGCCGCGCTCTACGAACATCTCCGGCGGCGTGGCGAATCCAGCGTCGAACTGAGTCTGACCGAAATCGAGGCAATCACGGGCGGGCCTTTGCCCGTTTCGGCGCGCCACGGCCCCGCGTTCTGGAGCAATCGACGCGGGGGATTACAGTCGGCGGCCTGGCTGTCGGCCGGATTCAAAGTGACTCGGTTTGATCGTCGCCGGCGCCGCGTGCGATTCGAGCGCCCCCGGTCTCGGGAAGACGTGCACCAGACCGGTGGTTCCGGGCGTTGGGATGGGGCGAGCGTTCGGGCCCTGCGCGAGCATCTCGATCTCAATCAGGAAGAGCTGGCGGGTGTGCTCGGGGTCCGGCAGCAGACGATCAGCGAGTGGGAAACCGGCGTCTATGCGCCGAGCCGCGGGCGCTCGAAGCACCTCGACCTGGTGGCCGAACGATCGGACTTCGGCGACAAGACCGACGACTAGATCCTCAAACAGACTATTGACATTTCACCCGATACCGTGTAAATTGTCAACACCGAAGGGTCTGCCTTCGGTTCCGGGTGGCTGAGGGCCGAAAGGCCCTGGCCAGGACGTCCGAGCGCCGGTCCTGCAGGGGGTAGGGTCAGTGCTCGGGCGTTCCTGGGTCCTCTCCCTCGCGGGAACAAGCGGATCAGGTCACGTAAGACCGTGGACGGCATCGGCGTCGGACGAGGGCCCGCCTTGGGTGAGCAGACGCTGCAGCGTATCCAGGGAAGCGCGGATGCCGGAGGCCGACATCCGTTTGAAGACGGGGACGGCGATCAGGCGCGGCTTGACCAGGACGCGGTACCGCGAACACAGCCGGGTCCCCCCCTCGATCGGCTCGAGCGTGATCGTGTTGAGCGCCTGGGGTTGACCGTCGCTGGGGCGAGCGATCTCCTCGGTGAAGTACTCGAACGGCCGCCAGTCGAGGATCGTGTGCACACTCTGGACCTTGGCGCCGTGGGTGCAGTGGGTCTTCGATCCCACCCCGGTGCGCTCGTCGGGGGAAGAGATCCGGTCGACGATCAATCCGACCCACTGCGAACGCCGTTTCGGGTCGTTCAGCCAGTCCCAGACGATGGCGGGCGGAGCAGGCAGGTCGGCCTTGACCTCCAGATCGGCGTCCTTCTCCCCAATGAGGATTTGCTGCGCGCGGCGCGACGCCTGCCATCGTTCCCGCAAGTCGTAGCTGAAGGTGCGGACCGGTTCAAGCTCTGGGTAAGCTTCGACGCTCGCGTGCATTCCACTGGAGGCGATCCCCAGATGGCGGACGGCGGCTTCGGTCAGCGAGGCGTAGGCCTTCCAGCCCGTCGACTCGGCCACGTGGTTCTTGAGCAGGCGGTGAGCCAGGGTGACGTCCGACCCCAGCGGCTTGGCGGGGCCGGCCACGGCTTGCAGGATGTATTCGCCCTGGTGGACGATGAACTTCAAATCGAGGATCGGGATGGCGTTGCAGGCGGTGCAGTTGCAGGTCGTGTGAACCCGGATGGCCTCGACCCGTCCGAGGAAAACGCCGTAGGTTTGATCGATGAGGTCGAGCAGAGTCTCGCCGCGGGGGAAGGCGCCGGCCGGGGCGTAAGCGAAGACGGCATCGCCCTCGATCTCGGCGACGGTCAGGTGCGGCTGCAGCCGGGCGACGACGAGTTGGAGCAGTTCGAGCAGAATGTCGTGCGCATGTTCAAGTTCGGATCGAGCCAGAAACGCCGTGAAACCGCTGATATCGGCCAGCAGGAGCGTACCGACCTGTGGGCGAGCCATCATCCAGGTTCCTCACCGAGTGCAGGCCGCGCCGCGCTCGCGAATCGACTCAGGCAGCGATGGAAGCAGGAAGGGGTCGGCCGGCGAAGCTCAGCGCGGGCGCTCGCGCAGAATCTGCCGCAGAACGGTGTGGAGGATACCACCGTTGCGGAAGAACTCGACCTCGGCCGGTGCGTCGATCCGCACGCGGGCGGGAAAGGCGAGACGCTCGCCGGCGGCGTTGACGGCCTCCACTTGAACGAGCCCGCCTGGGTGCAGTCCCTGCCCGATGCCGTGCACGTTGAAGACCTCGTCGCCCTTCAAGCCAAGCGAGGCGGCGTCCTGCCCGTTTTCGAACTGGAGTGGCAGCACGCCCATCCCCACCAGGTTCGAGCGGTGGATGCGTTCGTAGCTCACCGCCAGGACGGCGCGCACGCCCAGCAGCAGCGTCCCCTTGGCGGCCCAGTCGCGGGAGGAACCGGCGCCGTATTCACTGCCGGCGATCACCAGGAGCGGCACGCCGTCGTCGCGGTAGCGCATGGCGGCGTCGTAGATGCTCATCGAATCGCCGCTGGGGAAATGGACCGTCACGCCGCCTTCGACGCCGGGGACGAGCAGGTTCTTGAGTCGGATGTTGCCGAAGGTGCCGCGGGTCATGACACGGTCATTGCCGCGGCGGGCGCCGTAGGAGTTGAAGTCACGCGGGGCCACGCCGTGTCCGATGAGGTAGCGGCCGGCGGGCGAATCGGCCGGGATCGTCCCAGCCGGCGAGATGGCATCGGTGGTGACGGAATTGCCCAGCCAGACCAGCAGTCGGGCGCCCTCGATATCCCCTACCGCCGCCGGTTCGAGCCCCAGCTCGGGAAAGTAGGGCGGCTCCTGAATATAGGTCGACGCCGGATCCCAGGCGTAGAGCTGGCCCCCCGAAACCGGGATGGCGTTCCAGGCCTCGTTTCCGCTGAAGACCTCGGCATACCACTTGCGGAAGATCGCCGGGGAAATCTCGCGGCGGATGACGGCTTGGACCTCTTCCGCCGAAGGCCACAGGTCGCGCAAGAAGACCGGCGTGCCGTCGGCGGCCGCGCCCAGCGGCTGGCTCGTCAGGTCGATCGCCATCGTGCCGGCCAGCGCGTACGCCACCACCAGGGGCGGCGAGGCCAGGTAGTTCGCCCGCACGTGGGGGTGGATGCGCCCCTCAAAGTTCCGGTTACCGGAAAGGACGGCGGCCGCCACCAGGTCGGCCTGGGTGATGGCCTTGACTACCTCGCCGGACAGCGGGCCGCTGTTGCCGATGCACGTGGTGCAGCCGTATCCGACGACGTTGAAGCCGAGCTCGGCCAGCGGTTCGAGCAGTCCAGCCTGGCCAAGGTAGTCCGTGACGACGCGCGACCCCGGCGCCAGACTGGTCTTGACGAACGACGGCACGCGCAGCCCGCGCGCAACGGCGTTGCGTGCCAGCAGGCCGGCGGCGACCATGACGCTCGGATTGGAGGTGTTGGTACAGGAGGTGATGGCGGCGATGACGACCGCCCCGTGGCCGATTTCGATCGAAACGCCGTTGCTGCCGATGGTCGCCCGCCGCTGGACCTTTTCGGGGGGGACGGCAAACCCGCCGTTCTGAGTCTCCGCCGTCAGGGCATGATGCCACGCATCGGCCACGCTCGACAGACCGACCCGGTCCTGCGGCCGCTTCGGCCCCGCCAGACTCGGTTCGATCTGATCCAGGTCAACCTGAAGAACGTCGTCGAACAGCGGATCGGGCGTGGCCGCGCTGCGGAAGAGCAGCTGTTCCTTGCAGTAGCGTTCGACCAGATCAACGCGCGCCTCTTCCCGCCCGGTCAGCCGCAAGTAGCGCAGCGTCTCTTCGTCGACCGGGAAGAATCCGACGGTGGCGCCGTACTCGGGGGCCATGTTGGCGATCGTCGCCCGGTCCGGCAGCGACAGCGAATCCAGGCCGGCGCCGAAGAACTCGACGAACTTGTCGACCACGCCGTGCGCCCGCAGCCGTTGGGTGACGGTCAACGTCAGGTCGGTGGCCGTCGCGCCGGGTGGCAGGCGGCCGGCCAGGCGCACACCGACGACCTGCGGCAACACCATGACCAGCGGCTGGCCGAGCATCGCGGCTTCGGCCTCGATTCCGCCGACCCCCCATCCGAGGACGCCCAGGCCGTTGACCATCGTCGTGTGCGAATCGGTGCCGACGAGCGTGTCGGGGAAAGCCAGGATCCCGTCGTCGGTCGTGCGATGCTGCACGACCGACGCCAGATACTCGAGGTTGACTTGGTGGACGATCCCGGTGGCCGGTGGGACGACGCGGAAGTTGTCGAAGGCCTCCTGCCCCCAGCGGAGAAAACGATAACGTTCCTGGTTGCGCTGGAACTCGAGATCGGCGTTGCGACGCAGCGCCTCGCCCGAGGCGAAGAAGTCGACCTGCAGCGAGTGATCGATGACCAGGTCGACCGGGAGGCGCGGGTTGATCTGGCGCGGATCGCCGCCGAAGCGAGCCAGGGCGGCGCGCATCGCCGCCAGATCGACCACGGCCGGCACGCCGGTGAAGTCTTGCATCAGGACACGCGCCGGAAGGAAGGGGATCTCCGGACGGTCGGTCAGACCCGGTGCCCAGGCGGCAACGGCCCGGACGTCCTGGCTGCGGATGCGCTGTTCGTCGACCTGGCGCAGGACCGACTCGAGCAGGAGGCGGATCGAGAAAGGCAGCCGGTCGAGCTGCGTCAGGCCTGCCTGCTCGAGCGCCGTCAGGCCGTAGATGGTCATCTCGCCGGCCTGCGTCGCCAGACGGCGACGGGCCAGGAAGGCGTCGTTCGGCATCAGCCTCTCCGGGGTTGTTGTGGGGCAGCGTCGGGGGCGGCGCGGGCCGCCCGCGAAGGCGAAGGTCGAACCGCGACGCGAGTATAATCCATCCGACTGGCGGGCGGTGGCCTCTGGGCCGAAACATGCCCGCGTTCGGGCCGCCCGCCGGGCGGCTCCTTTGTTATCTGCGGCACGCAGCGCTCGGCCGCCTGTCTGATTCACGCGTGGGACCTCCGAAGGATGGCGAAAGTCTCAACCCGAGGCAGGAAGAATGGGGGGCCCCGGCCGCCGACGCCGGAACCAGCCGAGGCGGCGCCGGCGGCGGATCCAGGCCCCGCCCAGACAGGCCTCGAGGGTCCGCTGGAGGATGTCCTCCACTCCCTGGTGACGCAGGCTGTCGCCCTGCTGAAAGGGGACGGCGGCGGCTTCTACGTGGCCGACCCGATTCGACGGACCCTACGCTGCGTCGTCGCCACAGGGACCCCGGCGACCGTCCTGGGGACCGTCCTTCAATTCGGAGAAGGCCCAGCCGGCAATGTGGCGGAGACCGGGGCTCCCGTCCGGGTTGACGACTATCGCATCTGGCCGGGGCGCTCCCTCCAGTTCGAGAAGTCGGCCCCCTTCCGGGCCGTGGTCAGCGTCCCCACACTGCTGCACGGCCAGGTAACCGGCGTCCTGCATGTGCTGCGCACGACGCAGGGTCAACCGTTCAACCAGAACGACGTCGATCTTCTCAATACCTTCGCCAATCAGGCCGGAGCCGCCATCGAGAACGCCCGCCTGTTCGCCGCCGTCGACACCGAACGGCAGCGAGTACGCCTGCTGTACGAGGTCGGCCGTGAGACCTCCGCCAGTCTGGACGCCGTCGAGATCCTGCGGCGGGCGATCGGCCTGGCGACGGGTCACCTCGGCGGGAGTCGCGGGGCTGCCTACCTGCTCGAGCCGGAAAGCGGTCGGCTGCGCCTGGTGGCCGTTTCGCCTCAGCCGGAAATGCCGGTTGAGGATCAGGATCGGCTTCTCGAACTGCGGCTGGGGAAGGGCCTGAGCGGTTGGGTGGCGGAACGACGCGAGGCGGCCCTGGTACCGGACATCCTGCAGGATGAGCGCTGGGTGCCGACTCCCGCCGGCGATGCCGAGGGAGGCGCCGCCCTGGCCGTCCCCGTGATGTCCGCCAGCGAGGTGCTGGGGGTGCTGATCGTGGTCGCCGGCTACGCCTTCCGGGACGAGCACCTGGAGCTTCTGCAGGCCATCGGGCGCCAGGCTGGATTGGCCCTGGCAAATGCCAAGCGCTACCAACAGGTGACCCGACGTCTGGCCGAGCGCACGGCGCTGCAGCAGGTGGCGCAGGTCGTCAATCGACGGCTCGAGCTCGGCCCGCTGCTGGAAGAGGTCGTCGGCCAGGTGAGCGACGTCCTCGGCTATCCGGTGGTCGAGATCTTCCTGATCGAGGGCGACGAACTTGTCCTGCGGGCCGCCAACGGGTCGGAAGCGATCGGCGACAAGCGCATCGAGCAAAGCCACGGCTTGATCGGCCGGACCGTGCGCGGCAACCGTCCGGTCTTCGCCCCCGACGTCCGCGTCGATGCGGACTACGTCGTCGGTGTGCCTTCGACCCGGGCCGAGATCGCCGTGCCGCTCTACAACGGCGACATCATCGTCGGCGTGCTCAACGTCGAGTCTCCGCTCGAGGGCGGCCTGACGGAAGAGGACCTCAATCTACTGACTCTGCTGGCCGACCAAGTCTCGGTCGCCCTGGAGAATGCTGCGCTGTACGAGCGTCTGCGCCAGCACACGGCCGAACTCCAGCAGACCGTTTCATCGCGGACGGCCGAACTGGAGCAAGCCCTGGCCAAGGCGCAGGCCGCCGATCAGCTCAAGACCCGCTTCGTCGCCGATGTCTCTCACGAGCTGCGCACCCCCCTGACCAACATCCGTCTCTATCTGGATCTGCTCGACAAGGGGCGAACCGAGAAATTTGCCGATTACCTCGAGACCCTGCATCGGGAAACCTCGCGGCTGATCGATCTGATCGAAGACCTGCTGACCGTTTCGCGCCTCGACGCCGGCACGGCGGAGATGGAGCCGATCTGGATCGATCTCAACAGTATGGCCGCCGGACTGGTGGAGGACCGCCGCCGGCTGGTGGCCCGGGTCGATCTGTCGATCGATTTCGATCCGCAGGCCGATCTGCCGCTGGTACGGGCCGACGAGCGCATGATCTCGCAGGTGGTGGCCAATCTGATGACCAACGCCGTCAATTACACGGCGCCGGGCGGCCGGATCACCGTCCGGACCGACACCATCGCCGACGGCGAAAAGAAGTGGGCCCGGCTGGCGGTGGCCGACACCGGGCTGGGCATTCCCGAGAACGAGCTGCCACGACTCTTCGAGCGATTCTTCCGAGGTTCGGCCAGCCGCGCTCGAGGGGTCTCGGGAACGGGTTTGGGGCTGGCGATCTGCAAGGAAATCCTCGATCGCCACGGCGGCCGGATCACCGCCACCAGCCAGGCCGGGAAGGGCTCGGCCTTCACTATCTGGCTCCCCGTCCAGCGAATCACGGAAGTGATGGCGGCGGCGTCGGCCAGCGCGTAGCTGCCTTGGCTCTCCCAGACAAACCATCCAGACCGCATGGCCGGAAGGCCGGGACGTACCTTCGCGGCTTGGGGATACGTAGGGGCGGGTCTCAGACCCGCCCCTACCTCACACCCTTGATGATCGCCGAATCCCGGGGAGGGGATTTCCGAGCGGAGTTGCCGCAATTTCCTCTGAAAGGCTCAGGCCGCTCGCGGCCGTGCCAGTACCGCCACCGGTTCGAAGGAGCGGCGGTGGATCGGGCAGGGCCCCCAGCGGCGCAGCGCTTCCAAATGGCCGGCCGTCCCGTAGCCCTTGTGGCGCGCGAAGCCATACATCGGATAGGCTTGGTCGAATGCTTCCATCACTTCGTCGCGCGCGACCTTCGCCAGGATCGAGGCGGCGGCGATCGACAGCACGCGAGCATCGCCGTGCGTCAACGCCGTCTGCTCGAGGTCGACCTCCGGCAGGCGCACGTGGTCGATCAGCAGATGTTGGGGCGCCACGTGTAACGCCTGCACCGCTCGCGTCATGGCCCGCCGCGACGCCTGCAGCGGACCGATGACGTCGATCTCCTCGCAGGTTGCCTGCGCCACGGCCCAATCCAGCGCCAGCCGCCGAAGGGTGTCGGCACAAGCGTGCCGTTGCCGCGCCGTCATCATCTTCGAGTCTCGGACATCGCGCAGCCTGGCCGCCAGGCGGCTGCGCCGCACCGGCAGGATGATGGCTGCGGCGAAGATCGGCCCGGCCAACGCACCGCATCCGGCCTCGTCGAGACCTGCCACCAGGTCCATCCCGCTGCGGAAAAGCGATCGTTCGTAGCGGAGGTTGGGGCGCATCCGTCTCCGTGCACCGGGGCCGGGGGGCGGCGCGTCAAGCCGGGGCATAAAGGCCGCGCCGCCAGTTGCGCCGAATGCGAAAGAGATCGGTGAACATCGTCAGCGAGTCGCGCACGACGCGCACCCGGCTGCCCGGGGTGTAGTACCACGGGATGGGGATTTCGATGATGCGATAGCCGCGTCGCAGCGCCACATACAGGATCTCGACGTCGAAAGTCCACCCGTCCAGTCGCTGCACCCGAAACAGGTCCTCGGCGACGGCCCGCCGAAAGCACTTGAAACCGCACTGGGTATCCTGGATTTCCGGGATGGTCAGGCGGCGGACGAGCAGGTTGAAGGCCCGGCCGATCAGATGGCGGTAGGCCGGTTCGTCGTGACGGGCGGCCCCCGGGACTTCGCGCGAAGCGATGGCGATGTCGGCCGCCTGCGCCGACGGCGGCAGGAAACGGGGCACTTGGTCGATCGGCATCGAGAGGTCGGCATCGCAAATGAAACGATAGTCCCCGCGCGCCGCCAGCATCCCGCTGCGGACGGCCAGGCCTTTCCCCGGCCGTTCGACCTGCACCAGGCGCAAGCCGGACCAGCGGTCGGCGAAGTCGCGCACGATCTGCGCCGTGCCGTCGCGGCTTCCGCTGTCGACCACGACCACTTCCCACGAGAATGGTTGCGAAGCCAGGAATTCGTGAATCTTCGGGAGGCTCGCCGGAAGCCGTGCCTGTTCGTTGTGGGCGGGGACGATGAGGCTGAGGAACGGTTCCAAGAAAGCCGACTCAGGGGAGCAGATCTGGGACCAGAATGATGGCGGCGAAGGCGCCCAGGATACAAACCTCCATCAGGAGCATTGCGCCCAGCAGCAGGACCTCGCGGCGGCGCAGCCCGCGCCTTCGGCGCGAGCGGGGCGGCGGAGGGGCTTCGCGCTCGTCGAGTTGGAAAGGTCCGGCGGCCGCCGGGGCAACCGCCGACGGCGGGAGCGGCCGCGGCGGCGGAGGCGCCAGGACTTCTTCGACCTTCGGCTGCGGCGGATGGAGCAGAGCCTCGATCAGCAGCTGTCCGTCCTCGCGGTCCATGATGGGGGGTTGCTCGCGCAAGTTGGCGGCGAAGTGCTCGAGGGCGTCGGCCAGCACGATGCGCGCCCTGGGGTGAACGGTGTCGACGTGCGCCCGCGGGTTGGTGAACATCAACACGGGCTCGACCTGCGGCAGGTCGTAACCCAGGCCGTGGAAGTAGGTGAGCAGGAGGTCGGCGGCCGATAGCGCCGACTGCTGCAGGTTCGGCCGGGCCGGACGGAAGTGGCCGCCGCTGTGCGTCATCCACTCGTCGTCCTTGGCGCGGAAGACGCCGCCGGTCGGGGAAGGCAGAATGGCGTAGACACCCTGCGGACCGACGAGGACCAGCGAGGTGATTACGCCCGTGCCGGGGATCAGGATGTTGCGCAGCAGCTGATAGTCGTTCGAGAGACTCTTGTTGAGGCGGTCGCTCACCGCTTGCTGGGCCTGCATGACGCCATACCACGACAAGCCGAACCGCAGGCTGCCGCGCACGCGGTTCTGGAGCGTGATCTTCCCGTCCTCGTCGCGGAATTCGGATCGTTCGATGACGCGCATGGTTTTGACCGGGACCGCGGAGCTTCCTGTCAGGGATTATAGGTCACTCCGTCGTCGGCACAACGGGGGCGGGCGGCGGTCAGGACTTGTGAGACCTGCTGCGATCGCCACCGGCCAGGGCACGAGGCGCGCTCACCCGGGTAGCCAGAGAGCCTTGCTTCCAGCCTCACCCCCCTCCCCCTGCTGATGTTCCCTGGGTAGGGCTCTCGTCTTCATGCAGGGGGAGCCCCTCCGGGGTGCTCCCGGAAGACACCGGGACGCTGTGCGCGAGGGACGGGGGTGGGGGTCTGACGAATTGAAGTCGGCGCGATGGCCTCACGGTCTTGCGTCTATCTGAAACATCTCACGGGGGCGGGCCGTATAATGCGGAGGGATCAAGTCCATGCCACGTACGGTCATGGTCGCTCTGGTCGGCGCGCTTCTCCTGGGAGGCCGGGCCTCCGCCCTGGCGCAGCCCCCCGCGCCCCTAGCGGTTCTCATCGAAATCGACGGCCCGCTGACTCAGGCTTCGGCCGAATACCTGGACCGCGGACTGAGGCAGGCCGCCGGCAATGCCGGTGAGGGCGGGGCCGCCGTCGTCATTCTCCAGATCGATACTCCCGGCGGATCGATCGACGTCATGAACCGGATGGTGCAAGCGATCCGCGGCAGCTCGGTGCCGGTGGTGGTCTACGTCGCCCCGCGAGGAGCGATCGCCGGGAGCGCCGGTACGATCCTGGTCCTGGCCGGACATGCCGCTGCCATGGCGCCCGAGACCGCCATCGGCGCCGCCAGCCCGGTGGGAGCCCAGGGCGAGGACTTGGACCAGACCCTGGCAGCCAAGATTCGCGAGATCATGAAGGCCACCGCCCGGACGCTGGCCGGCTGGCGCGGTCCGGCGGCCCTCGAATTGGCGCAGGCGACGATCGACGAGGCGGCGGCTGCCTCGTCGGAGGAGGCGCTGGCGGTTGGGATGATCGACGTCATCGCCGAGAACCCCGAAGATCTGCTTCGCCAGCTCGATGGCCGTTCGGTTGAAGTCGCCGGGCAACCGGTCGTGCTTCACCTGGCCGAGGCCCGGGCGGAACCGATTCCGCCGACGCTCGTCGAGCGGCTGCTCCAGGCGCTCACCAATCCCAACCTGGTCTTCCTCCTGCTGTCGCTCGGCCTGCAGGCGCTCCTGATCGAGCTCTCCTCTCCCGGTGGCTGGGTGGCCGGGTTCATCGGGGTGGTGGCGTTGGCGCTGGGCGCCTACGGGTTGGGCATCCTCCCGGTCAACTGGTTCGGTTTGATCTTCGTGGCGGCGGCTTTCGTGCTGTTCGTCCTCGACCTCAAGGCTCCCACCCACGGCGCGCTGACGGCGGCCGGGCTGGGGAGTTTTATTTTGGGGGCTCTGGTCCTCTTCAACTCGCCGGGGACACCATCGTTCCAACGCGTGTCGGTCCCTCTGGTGATCGTCATGGGGGTGCTGACGGCCGGGCTGTTCGCCTTGCTGCTCACCCTTGTCCTGCGCGCCCAACGCCGCCCGCTGGCCGTCGGTGCGCCGGCCCTGATCGGCCGTGTCGGCGTGGTCCGCCAGCGGGTGGCGCCGCTCGGCCAGATCCAGGTGGCCGGGGAGTTGTGGGCGGCCGAGATCGATCCGCACGAAGCGGCGATCGAAGAAGGGGCACGCGCGGAGGTGACCGGCGTCGAAGGGCTGCGCCTGAAGGTCCGCCTCTGGGACCGGAGGCCCGGTTGACGCTGCCTGGCCGCGCCAGTAAACTTGCTGGTAACTCCCCCATCGGCAGGAGGTTCTTCCATGGCTGAGCACCGCCTGATCGTCCGCACCGGACCCAACCCGGGGACGGTCTTCGATCTCACCAAAGAAGTCACCATGCTCGGGCGCGATGTCACCAACGACATCCCCCTGGGGGACGCCGAGATCTCGCGCCAGCACTCCCGTCTGACCCGCACGCCAGGCGGTGTCGTATTGGAAGACCTGGGTTCGACCAACGGCTCCTTCGTCAATGGGGATCGCCTGACATCGCCGCGGGTGCTGCGATCGGGCGACCTGGTTGGGCTGGGAGAGAATGTCACGCTGACCTTCGAGGCGCCGCTGGAATCGGCGGCGACGGCGATGAGCCCGGTACGTGGGGCTCTGCCGCCCCGTCCCGCCGCCCGCCCGGCCTCGCCGCCGATGGCCGCCGGACCGGCTACCCCCATGGGCATGCCGGCGGTTCCGGCCGAGGAGGGCGGCGGTGGGCGTCGACGCTGGTTGTTGGCCGGCTGCGGCTGTCTGTTGCTCGTGGCCGCCTGCATCGTCGTGATCGCCCTGATGGATTCCTACATGCCGGATACGCTCTACGCTCCGCTGCGCATGCTCGGCTTCTGACGCTTCACCTTTCCTGCGCCTTTCGCGGGGCGATCCTGAGCTGGCAGCGGGGTCGCCCCGTTGTCTTCCCCGGCCGAGGCGAACGATGCCGCTGCCGGAAGTAGAATGACCAGGCCGCCGGCAAGCCCGGCGGAACGGAGACGACTTATGAGCGAAGGCATCCGAATGGAAGAGCGCAAGCGCGTGGCGCTGGTGGCCCACGATAACCGCAAGAAAGACCTGCTTGAATGGGCCCGCTTCAACCGCGGTTCGTTGTCCGGGCACGACCTGTTCGCCACCGGGAGGACCGGCGCCCGAATCGCCGAGGCGCTCGACTTGCCGGTCGAGCGCCTGATTCACGGCCCGCTGGGCGGGGACCAGCAGATCGGTTCGCGCATCGCCGAGGGCGTGATCGACTTCCTGGTGTTCTTCTGGGACCCGCTCGAGCCCCTGCCGCACGACCCGGACGTCAAGGCCCTGCTGCGGATCGCCGTGCTCTACAACATCCCCACCGCCTGCAACCGCTCGACGGCGGACTTCCTGATCTCGTCGCCGCTGATGCGGGAGACGTACGACCGCATCGTGCCGGATTACGTCGCCCGGTTGTCGCAGGAAGACTGACCGGCGCCAGGCTGCGCCCCGACCCCAACACGCCCGGGATGCAGAATCCGCCCGATCCAAACAAGGTCGTCCCGCCGGTCGACCCAGACACGCCCGCCGCCGGAAGACGGCGATCAAGATCGCGAGGCCACGCGTAGCCTGCCATGCCTGAGTCCTTCGACTGTCCCAACTGCGGCGCGCCGATCCCATTGGGAGATGATCCCCCGGCGACGGTGCGCTGCCCGCATTGCACGACGACGGTGATCGTCCCCGAGAATCTCAGGCGTCGGCCCGAGCCCCGGCCGGTCGTGATCAGGGTCGGTGCCGGCGGCGGCCCGCCGACGATCTCGCCGCGCCTCGGCCGAGGGATTGCGATTGGCATCATCGCCGTGGTCGGGATCACCACCGTCATCGGCCTGGCCGGGATGGTGCTCGGTATCGGAGCCGCCGTGGCGCCGGCGGCGATCCCGGCGCTGATTCCGGTCCTGATCCCAAGCGGTCCCCCGCCGCCGCTGCTTTCCTTTGGCGGCGAAGGTATCGGGCCCGGCTTCTTCACCGATGCCCGCAGCATTGGCGTGGACGGGGAGGGTCGCGTTTACGTCGGCGAGTATCAGGGCGGCCGGATCC
>CAZMVJ010000056.1:0-15707 GCA_964569445.1 uncultured Anaerolineaceae bacterium | reverse complement strand
GCAGCTGCCAAGTGCAGGTGGGAATCCCTGAGGGGATCATCAGGAGTCCGGCCAGGTCGTTTCGGCTCATCCTTTCGCCAACGCCCGGCGAAACGCGTCCACCGTCCGCTCAACTCCCTCGTCGTCGATCCAGTAGTGCAGCACGAGACGAATCCGACGTGGGCCGACGGCGTGGATCAGGATCTCGTCTTGGGCCAACGCTTGCTCCATGGCGGCGCCATCGAGAGGTGCGTCGAGTGCGAGCTCGAGGTACACCATGTTAGTGGGAGGTGGATCGAACTCGAGAAGGACCCCGGGGATCTGCCGAAGCCAGTCGGCGAGGGCGCGCGCCCGAGCGTGGTCGTCGGCGAGCCGTTCGGTCATCGTCTCCAGTGCGACGATGCCGGCGGCGGCGATGACGCCGGCCTGGCGCATCCCACCGCCGAGCTGCTTGCGCGCGCGGCGCGCTTTTCGGATGAACTCTTCATCACCGCAAAGAACCGAGCCCACCGGTGCACACAGTCCCTTCGACAGGCAGAACGTCACCGAATCGGCCGGCGCCGACAGCTCGGCGGCGGAGGATCCGGTCGCTGCGGCCGCGTTGAAGAGCCGCGCGCCATCCAGGTGCAGGCGGAGCCTGCGGGCGCGGGCCAATTCTCCCACCCGCCGTGTGTATTCGGCCGTCAGGGCCACCCCGCCGCATCGGTTGTGGGTGTTCTCGAGGCAAATCAGCCGCGAGATCGGGTAGTGATCGTCGTCCGGGTTGATGGCGGCTTCGATCGCGGCGAGCGACAGGGTCCCGTCCGGCTGGTTGGGGACGGTCCGCGGATGAACACCACCAAGAGCCGCCACGCCCCCGGCTTCAGTCGTCGCCGTGTGGCACCGATCACCCAGGATGACCTCGTCGCCGCGAGCGCAGTGGGTAAGGACCGCCGCCAGGTTCCCCATCGTCCCCGACGGCACGAACAAGGCCGCTTCCTTGCCGAGACGCTCTGCCGCCAACGCCTGCAGCCGATTGACGGTCGGATCGTCCCGGAAGACGTCGTCGCCGACTTCCGCCCGCGCCATCGCCTCCCGCATGGCCGGTGTCGGATGGGTGACGGTGTCCGAGCGGAGATCGACAATCCGCGAGTGCGTCGTGGTCATCTCGACCCCCAGGGCTTCGGCACGTCCGATCTCATGCCGGGTCGTCCGTCGTGACCGGACCGCCGGCGCGGGCGATGGCCTCGACCAGATCGTCGGGCAGCGGTGCTTCGAAGGTGCGCTCGGTCGCGGTCTGGCCTGGCAGGCGGAACCGCACGCGCCAGGCGTGCAGCATATGCCTCCCCAGGCCGAGCGAGGGGCGGCGGAAACCATACACGCGATCGCCGGCGACCGGGCAGCCGAGGAAGGCCAGGTGGACGCGAATCTGGTGCGTCCGGCCGGTGCGCGGCATCACCTCCAGCAGCGCGTGCTGCGAGAACGCCTGACGCAGATGATAGTCGGTCGTGGCCGACCTACCCTTGGCCGCCGAGACGATCCCCATCCGTTGGCGATGGCGTGGGTCGCGCCCGATCGGGGCTTCGATGCGTCCGCGGCGATCGGGCGGTCGTCCGTCGACCAGGGCCAGATAGACCTTCTCGACCTCTCGATCGCGGAATTGGGCCTGGAGCATTTTCAGCGCGGCTTCGTTCTTGGCGACGACCACCAGCCCGGAAGTGTCGCGATCGAGGCGATGGACGATCCCGGGCCGGAGCTCGCCTCCCACGCCCGTCAGGTCCGGCGCATGCGCCAGGACGGCATTCACCAGAGTCCCTGACCCGTGGCCGGCCGACGGGTGCACCACCATCCCCGGGGGCTTGTCGACTACGATCAGATCGCTGTTCTCGAAGACAATATCGAGCGGGATGGCTTCGGGCAGGTTGCCGGATGGGGACGGCGGCGGGATTCGAATTGTGATCGTCTCCCCCCCACGCAACCGGATCCCGGGCTTGGTCGTGGTCTTGCCGTCCACCGACACTTGCCCACGCTGGATCCATTGCTGCAGACGGGAGCGCGACTGGTCGGGAAACAGCCCGAGCAGGACCTGGTCCAGGCGGCCTCCGGAAGCGGGCGCCGGGTGCGTCTCCAGGCGGGCTTCCATGTCGCTAGACTTCGCCTGTCTCGGCCGGTCCACCTCCGGCGCTCGGCTGAGTCCTGCGCCGCCGATCCTGCACCCACATCGCCGCCAGCAGCAGGGCGACGCCCATGGTGATGCTGGCATCGGCGACGTTGAACACCGGGAACGAGGCCAGGGAAATGAAATCGGTAACCGTGCCGAGCAGGATGCGGTCGATCAGATTCCCGACCGCCCCGCCGAGCTGCAGCGCCAGGGCGATGCGCACCGCCGTCTGCGATTCCGGGAGGCGGGGAAAGTAATAGACGATCGCCACCGAGACGCACAGCGCCACGACCGAGAAGATGATCCCGGCCGTCGGCAGCATGCCGAACGCCGCGCCGGTGTTGTTCCAGTGGATGACGCGTGCGTACGCCGCCAGCCACTCCATCGGCGACCAGACCTGGCCGACTTCGAGTTGTGTCCGTACCAGATACTTGGACCACTGGTCCAGCGCCAGCACCAGGCCCGAGATCGACGCCAGAAAAACGTAAGCGCGCACGCGCTGGCCGCGATCGAGCGCGAGATCCGAGATCATGAGCGCCATTCTAACCGATCGGATCGGCGGCAAGAGTCAGCCGGAGCCGGAGCGTCTCGCCCTCGAAGGCGAACTCATGCGCTACGTCCGACTCGGAAACCGTCCCCATCTCGAATCGATCGGCCAGGACCTCGCCGACGATGAAAGTTCGATGTTGCGTCAGCGCTTGCGCCAGCTCGGGGGAGGCCTGGTAGACGACGATGACCCGTTGCGCCAGCTGAAAACCGAGGTCGCGGCGAAGTTCCTGAATGCGGCGGACGACTTCGCGCGCCAGGCCTTCGCGCACGAGGTCGGGCGTCAATTCGGTCCGCAGCGCGGCCAGATACGGGCCGTCGCTCGCGGCGGCGAAGCCGGCCCGCGGCTCGAGACGCACCTCGACTTCGTCGGGCAGGAGAGTGTACGACTCGCCGCCGGCCTGCACCGACAACGTCTCCCCGGACGCCAGCCGCAGCGCGGACGAGGCCGCCTCCAGAGCGAGGACCGCCTGGCGGATTTCGGGAAAGCGGGACCCGTACTTCTGCCCCAACTGGCGCGGCAAAGGGTTCAGGCGGAACTCGACCGCCTCCGTGGCGGTGTCAAGGGCCCGGACGGCCTTGACGTTCAACTCATCGGCGATCAGGCCGGCATAGCGGGCGACGACCTCCGCCTCGCCCGGTTGGCGGACGGCGAAAGCCGCCTCCGCCAGTGGCTGGCGCAGCTTGCGCCCGGCCGAGTTGCGTGCGGCGTGGCCGAGCGAGACGAGCTGCAGGACCAACGCCATCTCCTCCAGCAAACGGGTATCGATCGTCCCCTCGGCCGACGGCCAGAGCAGGTGATGAACGCTTTCCGACGCCTGCCCGTCGACCGATCGCACCAGGTTCTGATACATCACTTCGGTCACAAACGGGACGAACGGGGCCAGCAAACGTACGAACGTCACCAAGACTTCATAGAGCGTGGCGTACGCATGGCCTTTGTCGCTGTCCGATTCGACGCTGGTGCCGCGGTGCGACCAAAACCGGCGCCGGCTCCGGCGCAGGTACCAGTTGCTCAAGTGGTCGAGGAACTGCTGCAAGGCCGCCGCCGCTAAATGCGGTTCGAAGGCCTCCATCCGCGCCGTTACTTCGACGACGACCTGCGCCAACCGTGCACGGATCCAGCGGTCGAGCACGGGCGCCTGGCCCGCCGGAGGCGGCGCGGTCGGCGTCCATTCGTCGAGGTTGGCGTAGGTGACGAAGAAACTGTAAACGTTCCACAGCGGGATGAGGAACAGCCGCCGGGTCTCGTCCGCCACGTGGTAACCGAAGAGCAGGTCCTTCTCCGGCCGCTGCGAGGCGTACAGCCAGCGCATGACGTCGACGCCCATACGATCGGCCGCCTCGTTGAACTCGACCATGTTGCCGGACGACTTGTGCATCGCCCGCCCATCCTCCGCCACGAGCGTGGCGTAGGTAAAGACATTGCCAAACGGCGCCCGCCGTTCGAGGATGGCGCTCATCGCGATCAAACTGTAGAACCAGTTGCGGAACTGCCCGGGGAAGCTCTCCGTGATCAGATCGGCCGGGAACCAGCGCGCCCATCCATCGCGATCCTGGCGGTAGCCCAGCGTGCTCATGGCGACGATGCCGGCATCCAGCCAAGGATTGCCGACGTCCGGGATCCGTCGGACCGCCGCCCCGCAGCGGCTGCAGGCGATCTCGACCTCGTCGATGTACGGCCGATGCGGCGATCGGCCGGCAAACGCCTCCCAGCCCCGCACAGCCCGCTTCTGAAGTTCCTGCCGACTTCCGATCACGTCGACGTTGCCGCACTCGCCGCACTCGAAGATCGGCAGCGCCAGTCCCCAATAGCGCTTCTTCGAAATCATCCAGTCGTGCATATTGCGCAGCCAGTCGAGTTCGCGGTCCAGCCCGAAGGACGGAAACCAACGCGTTTCGCGCTCGACGACGTCCAGCATCTGGTAGCGCAGGTTGCGCGCCATCTCGTCCTCGCTGACTTCGGCCATCGGCTTGTCCAGCGCCGCACCCATCGAAATGAACCACTCGTCCACCAGGCGGAAGACCAGCTCGCTGCCGCAGCGCCAGCACACCGGGTAGCGATGGGTGTAGTCGGAAACGGAGTAGGCCAACCCGCGCGCCTGGAGGTCGTCGAAGATCGGCTGCCGGACCTGATCGACGGCCTTGCCGGTGAGTGGGCCGAATCCGGGCAGGAAGATGCCGGCTTCGTCCAGCGGGGCGATCACCGGCAAATTGTGGAGCTTGCTCAGGGCGAAGTCCTCCGCCCCGCACCCGGGGGCGATGTGCACGATCCCCGTCCCCTCTTCCTCGCCGACCTCGTCCCACACCACGATGCGATGCGCCGAGGGCGCCTCACTGTCGCGCGAGGCGGGCAGATGGTCGAAGGGACCTTCGTAGCGCCATCCGTCGAGCTCGCGCCCGCGCAGGGTGCGCAGGACTTCGTACGGGCCGCGGAGCATCCCCAGCGTGCCGCGGCTGAGGTAATAAGAACGATCCCCTTGCCGCACCTGGACGTACTCGAGGTCCGGACCGACGGCCGCCGCCACGTTGCTGGTGAGCGTCCAGGGCGTCGTCGTCCACACCAGCAGGCTCTCCCCCGGCCGGTCGCGCAGGGGAAAGCGCAAGGTGATGCTCGGATGCGTGATCTCCTGATACCCCTCGGTGACGATCTCGTGCTGACTGAGACCGGTCCCGCAGCGGGCGCACCACGGCATGACGTCGTGGCCCTTGTAGATCCAGCCGCGCTCGTGGCAACGCTGCAGGACGTGCCAGATGGTGTAGTTGTTCTCGTCCGAGAATGTGAAATAGGATCCGCCCAGGTCGGGCGATCCCAGCCGCGCCACCAGCATCTCCACCGTGTCGGTTACCGGACCGCGCGGGCCCTGGACCGTCATCGTCTGCAGCGGATCGGCGCCGAGGGCATCCCGCAGCGCTTCGAGATCCGCCAGGCGGTTCCAGTCCATCCAGTATCCCAGCCGGACGCTCTGCTGGGTCTGCACGGCGGCGTAGTTCAGCACGCGCTGCTTGCACAGCACGACGAACTTGGCGATGCCCAGCTCCTCGATGTCGCGCTTGCTGGTGAAGCCCAGGTCTCGCTCGACATTGACCTCGACCCACAGCCCCTGGCAGTCAAACCCGTTCTGGTAGCGGGCGTCCTTGCCCTGCATGGCGGCGTAACGATGGAACAGATCCTTGTAGGTGCGGCCCCAACCGTGGTGGACGCCCATCGGATTGTTGGCCGTGATCGGACCGTCGATGAAGGACCAGCGCCGGCCGCCGGCGCGCAGGGCGCGCAGTTTGGCGAAGGCCTGCGTGTCCTCCCAGAAGCGCAGCACGTCGTGCTCCTGGGCGGCGAAATCGATCGAAGAAGGGACCGGTTTGAACATGATGGGATCAGACCTCGAGCGCCAACACCAGGCGCTTGTTGGAAGCGCCCTTGCTCTTGTAATCGACGATGCGCAACGGACCGACCTCACGCGTGTTGGCGACGTGCGTCCCGCCGTCGGCCTGCAGGTCGAGCCCCTCGATCTCCACGATGCGGACTTCTTGGATCCCCTCCGGCAGCAGGCTGACCTTCGTGCGGATCAAGTCGGGAATGGCGAAGGCCTGCTGGCGCGGAAGGACCCGGCTCGTGACCCCCCGCGCCGCCTGGACCTCGACGTTGACCGCCTGTTCGATCGAGCGGACGAGCTCCTGACGCATCGAAGGAAACTCGAAGTCCATCCGTCCCTGAAGAGGCGCCATCTGGCCCCCCGTGACGCTGGCTTTATGGTCGCGCCAGATCACGCCGCACAGGATGTGCATGGCAGTGTGCGTGCGCATCAGCTCGATCCGCCGCTCCCTGTCGACGCGGCCCGTCACGGTGGCGCCGATGGTCGGCGGCGCTCCCTCCACTTGATGCCAGATGCCGGCATCGTCTTTGGTGAAGCCGACCACCTTTACCGCCGTCCCCTCCACCTGCAGCACGCCGGTGTCGGCCGGCTGGCCTCCACCGCCCGGATAGAACGCCGTCCGATCGAGGCAGACACGGTCGCCCAGCACCGCGACCACACCGGCCTCGAATTCCGTCAGGTAGGCATCCTCGTAGTACAACGCCACCGTCATCGCATCCTCCTAGTGTCCCGTTCCGTAAATAGCTTGATTGTGTCTGTCCGTTGTGCCTAGGGGCGAAGCCTTTCGTGTGGACCGCCACTCCCGGGCTCGATCCTTGCCAAGCTCGAACGCCTTTGTCAACTTATCTCCGGAACGGGACGCTGGCACAGCCAAACAGAAAGGCTCTCGCCCTTCAGGGACGAGAGCCTCGGCTCCCGCGGTACCACCCTGCTTCCCGCTTGCGGCGGGCCCTTGTCCGGTACGGCGCGCGGCTTCTACCGGCGCCCGGATAACGGTGGGCGGGTCCGGCTCGCTTACTAGCCCGTCTTCGGGCTGTCCCGAGGGTTCGGTCGTCATAGACCGAACCCGAGGGACTAGGCCTTCAATGGCCCGTCCTTTCCGGGAGAACCCGCATCCGAACGTTCAGCTCGCGGCTCCGGAGGGATCTTCGGCGCCCTGGCCAGCCCCGCTCTCACTGCGACCGGGTTCGCTGTCAGGCCGCAGGCGCGTACTCGTCTCCATCCACGCCGGCGTCGATTCGCAAGCGATTATGGCATACCGTCACCCTCGGGTCAATGGCCGAACTCAGCCACCGAACGTGAGCGCGGCCGATGCTGCAGGCGTACTTTGCCGAAGCGCGACAAGAGCACGGCGGCCTCGTCGCGCAGTTCCCGCATGCGGCCGTCGCGCGCTTTCCATTCACCTTGGAGCTGTCGGATCACCAGCAGGCTGTCGCCCTGAACGCTGAGCTCCAGATCGGCCGAGGCCAGTCTCTTGCGGCGCACTTCCTCCAGCGTCCAACGCAGGCCCTCGACGAGAGTCCAGTACTCGGCTTCATTGTTGGTGCCCCGCCCGAAGCGCAGGCGCCGCATCTTCTGGAGCGGCTCGGCCGCCCCCGCCCCCCGGACGCGGAACGAACCGTAGGCCGGACCGGGATTGCCGCGGCTTCCACCGTCGAAGGTCAGGCGCAGCGAGCCTTTGGCGGCCATCACCGCCGTCAACGGCCGCGGCCTGCCGGGCGCAGCAGGGCCTGCAGGTTGCGGCGGTGCAGCTCGTCCGCCAGGCCGTTCATCAGGATGCGGCTCTTGCCGAAGGCCTCCACATCCGGTTCATCGGCCAGCGGGCTGGGACTCTTACGCCTTTGCTGCCGATGGACATAGCGGTCGAGGGCAGCCAAATAGGCCAGATTGCTGCGCACGGCGTTCAGGACCTCGCCGCGCAAGATGACTTCGCCGTGGCCCTGGACCAGGTTCTCGAGCTTCATGCGCGGAATTTTTCGCAGACTGGCGGCACTCGTCTCGATGTCGCCGTCGACGAGCGAAGGCAAGGGCATCATGGCATCCCCGGAAAACAGGACACGGTCTTCCGTCAGCAGGACACCCATCCCATCGCGGCTGTGGCCCGGGAGCGGCACCAGCTCGAGCGTCTTGCGGCCGACGCGCAGGCTGAGCTGCTCCTCACCGACGACGATGTCGGGCAGCACGATCTGGACTTCGCGCAATTCACGGTTGGACGACTGCGCCTCGACCAGGGCGGCGCGCCCGCGCGTATCGAGCAGCGGGCCGCACTCACGCTGGGCGATGACGACCGCCCCTGGAAAAAGCCACGTGCCCAACGAGTGATCGGCGTGATGGTGGGTCAACACGACGTAGGCGACCCGCGAGCCGAGGCTGTTCTCGATGAAGTCGCGCATCTCGCGCGTCTCATCGGGGTAGGCCAGCGTGTCGATGACCACGGACCACTCCGGGCCGACGACGACACCGGCATTAACTTGCGCATAGAGCTCGGAAGTGAAGACGTGGACGTTCTCGGCTACGCGCTCACGCATGTCGGACGCTCCCGCAGAGCGCCGAACGTAGCATAGAGTGGATAGCCAAGTCAAGGTTTGCTTACATAACTTCACCGGTGACGGCGAGGACGCTCTGAATGAGGTCAGCTGTGCGGATGATTCGCTTCTCTCCGTTCGGGGTGCGCAACTCGACACCGCCCCCCTCGAAGCTCCTGGGGCCGGCCACGACCTGCACCGGCGCCCCGATCCACTCAGACTCGGCGAACTTGACTCCGGCCGACAAGTCCCGATCATCGACCAGGACTTCGAGGCCGAGCCTATCCATCTCTTCGAGGGCTGCCGTAAGGTCCGGCCCGCCCGCCAGCTCGATCAGATGAACATGGAACGGAGAGCAGGTCGGCGGGAACATGAACCCCGTTACCTGCCTGGCAGCTGTGATCACGGCGGCGGTCACCGCCCCGAGCGAAACCTGGAGTGAGACCAAGGCTCCCTGCTGCGGGCCATTCTCCCCGCGGACGAAGGCAAATCCTTGCTCGAACGTTCGGCGGCGGGCGAGGACAAGGCCCTTCCTTTCGGCGAGCGTCCCGCCGCAGGCGGCGCACGGCGCACCGCGCGGCGCACGGGCGAAGTCGAAGGTCTCGGTCACGGCGAAATCGCGAGGGTAGTTCACGCCCAGAAGGTGAAAACCGTCGCGGTTGGCGCCGGTCACCAGGTTGGCGGAGGCGACGATCGACCGGTCTGCCACGACCCATACCCCCTGGCCGCGGCGTTCCGTTCTCACCTTCAATCCCACCGGGCCGGCATACCCCGCGACGACGCCCAGGCGGCTGATTTCCTCGGGCGCGGCCGGCCGGACTTCTTTGGCCCCGATCTCGTGTCGGACCTTCTCCAGGCTGGCTTCCAGATCGCCGCGCAGCAGGGCCAGCAGCGTTTCCCCGTCCGCCGTCAGGAACAAGGCCTTGAGAGTGGCGGAGGGCGCGACGCCCACTTGATCGCACAGGATCTTGATCGTGGAGGCACCCGGCGTGTGGACCTCGCGCAGCGCCTCGACATCCGCGATCGGGGGCTGGGCCAGCCCGAAACGCGCCGTTTCGCGCTCGGCCAGGTATCCGCAGGCGCTGCACCGCAAGAAGACCGAAGGCCCCTCGTCCGTGAGCTGAGCCCATTGCGCGTCGCGCCCCAGACCATCTGCATGCTGGAGGTCCAGGCCGCAGCGGCCCAGCTCTCCGGTCAGGCGTCTCTCGACCTCGCCCAGCGCAGCCTGTGCTTGATCGGCATCGACGGCGGCCGAGCCCCACTCCAGGACGCCCAAGGTCTCAGTTTCTTTGAGGCTTCGCGCCGCGCTTGAGGGAGGCGACCATTCTGCGTAGATGACCACAGGGAGCTCGCGGTTCGAACGCGGCTCAGCCCGGAGCATCTCCAGGATCGGTGAGGACGAGGAGTCCTGTCCGGCCAGGATCCGGCCTTGCGCTGTGCCGCTCAATCGGCCCCGTAGTCGATCCACCAGGCGCGACCCCAAAGGCAGCCAGATCACGCCCTGGGATGTCACCCGCAGGAATCCTCCGCGCACCGCCGGCGCCGTCATCCGGTCGAGACCGGCCGGCGACTGACGCAAGACGGGGATGGCGAATTGACTTTGGAGGACGATCAACGGATGTCAGCCGGCGGCGTGGGCGGCGGGCGTTGGCGTCGGCTCGATCTTGAAGCCCTCCCGGCCCTTGAAGACGACGAAGTTGGTTTGGCCGGGGACCAGGAACAGCCAGGCGGTGTGCAGGCGGCCGATGTACTCGACGCTGACCTCATAGGGACCGGCCGGGAGGTCCCCCAGCACGAAATTCTCGTTGTAGGGCGAATCGGGGTTGACGGTGCCCTGGGCGTAGCTCAAGACGGTCCACTCCTGGCCAGTATCAACCGACTTGACGTGTACAGGATGCTCGTACACCGGCAGGCCGGAGGAATTGAGAATCTGCCCGGCCAGCACGCCCCACCCTTCCGGCGGAACGACCCACAGCTCGGGGTTGCGGGTGGAGAAGTAGTAGTTCTCGCCCAGCCGCACTTCGAAATGCAGGTGCGGACCGGTGACATGGCCGGTATCGCCTACCGTTCCGATCGTCTCCCCGGCCTCCACCCGCTGGCCGCGCCAGACGCGGCTCGACTCCAGGTGGGCATAGACGGTGTAGAGCGATTTACCGTCGTAGCCGAAATCATGCAGGATGGCGATGGCAAGGCCGTAGGGGTCGTGCGGATCCGGCAGGCCGCGGTAGAGCCCGAAGCCAGTCCACACCACTTCGCCGGCAGCCGCCGCCAGGACCGGCGCGCCCCTCTCCGCTCCGAGATCGACGCCGGTGTGCGCACTCAGCTCGCCGGAATAGGTCGCGCCATAACGGTAGCTTGGGTTGGGCCAGTTGACCTCGCCGGAGGGAATTGGGCGGGAGAAGTAGAAATGGTCCTCCGGCCTCAGAGACCAGGGCGCCGGGTAAGGGGGCGGCCGCCAATCGGCAACCGCCGCCGCGGCGTCGGTTGAAGCGGGAAGAAGGCCTGGGGCTGCCAAGAGAGTCGCCAGCGGCGCGGCCGTCGAAGTCGGTTCCAGCGGCTCGGGGCTGCCTGGGACGACGGCGGCTGCCGACGGAGTCGAAGACGGGCTCTCGCCCGGCGCGGCGACGCAAGCGTTGGCGGCCAGCGCCAGGACCAGGTAAGCACCCGTCGTCCACAAACGGTTCACGGCGAGGGCGTCGGAGTCGCCTGCGCTTGCGCCGTCGCTGTCAAGATCCAGCGCCACCACCACGGCGTGGCCGTCGGGATCGGTGTGCGCGTCGGCGTCGACGTCGGCGTGCGATAGGGGGTCGGCGTGACGATCGCTTCCGGCGGATAGACTTGCAGCATCGCATCCAACCAGGTAAGCCCGTCCGTTCGGGCGAACTCGTTATAGCGTGCGCCCTGGAAATAGGTCCGCCAATTGGACATCGCCGGAACGCGTTCGAAACCGAAGTCGGCGGCCAACTGAGTCAGATCGACGTAGTATCCCTGCGGCAGGGCCGCTTTGAGCGAACCGCCGCGGTCGTAGGTGGACGGATCACCGGTGTAGCGCGTAGTGAAATCCCAGCTCCGGACTCGCAACGGCTCGCCAACGGTCGCGTCCTGAGGAGAGGCCATAACGAAGACGCGCCAGTAGGTTTCGGCGCCGTAGTCCTCCCGCACCACCTCCAGCAAACCGGAAGTCAGGGCGCGCGAGTCGACGGCGAAGGCCCGGCCGGTGTAGAGCCAGTCGTTGTAAGCGAACCCAGGAGGCAGGGGAGCGTTGATGCCGACGAAGGCGTACTCGAGCGTCCCTAGGATGTCCCACCCGACGTCCAGGGCGGCGCGTTCCCGCAAGGCGAGGAATGCCTCGTCCACCAAATCGGACAGCATCCCCGTCGGGGCTTCGACGCCGGGAATGCGGGCGAGGGCGACGCGGCCGGCGGCCGAGGCCGCCGTCACGCCAATCGGCGACGAATTCGCCGGCAGCCACGCCGCCCCCTGCGGCGGCGACCCGGGCGCCCATGCCAGGTCCAGGATGCCGCGGATGGCCGGGAAGCCGACGCTGGTGACGTCCGCCTGGATCAGCGGATACAGCACGAAGTGGCTGGATTGGGCCGAGGGCAAGGTGGCCCCGATGGCGTCCCCCTTCGGGGACCACCCCGGGCTTCGGCCCAGGCCTACTTCGTGCGGGCTGCTGTCTCCTTCCATCGAAGCGACATAGATCAAGTCGAGGCCATTGCCGCGTCCCGAATAGGCGATCGAACGTCCGTCGGGCGAGAAGGCCGGGTCGGCTTCGGCGACAAGCGGCGTGTGCGTCAAGTTGAGGTAGCGTTCATTCGGATCGTCGAGATTTGCCATGAAGACATCGGGCAGGCCGTCACGATCGGAGATGAAGGCCACCCTCCTGCCGGCCGGATCCCAGGTCGGCGAGGCGTCCATCGACGGGGCGTCGGTCAGCTGGATCGGGGGCTCGCTGGCGTCTACGCGCAGCACCCAGATATCGAGATCTTCCCCGGCGTACGACTCATACGCGAGCCACACGCCGTCCGGCGACCAGGTCGGATCCCCTTCGAAGGCGGCCGTGCGCGTGACCTGACGGACCTCCCCCGTCGACAAGTCGAGCAGGTAGAGATCCCAACCTCCCTCCCGGTTCGAGGCGAAGGCCACCTGCCTCCCGTCGGGACTGATCGCAGGCTCCCGGTCATCGAAATCGCCGTCGGTCAACTGGATCGGCGCCGGGTCGCCCTGAGCGATGGCCCACAAGTGGGAACGGGCGGCCGCCCGCGCGGTGTACAGGATCACGCCGGAAAGCGTGCTGCGGGTCGGGATGGGTGCGGGAGTGGATAGTGGACCGGCGGTGGCGCTCGGCGTGGCGGGGAAGGCCAGTTGGGTGGCGAGGGCGAGAACGGTGGGATCGATCGGGGTCGGCGGCGGGCTTTCCAGCTTCAGCCCGGCACGGGCGACGATCACGATCACCGCCAGGGCCAGCACCAGGAATGCACGGAATGCCCAGACGCGCCCCGAGACCCGAGGGGGAGGGGCCGAATCAAGTGGAGGCAGCGTCACCGCGAACCTGGCATGAAGGAATCATGGCCGGCGCCGGATTATACCCAGACCCGGCATGCGGGCCTTGACCCTGCAAGTTGGGTGCCAGCGGGCGTGGTGATACGACGAGGCGGTGCGGGCCGTTCGGACGCGGCGTGCAGCGGCTCCCGGGTTGTCCCCGGCGGACCGCCGCCCTCTCTCCCCGACCCGTTCCGCGCGTGCAGGCGCTGCTACGCGGGCGAGTCTTCCCAGCGCAGCCTGGCTGCGCCGGTGGGGATGCCGAACGCCTCGGCCAGGTCCGCCACTCTTCCTTCGCGCCGTCGGAAGGCCTGGAGCAGCGGCTCCGGTACGGCCAGACAGCGAGCGAAGTACTCGGCGGAGTCCTTCAGGTCAGCCATGAGCAGCTGGACCAGACCCATCGCCCGGCCATGACGGCTGGTGATGAGAGCGCTGAGGAGCTCACGCGCCAGGGCCAGGCGTCGTTCGGCCGGACTCAGGTCGATCCGAACGAAGACGCTTCCCCGGCCGTTCGGGGGGCGGGCGAAGGTGGCGTCCCACAACGTCGAGTACATGTCGACGACGCCGAAATCGTCGCGGTAGACGTCCGGCGGGTGCTGCAGCAGCCCTTCCACCGGGATCGGCGGCGCGGCGGCGCCCATGAACTCATAGAGGCCCTGGGCCAGGCAGTGCAGGAACCAGTGGCGCTCTTCGCGGGTGACCGGGTTCATGCCACCTGGCCGTAGTCAGAGCGCTTCTGTTCCTGCTCCTGCATCAAGCCTTCCAGCGGCGAAGGCAGCTCGATGCGGACGGCAGGCTTCTCGGAGGCCTTGACCGTGCGATAGGCCTGCACGGCGAACTCGGTCCACGACCCGGCCTCGATGCCGGAGAGGGTCAGGCGCATATCGGCCGAGAAATCGAGTTCGCCGAGGACCTGTCCGATATGGCCGGAGCCGAAGGCCTGCAATACGGTCGGATCGACGATGGAACGGGCAACCAGACGATTCAACGCTTGCATGGACATCGTGATTCCTCCTGATCTGTGGCCCGGTGGCCAGCCGGGATAAAACAAAAGGCAGCTAAGCGAAACTTCGCTGCCTGGCAACCGACTTGGATGGGTTGGAGCCTTCTCGAGAACTAGCCGCCGCCGACAGGATCGTGTGCCATGATTGCCTCCTTCCCTCCAGCTTTCTGAAGAAACCATAGGGGTTCACGCTCAACACGTTCTCAATCGAGGGAGAGCCCACGTCCGACAACGGGCACGCGGGAATGAGAGAAACATCGGGTGTTATGTAAAGTAGCATGGGTAATGACAAGCGCTATTGCTTGTTCCCCCTATACGAATTACCGAATCAGGCGCGCGTACAGCTCCCGGACCTCACGCGGAGGGTCCAGACCCAGCTCACTCTCCAGCAGCGTCGTGTAGCGCTGGTAGTGAGAGACCATTTCACTGCGCCGCCCCAGTCGACCCAGGGCCTCCATGTATTGGGCGTTCAGGTCGTCGCGATACGGGTCGATCGCCAATCCCCGGCGAATGTGCTCGACGGCCCGCTGCGGCTGGTCCCGCGTCAGGGCCTCTTCGCCATAGGCCGAGAGCACCTCGAGGTACTGGAGCTCCAGCCCGCGCCGCCGCTCGACAACCCAGTTGGAGGAGAATTCGACCAGGAACTCTCCGGTAAAGGAGTTGACGGCCTCCGTCAGCGCGAAATACCGTCGCGGATCACCGCGCGCCAGCGCCAGGGCAATGCCGCGCGCCCGCAGGAAACTGGCCACATCGTAGGCCACCTCGAGGGATGGGCTCAGTTGATAGGAACCGGCCTCCAACTCCACGACGTCTCGTCCGACCCAGCGGCGGAGTGAGTGGATCGCCATGTGGATGTTGGCATTGCGCTTCCCTGGCGGCGATGACTGCCAGAACACTTCCCCCAGCTCGTCGCGCGGCACGGTCCGACGATCGACGAGATAGAAGAGGACCTCCCGCAGCTGCGGCTTGGTGGTGTGAAGGTCGTTGCCTCCCAGGGCGACCTGGGCGCCGCCGAGGGCACGGACTTCCAAGCGGGCGGGCCGCGTCACGGGCTCGGACGGCTCGGCCGCGTGTAGGCGGGCGAAGGACCGCATCGCCTCCACCCGGTTGAGAACCACGCCCATCGCCGGGTGCCCGCTGAGGGTTCGGCTGGCGAGGCCGCGCAGCTCTTCATCGTGCAGCAACTCGGCCGCTACCGCCTGTTCGAGCTGCCTCGCCCCGACCCAGCCCAACGCCTCCACCAGGGCCCCCTTTGCCCCGTCCAGATCCCCCAGGGTCAGGCAACACCGGGCCTTTGCGACCAAGGCCGTGGCTCGCGCCGTCGACTCCACTTGGTCGGCGGGCAAGGCCAGAGTCCGCTCCAACGCCGCTGCGGCCAGCTCAGGCTCCGAAAGCGATTGAACAAACGCCTCTTCGACCGTCAGCATATCGGCCGCCCGCCCCGGCCCGGCCAGGTGTCGTGCCCGCTTGAGCCATTCACGCGCCACGGCCGGGAGTCCGCGTCGCCGATAGAGAGTCGAGGTGTGCAGACAGCCAAAGATGATCCACGGCGTACTGTCGATCCGCGTCGATACCGAAAGAGCCTCCCCGAACAA